>CBDTXL010000599.1:0-3524 GCA_965364435.1 uncultured bacterium
ATCCTGTCAACGGTGCTATTGACAATATAGGTGTCATTTTTGGTGGTTCCATAATAGATCGTCATTGTCAGGTGATCCTAGATTTCAAGTAGAACTTGAAGTTTACCCGAATCCTTCTTAAGAGACCATTGAATTACACCGACCTAGTTATGAAACGCTTTGAGGAGAAAATTGCACCTAATCAATTTCAATGGATGTGGGTGCTGAATCACTGCCTACGGTAGATGTCATTGGCTTACGATACTCTGCATAGAGGCGATCGCGCCAGTCGAAAAATGTTTCATAAGCGCTACTGTCAGCCAATTCCGGAATTCCTTTACCTTTCACTGCTTCAGGCAGATCCAAGTAGGGACCTGCTGGAAACTTGAGTAGCAAACTTAAGCCAGCTACCGTAAAATCAGCTAAGCAAGGGTAGTCGGCGACCAGATAGGGACTATCCAGTAGCAGCAGACTGAGGGCTTCCAAGTCTTGCTTGAGGGCGTCTTTTGCCTCTTTTACAGTGTCTGCCCCCAAACCCACACCAGCACCCAGAACTTCAAGTACTTCCGGAGGTACGGCACCGACTAGAGTTTTGAGGAAATCAGGTGTTGTGTTTGGCAAAATGGATGTCCGAAAGCTTTGATTTTGGCTCAATGCCCCAAACAGCACCTTCCGACTTTTGAGGCCAATTGACTCATCTGCCCACTCTTCCATGAGCAAGCATAGTCCCCGTTGTTTGGGATCGACAGGGATCAGCGGCTTGTCTGGATACTTGCGATCCAAATACATGGCGATCGCGGTAGAATCACTAATCACTGTACTTCCATCTTTGAGCACCGGCACCCGCCGTTGACCAGACAGTCGGAAGAGATCTAGCTGTCCTACTCCTGGCGTTACTTCAATCTTGCGATAAGCCAGCCCTTTGTAATCCAGGATGAATCGCACTTTTTCAGAGTATTGCGACAATTCAAATTGGTACAATTCCAGCATTTTCTATCTCCTGGCTGTTTATTGGGGAAACATTGTTAATCTAACGCTTTTTTTCTTACATAAGACTTAAAAATCAGTTATTTTGATTGGAAAACCGTCTATTTATGGAAAATCCCCCATCCCGAAAGATGGGGGAGCTTGGCTAAGCAACAAATCAAATAGATTCTCCAAAAAAACTTATGCAGCCCGTCTGGTCAGTAAGCCCCAAATGAATATGAGGATCATGGCACCAATTATGGCGAAGATGATGCTCGCTGGATTGAAAGATCCTGCCGCAACTGCTCCAAAGCCCAAGGTAGTAGCTAGCCAGCCACCCACCATAGCACCCAAAATGCCTAGACCAATCGTTGCAAAGATACCACCGCCTTGGTTCCCTGGATAGATGGCTTTTGCGATCGCACCAGCGATCAGACCTAAAACAAGCCAAGCGATCAGATTACCGATCATGTTATTTTCTCCCTAGTTGGTTAATGTTTTTTCTTGTTTGTATGTTTTAAAGTGGAGCTTTTTAAAACCTTAGTAAGCCCTACGGGTGAGTAAGCCCCAGATGAAGATGAGGATTACGGCACCAATTACGGCGAAGAGAATGCTTGCTAGATTGAAAGCTCCTACCGAGGCTGCCGCAGCTCCCCCAAAGCCCAAGTTAGTACCTAGCCAACCACCCACCATAGCACCCAAAATGCCTAGACCAATCGTTGCAAAGATACCGCCGCCTTGGTGACCTGGATAGATGGCTTTAGCAATTGCACCAGCAATCAGACCTAAAACAACCCAAGCGATCAGATTACCGATCATCTGCTTTTCTCCTTTTTTATCAACGCTTTTCTTTCTCTTTATATGTTCAGAATATCAACTTGAACAAAAAGGTCACTCTATCAGAGGGAATAATCGAAAGGTAGAGAACTATGAAGCAACTTTTTCCTCTCTTCTGACTAAAGAGGCAGAGTTTTAATTAGACTTTAAGCTTTGATAAGTATCTGTTTAAGAGCTTCGTATCCCTGAGGCTTTAATGAGACAAAGAATCTTTCTATTTTTCTGGGGTAAAGTAAAGATATATTAAGCTTCAGACCAGCCATTCCTCGTTGAGAATGGAGTACATTTTCAAATCCTCACTGCTGCTTCTTGGCAAACATTTATTGCCACAAGATGCTTTTAAGGTATGGCTGGAGTATGATTTACACAACTCGATGCAAGAGCGGGAGTTCGATGGATTCTCCATGTTGAGGGTCAATTACCTGGGTCGGCAGGTTGTGCTGCACCAGTTGCGATCGCAATTCATCCACGCTGCCAATCGTGCGAAGCAGAGAATTAATCAATCCCCCATATTCCACATCCCCACCTGCTGCTGTTGGGAGAAACACTTGGGGTTTTACCCATTGCGCTAGCTGCAAAGCTGTGGTTTTGCCCTGGATAATGGGTCCTGCTAGGGGTAATTCTAGGTTAACGACTGGACTGATTGCCACATCCACTGGGGCATAGTCTTTTATTTCCGACGGCGGATAACCGTGGGGTTCGTAGTAGAGAGTGGTACCGCTATCTAATTGTTTTAGAAGATAGCTATTTTCTCTCTGTAGGGGTCCAATGGGCGCTCCCGGTAAAGCCCGGATTTCGATTTGATTAGCGAGGGTGAAGGTTTGACCGGGGGTGAGCGTCGTTACTTGGCTATAGCCTAGCTGTTGTACTACCTTAGCTGCACTGACCGAACCCACCACGGGAATTGTCTTGTCAAGTTGTTCCAGGGTGGGTTTATGGGCGTGGTCTTCTAATCCTTGAGACAGCAGGATTAGGTCAATCTTATCAGGCAGGGAGTCAAGGGGCTGAGAGCGATCGCCTTTGAACAACCAGGGGAGATTGCCAAAGATTAAGGAACCCACTAACCAGGGGTCAATCAGTATGCGTTTTTGTCCGAGTTCGAGTAGCCAGCTGTTTGCTCCGAAATATGTTATCTGCATAGGAGTGAGAGCATTGATGTATTTTTAACAATTGTAAAGTTTCTTAAAGGGGTGGGTAATGGGTAATGGGTAATGGGTAATGGGTGATGGAAACTCCCAACCAATAACTAATGACCAATTACCGATTACCAGTTAAACAGTAAGGGAGCCATCAAAACGACTCTGGTATCACCTATCCACCGGAAAAAGGTGCAGAATATAGAAGATTCCGCACCTAAGCGTTAGACTTCAACTACTTCATACCAAGTTGCATTCAAACGTATCACTCTCTCTTTCTCTTACCGAGGGCGTCCTCTGTGCCTCTGTGGTTCATTAAATTCTACGTTAGACTGCACAACTCAGTATCAGACAGCAGCAGGCACCTTTTCCACTGGACGCACTTGGTTGAGGAGGCTTTGCAGTTCCTCGCCTTCGATCACCTCAGTTTCTAAGATTTGCTGGGCAATCTTTTCGAGCAAGTCTCGATTGTTGTTGAGAATATCCAAGGCTTGCTGATGAGCGGTTTCAACAATTTCCTTAACTTCTTCATCGATCGCTTTCGCCGTGTTATCACTCACCATCCGGCGGGGATTCATAGCAGCACCATCCCCCAGGAAGTTATTC
>CBDTXL010000600.1:0-3522 GCA_965364435.1 uncultured bacterium
CTACTTATAAAGAGGTATCCAGTGGGAAGACCTCTTAAATTTTCGCTCTAAGCGTCCCTCCTGTACCTACCCCTAGCGATAGAGCCAAACGCGCATTAGGGAGAGCAACTGTTCAGTATCAACGGGTTTGGTGATGTAATCAGAGGCCCCTGCCTCAATACACTTCTCGCGATCGCCTTTCATTGCTTTGGCTGTGAGGGCAATGATCGGTAGTGAGGCAAATTGACTCAGCTTGCGGATGGCACGAGTCGTTTCGTAGCCGTCCATTTCCGGCATCATCACATCCATCAAAACGACATCAATATCGGGTGTGTTTTGTAACAGCGCAATGCCATCCCTGCCGTTCTCGGCATAGAGAATCTCCATTTGATAGCGCTCCAGCATACTGGTAAGGGCAAAGATATTACGGACATCGTCATCGACGATTAGGACTTTCTTGCCAGCAAGGACAGTGTCTGTCTGCTGAAGCTTCTCCAGCATCTGCCGCTTGGGTTGAGGCAAATTCGCCTGGACTCGGTGCAAGAATAAGGCAGTTTCGTCGAGAAGACGCTCTGGCGATCGCACGTCTTTGATAATGATTGTCTCAGCGATGCGCTTGAGTTGGGTTTCTTCTTGCTGGGTTAAGTCTTTGCCGGTATAGACGATGATGGGAATCCTTGAGAGATTAACTTCCTGCTTAATCTGCTCGATCAGTTCCCAACCCGTCATATCCGGCAGCCCCAAATCAAGGACAAGGCAATCAAACTGCCCAGCCTTGAGCGCTTCCAGAGCCTCTGCTCCCGTACTTACGGCAGTGGTCAAGACATCGCTATTGCCGATCAGTTCTACAATGCTATTGCGTTGAACTTCATTGTCTTCTACGACTAGCAGGTTTTTCACTTTGCGATCAACAAAACCCTTCATGTTGGTCAACGCTGAGAGCAACACCTCGCGGCTTACGGGTTTTTGGAGATAAGCGATCGCTCCGAGTTGTAGACCACGTTGCCGCCCTTCCTCGACTGAGACGATATGGACGGGGATATGACGAGTGGCCGGATCATGCTTTAAGCGATCGAGAACCGTCCAACCATCCATCACGGGCAAGCGAATGTCGAGGGTGATGGCATCGGGCTTGAATTCCCGCGCCAGTGCTAGACCCGTATCACTGCGTAAGGCGACAATACCCTTGAAGCCCTGCTCCCGTGCCATATCTAAGAGGATACGAGCAAAGTTGATGTCATCTTCCACAATTAAAAGCACCCGATCTCCCGACTGGATATCCTCCCGGTCATCTGATAAGGGTTGAAGGTTGGAAGCTTGGTGGTTGGAAGCTTGGTGGTTGGAAGCTTGGTGGTTGGAAGCTTGAAGGGTTGAAGCTTGAACGTTGGAAGGTGGGAGGGCTAAAGGTTGAAGGTTGGTGGTTGGAAGGTTGGAAGGTTGGAAGCTTCTTGGTTCTCGTCTCTGGCTTCCTTTTGCTAAGGGGGCGTTAAAGGAGGTTTGCTCTTGCCGCTCCCCGGCATAAGTCTGGGGTAGGTAGAGCGTGAAGGTACTCCCCTCACCGACGCTACTGGCAAGGGTAATCTCGCCACCGAGGAGTCGGGCGATTTCTCGGCTGATTGACAACCCCAAGCCCGTGCCACCGTATTTGCGACTGGTGGTACCATCGGCTTGCTGAAATGCCTCGAAAATCACCTTTTGCTTGTCGGGAGCAACGCCGATGCCGGTATCCCTCACCGCGAAACCCACAACCATCTCAGCACGATTCAAGATCTCATTGTCACTACTCCATCCCTGCGCGGCTGGCTCAACCCGCAAAGCTACCTCACCCTGCTCCGTAAATTTAAAAGCGTTGGAGAGTAGATTCTTGAGGACTTGTTGTAAGCGTTTCGCGTCGGTATACATTGCCTTCGGCAACCGAGGGTCGAAAAAGACTGTGAAATTGAGTCCTTTATCCACTGCGATTTGATGGAAATTTCGCTCCATATGGTTTCGCACTTCTGTGAACGGGAGCTGGTCGATGTCAACTGACATGGTTCCCGATTCAATCTTGGCGAGATCCAGGATGTCATTGATTAGCCCCAGCAGATCCGTACCTGCTGAATAAATCGTTCGGGTGTATTCAACTTGCTTTTGTGTCAGGTTGCCCTCAGGGTTATCGCTCATCAGCTTCGCCAGGATTAACAGGCTGTTGAGTGGCGTCCGCAACTCGTGAGACATATTGGCAAGAAACTCAGACTTGTACTTGGAAGTCAGCGCCAGTTGCTCAGCCTTATCCTCCACAGACCGCCTTGCCTGGTCAATCTCCCGATTCTTGCGCTCGACTTCTTTGTTTTGCAACGATAACAATCGCGCCTTTTCTTCCAACTCTTCGTTGGTCTGTTGCAATTGTTCCTGCTGGTTCTTCAGCAGGTCCTCGGATGCCTTTAAGGATTGTGCTTGTTGTTCTAATCGCTTGTTGGTCTCCCTGAGTTCGTTTTGCTGGCTTTGCAACTCCTCTGCCAAAGACTGGGACTGTTTGAGTAACTCCTCAGTACGCATACTGGCGGCGATCGTGTTCAAGACGATCGCTATACTTTCGGTAAGCTGATCGAAGAAGGTCAGATGAATCTCACTAAAGCGTCGGAAAGACGCCAACTCGATTACCGCTGTCACCTGCCCTTCAAAGAGTACGGGTAAGACAACGACATTGAGTGGAGTGGCTTCCCCTAATCCCGAGCTGATCTTGATATAGTTGTCCGGCACCTCACTCAGGAGAATCCGCTCTTTTTCCAGGGCGCATTGCCCCACTAGACCTTCACCCAAGTGGAATCGGTTAGCCAGATGCTTGCGTTCGCGGTAGGCGTAGGTACTGAGGAGCTTCATATACGGCTGATGGTTTCCAGACGCTTCCATGAGGAAGAACACGCCGTGTTGTGCGGCAACCAAGGGGGCGAGTTCCGACAAGATCAGTTTGGAGACGGTTTCCAAATCTCGCTGTCCCTGTAGCATCCGGGTAAACTTAGCGAGGTTGGTTTTCAACCAGTCTTGCTCGGTATTTTTCTGGGTTGTATCCCGGAGGTTGGCGATCATCTGGTTGACGTTGTCTTTGAGGATTGCCAGTTCCCCTTCCGCCTGGACTGAGATCGACCGGGTTAGGTCCCCTTTGGTCACTGCGATCGCTACTTCTGCGATCGCTCGCATCTGAGTCGTGAGGTTCGCCGCCAGTTCGTTCACATTGTCCGTCAAATCTCTCCAGGTTCCCGATGCCCCCGGCACCTTCGCTTGACCCCCCAGCTTGCCTTCAATCCCCACTTCGCGAGCAACCGTAGTAACCTGGTCGGCAAACGTTGCCAGGGTATCGATCATCTCGTTAATCGTGTCAGCTAAGGTTTCAATCTCACCCTTAGCTTCCAGCATCAGTTTTCGCTTCAAGTCGCCATTGGCAACCGCCGTCACGATTTTGGCAATGCCTCGCACTTGGGCAGTGAGGTTGCTTGCCATCGAGTTGACGTTATCGGTTAAATCTTTCCAAGTCCCCGCCACACCCCTCACTTGTGCCTGACC
>CBDTXL010000601.1:0-3521 GCA_965364435.1 uncultured bacterium
TTAGTATCTACCCAAAGTGCCCTTTTTTTCCGATCGCCTTCAGGAAAAACTAACTCTTCCAGCTGATGAAACTTTGGATCAACAAAATCACATTGATACAGTTGAATGATTTCGTGACCCGGTTGACCGTTGAAAGTAAACAGGTTTTCCAGGCATCCCAGATATTTAATATTAGTTAATTCCGCCTGTATTTCCTCTAGAAATTCTCTTTTTAAGGCGTCATAGCTAGTTTCTCCAAACTCAACACCTCCCCCCATAACACGATAGAAGGTCTGTTGCTTTACTGGGTCGCAGCCTTCGGAAATAAAGATGCGATCGCCCTCCAGAATCAATCCCAGTGCAAGTACACGAATTTGGTTAGATTGGTGCATTGTTTATTTTAACCGTACTATACGCCTGCGCGTTCAACTAACAGCTTCTCAAGGCTGAGATTGCCTTCCCCTAACTGCTACCCTTGCTGAGAACAAGTTAGAACGAGCCTCAATTTTGCTGAGCTTCAGAGAAAAGGGGCTGGTGATTATTTTCTACCAGCCAATCTTCATTTTCACCACCAATGAATAATCGTTCGATAGTGACATATTCTTTAGAAAGCTGCCTAAGAGAGTTGATCAAGACATCGAGAGCGATCGCGTCACTGGTACCCAAGTCAAACCAGCATCGCCCCCAAGTCCCTTCATATTCAAAATCGCCCTTATTATGCATAAGTGCCATCAGGCTGCTGTCTGCTGCCCTATCGTCATAGTCCATGTAGCTGATATCAACACCAACATCCTGAACCTGAAGATTTTCAGCGTCAAATCCCCCCAGTTTGCCTATGTAAAACCAAGAGTTGAAAACTTCTTCAACGTATTCCTTTTCCATCGGGGAGGGAACGGTGCTGAACTCCAGCCAAATCCACAAATCGAAAGGGTTATACTCGCGGAACAGTACGTGCATTATCGTTAACGCTTCAGGGTTCGTGACCATTCTACCGATTTCAAGCTACTCCTAAAGTATGTTTGCTGCCCTGATTAATTAAACTCAGGGGTAAGCAGAACAACAGCAATCTAATGGAAAACTATCCCCTAGACGCCCAATTTGACCGCACCATGATGCAGCGGTGCATTGAACTTGCCCGCCGCGCCCTCGGACGAACGACCCCCAATCCCCTGGTGGGTTCTGTGATTGTCCAGGATGGAGAGATTGTGGGGGAAGGATTTCATCCCGGTGCGGGTCTTCCCCATGCCGAAGTCTTTGCCCTACGCGAAGCCGCCCAAAAGGCGAGGGGAGCCACTATTTATGTAAATCTGGAACCTTGCAATCACTACGGACGGACGCCGCCCTGTTCAGAAGCGTTAGTTGCAGCGGGCGTCGCGAAGGTAGTGGTGGGAATGGTTGACCCAGATCCACGGGTGTCAGGCGGCGGAATTGAGCGGTTACGAACCGCTGGAATTGAAGTTGTGGTCGGTGTTGAAGAAGCCGCTTGCCGTCAGCTCAATGAAGCTTTTATTCATCGCATTCTCCACAAGCGTCCTTTGGGAATTTTTAAGTACGCCATGACGCTGGACGGCAAAATTGCCACCATCAGCGGTCACAGCACTTGGGTCACTGGTAACGAGGCGCGGACTCATGTGCATCAACTCCGGGCGGCTTGTGATGCTGTGATTGTTGGCGGTAATACGGTGCGCTTGGATGACCCTTACCTAACAAGCCATCATCCAGACGCCCACAATCCACTGCGGGTGGTGATGAGTCGCACCCTCGACCTGCCAATTGACGCTCATGTCTGGCAAACAGTTGACGCTCCTACTTTAGTCTTGACCCAGGTAGGAGCCAATCCGGATTTATTACAGCAGCTAGTGAAAAAGGGAGTGGAGGTGGTGGAGTTAACGCCCCTGACACCAGCAAAGGTGATGGAGTACTTGTATGACAGGCAGCTTTCAAGCGTGTTATGGGAATGTGGCGGTACTTTAGCAGCAAGCGCGATCGCAGATGGCGCAGTGCAAAAAGTCCTCGCCTTCATTGCCCCGAAAATCGTCGGCGGCAAGGTGGCACCGTCACCTGTAGGGGATTTGGGGTTTGCCACAATGACGGATGCCCTGACTTTAGAAAGGGTAAGTTGGCGTCAGCTGGGGTCAGATTATGTTGTAGAGGGCTATTTGCCCTTGAAGGGTTGAAGGGTTGAAGATTCTCTGCCAGTTTCAGGGAGAAAAGCGGCACAAAAAATGCTCGAAGTGACGATTTGGAGTTTGTTGGTCGGCAATCTAGGTTGGCAGGCGGTGATGGTGAGTGGATGGCTGCGCTGGCAACAGATTGTTACCAGTCAGCGACATCAGGAGGAGGAAGAAATTTTGACCTGTTTTGAATCAAAAGAAGACTCAGCATTGGTAGAACCGCTGCAACGTAAAGGGAAGGTTGACCCGCCTAGTCGTCCGATGCAAATATCTACAGACCCGCAGCTGGTTGGCTGGGAATTCAAGATTGTGCGAGCGACGCGCGACGTGTTTCGTAAGCCAGCTGTTTTTCAACAGTTGTGCGAAGAGGAGGCGATGTCAGGCTGGATTCTACTGGAAAAACTTGATGACCGGCGGGTAAGGTTCAAGCGACTGATTGCCTTACGCAATGTCCTTGATACGGAACAGCTTTCTTATGACCCCTACCGCTGCAATTACGGTTCGTCATTGACGCCCCTAAGCTTGCTGGGTGCGATCGCAGTTCTGATGGCGATCGCTATACCCTCATATTTTGGTTATACCGTCGTATCGACGATGCTCGCTCAATCACAGAAAAACTCTCCACCTTCTCCTTCTCCTTATGAGGAAATACCGCCACAAAATTTCCCACCTGTCAAATAGGAGCTTTTAGTAGAGGCGCGATATATCGCGTCTCTACCTAGTTTTTTTCGCCCACGCTTGAGAGCGCTCTTCGTAGCGGAACGCAGTTCCGCTTGTACCGAACTTATCCGTTTGACTAATGACTACTTCGTCAACTAAAGTGAGCTGCCAAAGTTCTGGAGGCAAAACTACGAACCTCTATCTCATTGTCCTCCAAGGCTTCCTGAAGAACGGAAACAGGTATTTCCACTGCCGAACCCATAGACTCCAGAGTCTTCGCAGCAAGACGACGAACCTCTCCCTCCTCATCCTTTAAAGCTTCTATAAGAACAGGAACAGCATCTTTAGCTTGAGAAGGAATTTTCGATAGAACCCAAGCGGCATGCCACCGAACCTCCCCCTCGTCATCCTTTAAAGCTTCTATAAGAACAGAAACAGCGAATTTATCTTCCCGCTTAATTCTCGGTCGAAGGCTGATTTTAAGACAGTGCAAAACTGCCTTATCAAGACTTAATAAATTGATAACTTTAGCAATTAATAATTTTTTCCCAACGGTAGTGGTAGACATGAAACTCATTCCTTCAAAAAGATAGAGGTAACAGAAGGGATACTAGGAACTGAGATCACGATAGCTTTTGAATCAGTCTCGATATAGGCGGCAATAATCTGTGAAGATT
The DNA here is from genome assembly GCA_965364435.1 of uncultured bacterium. Taxonomy (GTDB): domain Bacteria; phylum Cyanobacteriota; class Cyanobacteriia; order Cyanobacteriales; family Coleofasciculaceae; genus CBDTXL01. Next base: position 3,491 of record CBDTXL010000601.1, read on the forward strand.
ACTGATTTCGTTTAGGACTTACGCCTTACTA
>CBDTXL010000602.1:0-3514 GCA_965364435.1 uncultured bacterium
TGGGTATGGAAGTGATGCACGAGCGTAATGCTCACAACTTCCCCTTAGACTTGGCTGCTGGTGAAGCCGCTCCCGTTGCTCTGACCGCTCCAGTTATCAATGGCTAAGTTTTAACTTCATCTAAATAGCTTGAAGCGCTTTCCCTTAGAGGAGGGCGCTTTTTGTATTACTGGCTCACTATAAAGCCCAGATTCTACAGTTATGGGCGAGGAGCTGAGACTATGCATGGGTAATGAGTAATGGGTAATCGAATATTGTACCTCATATAGCTAGTCTATTTGAGTCATGAACAATAACAAACCACTCCAGGCACAGAGAACTCAGAGAAAGAGGGAAGAGAAAATTTCACGAATCATTTAGACTGGCTATAATAGCGGGAACCGCTGTAAGTTCACTCAGCTTACCTTAACCGAACCCACCGACCTGCAAGCCTTAAAACAATTAATCCACCACTACGGCATTTATACTTTCAACGATTGGGTTTTTGTTCTGGCTGACGTTTATCCAGTTGGCGTTTGAATGCCAAGCTAGCACCAAAACTGCCAAATATTAATAAACTAAAAATAGAAGTAGGCTCAGGGGTTGTTTTAATAGTGGAGGCAGTAAATATCTGTGGTAAAACTCGTTGGTAAGGTTTGTCATTAACATCTAGCCCATTAACTGCGATTCGGAAAGGAGAAGTAGGAATTTGCAACTCCCCAACAAACTCATAATCGGTGGCCTCTGGATCGCCTGGGAGCAGGTTAATTGATTGAATTTTGTCACCAGCTTCAGAGATTAAACTGAAGTCTGCTGTCTTAAATAAGCCAAATAATTTAGCCAAACCAGTGAGTGTAGTATTAGCTACAAGCTGCTCGTTAATTGGGAATAACCCCCCGTGTACTGAATTAATCCCTCTTTCGACAACTTCAAAATTGTCAAGCTGAATCGGACTATCAGCCTGTACCCCAACGGAAAACTCGCCCGAACCCTCAATTTTAAGTTTCCAAATGCCTGCGTCAGGAGAGTTTATTGTGATAATGCTTCCGGAACTAAGTTCTGTAATGGTTACATTTGAATCGCCTGGTTTTACCTCGACTCCCGATGGACTCAATAAAGAGACAGAAGCTAATCCAGAAGTAAATTTTGAAATAGAACTGAATTCTGAAATGGCTAAATTTTGAGCATCTAGTTGAAATTCTTGAGCATTCGGTTGAACTTCTATACCCGATAAGCGCAGTAAAGAAACAGAAGGTAATGTTGATACAGAGAAGATGGCATTGTTAACAGTTGAATCAATGGGTACATCGAATGTCTTTGAGTCTCCATCAAGAATCCCTTGTGCCGCAACAACCGAGCCTAAATTACCCGACACATAGGGTTTTATTAAGTCGAATGCGGAGCTTATTTCAGATGTATTAAGAGAAAAAACTTGTCCTCCTGTTTGCCGTGCAACTTCTATATAGGCAGGATCTATAGGAGAACAAGAACCATTGAGAAGAAAACTAATTTGCGTATTTTTGGCAGCAGCTTCTGATGCAACCTGACCGCTTAAATTCCCATCTTTGGCAGAAGCATCAGTAAATAAGAAAAGCTTGGAGTTTGGGAGACTGGCTTGTACAGCTCGCAAGGCTCCTGTCATGGATAATTCAGGACAATCACCTCCACCAAAAGCATTGAGATTATTTACGGCTGCAACAAGTTCTTTAGGATTTTGAGTTGTGAAAGGAGTATCAACAAAGGGATCGTTAAAAGTTTGTAACAAAAAATCAGGGATTTCGCTAGTATCGGAAATACTATTAACAATTTTTACAGTCTGATTTTTGACTTGATTAATAACAGGTTGCATACTACCAGTAGTATCAATAATAAACCCTAATGTTCCCTTAAGACCCATTAAAGATTGTATTGGCTTTACTTCATTTTTAATCCCTGGTGTTTCAAGAATCTGGTTGAGAAAATCTTGGCTAGCTTTAACTGCTAGTTCTCTTGCCATAGGAAAACCAGGACGACTAGAATCATCCTTATTAAGACCATCAGGACAGACTATTGGCACCCCATGACGGGTTTTCCCTGCTGGAGGGACACAAAGCGGTATCTTGAACCAGCCTGATGTTAAATCTGTTAATCCGGGCAAAAGAGTACCTGAATTACCACCGGGCAAAAGAGTACCTGAATTATCAGGTGGTGAAGTAGGAGTAGTTATAGCTAATCCTGTAAAAGTTGTCCTTCCGAGTCGATTATCAATCGTCGTGTTTCCCAGCTCTACCCAATTAGTATGAGCATAAAAATCTTGAATCGTATGCAAAGCTCCACCCAAAGCCTCCCGTGCTGCCGAACCATCAGGTTGAGCTTTCGTAATATTGTCAATTACCGTCTGCTTAAGACTCATTAACCTAGTTGTCGCTGCCAAAAAAGATTCATCATCAAAATGAAATTCAGCCTTAGCTTGATTGTTTGGAAAAATAAAACTATCAGTTTCTTTATTAGCTGCTATAATTTTGTCAATTGCTTTATTAGAAAATTTGAGTGTTTTCCCGTCTATATCTACAGCTATAGATCTGACAGCATCAGTGGTAATACCTAAATGACCCTCTTGACTAAGCTTAAATGCCATAGCAGGCTGATTTAACAAGCTCAATACAGGTTGCCAAAAAACAAGTAAACCTGATAAAACCGAGATTTTTTTTATCACAGTAGAAGTAGACATAAGATATATTGCTCCTATTTTCCTGGTTGTTTGATTTATAGCATTACGCCCTATGTGATCACTCACCCCTCACTCATCCTTCCACCTCAATTACCTGAAAATTGTGACTGTGCTGAAGAAATGATGTAGTAGAGTGATTGATGCCTTACATCAAATCCCAATTCTTCACTTTCAGTAACAATACAGTTGATTTAAAAGAAAGGTTCAACCCAAAAGCCATCTTTACCAACTCTTCAATAAGTTGATTTCTCTAAAAACTTATTGATGTAAATAATAATTAAATTCAAACAAAAAGCAACAATTATTGAAAAGCCCTGAGGGAAACAAATTTCCCTCTGAAGGGCTCTCGCATTTGGGCGGAAAATCTTGGGGTTCAAGCCCTAAATTGTCGCCCGAATGCGAGAGCCCCTACTAATAATCTTGAATATCCATATGTTGCGTTTTTTGTCAACTCCTTCTACTGAACCGGCGCTCTAGGTGAAGAAAGCTTAGAACCCACATTCCGCACCCTCTACTGTCACAATCTGTTTTTACGGAATTTAGCGAGATGATAGGGTTACTTTTTATACAAAAAACTGGAAAATCCGTTTTGCGATCGCAAAACCAAAATCCCCAAAAAGCCAAAATTCGTAGTGTGACACTTCAGGGTGCGGAAGGTGGGTTAGAAAAACCTCGCCTTAGAACTCAAAACTCTCGCCTCAAAACTCAAAACTTTTAACTATGCTCCTGCCATCTGACCCGTGCGCTCCAGCAAGATAGATCTCATCCCAACTGCCTTAGCACCCTGATAGTCTTCTTTGAAGCTGTCACCAATGTGCCATGCCT
>CBDTXL010000603.1:0-3506 GCA_965364435.1 uncultured bacterium
ATCCCCCAGCTGCTGAAAAAATACCGGGATTCGATGTAGCTGCGGTAGGGGCACGGGTGAGGAAAAAGCGATCGCCTTTTCACCCTGTCTGCTGTAGGGGCGAGTCGGGTTAGGTTATCGCTCTCCACTAGAGATTTTAGGGGCGAGTCGCACTCTCCTATATTTCCCTATGTGATCGCTCTCCATAATTCTAGATAATGGAAAGGCGATCGCGCTCTACAATTACGGATATATAGCAACCGCCAATGCAGTTAGGACGTTCTTAATTCCTGAAACCCTTGATTCGACGCCCTTCTTCCCCTAGCCCCCAGCCCCGACGCCCTAGCCCCTAGCTATAACATTGCAGGAAACACTCGTGTCCTTTGATTCTTACAAAAATATTGGAGAAGTTCTCAAAGATTACGGAATTACTTCTTCTGAGGATAACTATATTATCGAAACGGAAATCATGATTCGGGAATCCTTTAAAGAGGATTTAGAGTTTTGCCTCAGAGAATTCACGTTTGAGGAGTCAGAATATGCGATTTGCGAAACGATTATTTTTCCGATTTTGAAAGAAGTTTATCGGAGTTATCGAGATAAATTTACGCTCTGGAGTCACAAGCCGCTGGTTTATGATGAAAAACTCTCAGGTATACCTGACTATATAGTAGCCAAAAGGTCGCCCCTAGGAAAAGAGGTGTTTGAGAAGCCTTTTTTTGTAGCTGTTGAAGCCAAACGAGACGATTTTATTAAAGGATGGGGTCAATGTTTAGCAGAAATGGTGGCGATTCAGAAGATTAACGAACAATCGGAACAGCAAAGAATATTTGGAATTGTGTCAAACGGCCAGCTTTGGCAATTTGGTCAACTTAAGGCAAACCTTTTTACAAGGAATTTTAGAGCCTACACGATTTACAATCTAGAGCAACTTTTTGCTGCGATTAATTTTATTTTTAGTCAATGTGAGTTGGAGTTAGAGGCGATTGCTCTCGGCAATTCCAGATAAACCAAAGGCGATCCAGACCCCTGCTGGCACTATAATTTCGGAGAAAAGTTGAGGGAGCAAGTCAGCTTGTTGACTCTTAAATAGGACAATCAGAGGTGAGGAGTTGATGACAACTTGCTTAATCAACATTGGTCATTTCTGCTGCCAACTCCTCGGCGGTATATTGCAGGAAGTCTACTTGATAACGAAACAAAGCATTGATAAATTCGGCGCGGGTGATTCCCGCAATTTCTGCGGCTTTGCTTTGAGATATTTGACCAAGTTCATACCATTTTACGGCAGCGGCTATTCGCATTTCTTGGACAAATTCATCGGGGTTTTTGCGAAGAGCTGAAAATACGGTTTCTGGAAGTTTAATAGATACAGATACCATTTGATTATTTGGGTTTAGGATTTTTAAATAATCGTAAATTATGGTGATTGATTATAGCATATATCTTTAATAATTTACAACAGCGATCGCTCTCGATAATTCTAGATAATGGAAAAGCGATCGCACATCAGGAAAGGGAGGAAGTGCGATCGCTTAACTTAGACGGTTACTGTCTTAGGGACTTAAGCAATTGCGAATGGAACAGTATTTCCCCAGTTACCTCTGTGAACCTCAACGTGCAAGTGAGGCCCCGTACTCCAACCCGAATTACCGCTATAGCCAATTAACTGTCCGGCACTTACAAAGTCACCTTTTTTGATTCCAACTTTTGAGCTGAATCCTTGTTGTAAATGCAGGTAGGCAGACCTATATCCCCCGTCATGCTCAACCACTACCCAGTTAACATTATCTTTGTTTGCTTGACCACCGCCAGTGTCCGGATAACCATCTCGCACGTCTACTACTGTTCCAGAGCGCATTGCATAGACAGAAGTACCCATAGCAACGCCGTAGTCAACTGCATACTCTGAACGTCCAGAGTGAGATGTAGAACCATTAGGACCTTGCGTTACATCTCCAGCTCCCTTGAGTGGATGATGGAATCCCCGTAGAGGGTTAGATGATGTTGGATTTGAGAATAGAGGCGGTTCACTATTGCCACCATTATCATTACCGCTACTACTATTGTTGGAACCACCAGGCATCGGACTAGAATTCGGTGGATTACCGTTAATGTAAGCACTAGGAACCCATAAATTTGTCCCCTTGACCTTAAACCAACGAGCATCCGGCGTTCCTAACCACAAATCTGCGCCAACTTCACCGTAAGTCCAAGCGTCAAACTCCAGCCGTTTGTTGTATGGCTCATTATTAGGGCTGCGATCGCTAAATCGAGGACTATAGCGGAGGTTTACCCCAATTCTTGGTCCTACCGTACCGCTGAAATTTACCCATCGCACTCCTATGGCAGGTGTGGTTGCAGAGATTCACGTCAAACCGGGAGAATCGGTGCAGCGTGGTCAAGTTCTGGCACAGTTGTCGAGTTGGGAATTAGACCGGGATATTACAGTAACTGAGCAACAGTTGGCACAGGTGCGTCAGAGTTTGCAAGAGTCTCGCCAAGATTTCATCCGTGCTCAAGCGCAACTAATTGAGGTGAAGGCGGTGGCACAGAGGACTCAGAAGAAAGCTACTCGTGAGGGCGATCGCGCTGCTATTCTAACTCAAGGTCAACTCACTCCAGAGATTCAGGTTTTGGAAACTCAACGGCAACGCTTACAACAGCGAATTCCAGAAGTTGAGGACAAGGCAAGGCGCTATCAAGAACTCCATGCTCAAGGAGTCATCTCTCAAGATAGACGAGATGAGGTGAGGTTTGAACTGCGAGATTTGCAAAGTGCTTTAGCGGCAAAGACACAAGAAATTGAAGCGGCGAAACAACGCCTGAAGGATACGGCTAGCGATTTGCAATCTGAAAGCGTTTCCCAACAAGCTTCCATTGATGCCTCCCGGATGATTGCCGATGCAGAGGGACAAATGGCAGCAGGACGAGACGCGATCGCGACTTTAGAACACCGACTGGCACAGCTTAAAATCTTACGCGAGAATCTGACGTTGCGATCGCCAATGACTGGAGTGGTTCTCACCAACGATTTGGACTTGAGAACGAATCAAGAATTAAAGCCGGGAGCAGAGTTTTTATTAGAAATCGCTGACCTGAATGACCTCACAGCTACCGTGGAAGTTAAGGAAGAAGATTTGGAATATGTCCACTTAAATAAACCTGTAACGTTCCGTCCTCGACAAGCCAAGTTAAGACCGTACAACGCTACGGTTAAGATGATTCTACCTAAAATTCAGAGCGACCCCAATAAACCGCATCGGGTGGCGCGAGTACAAATTGTGGTGAATAATAGCGACGGCAAGTTATTTCCGGGTGCGAGTGGTTACGCCAAAATTTGGTCAGAACAAATTCCGTTGTATCAGCGATTGGGACGGGAATTCCAGCGGTTAATTCCGTTAGAACGCTTCCTTTGGGGTGAACCGAATAATTCGCCTTCCTAAGCGTCAGTTATAGCAACCGCCAATATCAAGAAGAAAAACTTAAAGATCCAAATAAATGAGAATTTTTTCCGTATTTGTCAT
>CBDTXL010000604.1:0-3504 GCA_965364435.1 uncultured bacterium
AAGAAGGCAAACACAAAGTGCTGCTAGAACTTTATCAGCATTTAATTCAGTTACGCTGCACGATTCCGGCGCTGAAAACCCTCAAAAAGCAAAATCTAGAAGCATCTGCAATTGAAGAAGATAAGCTTATGTTCCTTCATCGGTGGAATCAGAACAGCCAAATCTTTTGCATAATGAACTTTAATGAAAAAGATGTCACTTTTAAAGAAACACTTCCAAGCGGTAACTGGCGAAAGATTTTGGATTCTTCCGATTCTAAATGGATGGGTTCAGACTCTACTGTGCCAGAAAAACTAATGCATGAGCAGGAAGTTACAATTTGCCCACAAAGTTTTGCCCTATACGAACTAGAAACATTAGCACAATGAATTGAATCTAATCAGTATTAGAACTCTTGCAAAAGTTAACAAAGATTTATGATAAACCACAGATGGACACAGATAAACACAGATAAACACAGATAACATCCTATTCATCTGCGTTTATCCGCGTTTATCTGCGGTTTAAAATCCCAATCTTGATAGTTTTGTAAAAAGTCTAGTGACAGATATATAAATAGGTTTGGCAATACCCAGCCAACATCTAACAAGCAGAAACATTTCTTAGGAGTGATAATCATGCGAATTCCAAGATCGACTTACCGAATTCAATTTCATTCAGAATTTAAGTTTGAGGCGGCAAAAAATCTCCTTGCTTATCTTGCTGAATTAGGAATTTCTGACCTCTACGCTTCGCCAATATTTAAAGCTAGAGCAGGCAGTACCCACGGTTATGATGTTGTTGACCCCACTCAAATCAATCCTGAATTGGGAACCCCAGAAGATTTTGAAGCGCTGGTGAGTGAAATTCAGCGCTATGACATGGGATGGGTGCAGGATATTGTTCCCAACCACATGGCTTATGATAGCCAAAACACTTGGCTAATGGATGTTCTCGAAAATGGGCTTGATTCAGATTTTTCTGACTACTTCGACATTGAATGGGATCAGGCTTATGAAGACATTAAGGGGCGAGTGCTTGCCCCGATGTTGGGGAATTTTTATGGAGAAGCTTTGCAGAATGGCGAAATTCAGCTCCAGTATGAAGAGAGTGGGTTAAGCATCAATTACTACAGTTTGAAATTGCCTGTCCGAATAGAATCTTATGGGCGGTTTATCGGTCAGAATTTGGGACACTTAGCAAGAGAACTGGGAAGGCGACATCCAGATTTTCTCAAGTTATTGGGTATTCTTTATCTAATAAAAAGTATACCTAACGAAACCAAAGGCAAGGAACGATATGGCCAGATAGCTTTTGTTAAAGTACTTTTGTGGGAAGTCTATACACAAAATCCGGAAGTCAAAGAATTTATTGATAGCAATGTAAAGCTTTTTAATGGAGAAAAGGGAAACCCAGAAAGTTTTAATCTTCTGGATAATTTGCTGCAAGACCAGTTCTACCGTCTATCGTTCTGGAAAGTCGGTGCGGAAGAAATCAATTATCGCAGATTTTTTACCGTTAACGAACTGATTTCTATGAGGGTACAAGAAATCAAAGTTTTTCACAAAACTCATGATTTTGTAAGCCAGCTAGTTGAACAGGGAAAAGTAACTGGTATAAGAATAGACCACATTGATGGACTCTATGACCCAACCGAATATCTAAAGCGACTTCGGGAAAAAACAGGAGATGTCTACATCACTGTTGAAAAGATTTTAGAACTTGAAGAAGACTTACCTGAGGGTTGGCCTGTTCAGGGAACAAGCGGCTATGATTTCTTGAACTACGTCAATGGGATTTTCTGCCGAACTGAAAGTGACAAGCAGTTTAGCGATATCTACAGTAAAATTACTGGCTCTGAAAGCTCTTACGAGCAGCTGTTTATTGAGAAAAAACAGCTAATCGTCGAGAAGAACCTGGCAGGAGATGTAGACAACCTGGCTCAAATCCTGAAGAAAATAGCGAGTCAATCCAGACTGGGTATTGACTTTACGATGAACGGTCTGAAAAGAACCCTTTCAGAAGTGCTGGTGCTTTTCCCGGTTTATCGCACCTACGTCAATGGGGATGGATTGAGTGAAGAGGATCGCACCTACATCAAGGCAGTTATCGAAGAAGCAAGAGGGCGAATTCCTCTACTTTTGAATGAACTGAACTATATTGAGAAATTGCTCTTACTTGAATGGGAGGAGTCCTTAACCGAAGAAGAAAGAGGTTTACGGCTTCACTTCGTCATGAGGCTGCAACAGTTGAGTGGGCCTCTGATGGCGAAGGGGATTGAGGACACACTATTTTATTTGTATAACCGACATCTAGCCTTGAATGAAGTGGGAGGCAATCCAGGAAAATTCGGCATCACCATCGATGAGTTTCATGAGGTTAATCAAAAACAAAGCACGGCTTGGCCTTACAAGATGAATGCTACAGCAACTCATGACACCAAACGAGGTGAGGATGTCCGGGCAAGATTGAATGTGCTTTCAGAAATCCCGGAAGAGTGGGAAAAACAGGTAAAAACTTGGATTGAGATAAATCGCTCTCAGAAAATCGATGTAAGAGGGAAAGCGGTTCCGGTTCCCAATGATGAATACTTTTTTTATCAAACCTTGGTCGGTTCTTATCCGTTTGATGAACGTGAGAATGAGTCATTTGTTGGACGGGTTAAAGACTATATGCTCAAGTCCGTAAGAGAAGCTAAGCTTCATACGGCTTGGCTACGTCCTGATAGTGCTTATGAAGAGGGATTTCTTGCCTTTGTGGAGAAGGTTTTAGAGCCTTCTGAATCGAATCAATTCATGAAGGAGTTTTTGCCTTTCCAGAAGTGGGTGGCTAGCTATGGAATCTTTAACTCCCTTTCACAGGTATTGCTAAAATATACAGCTCCTGGTGTGCCTGATACTTATCAGGGAACAGAATTCTGGGATTTGAGTATGGTAGACCCAGATAACCGTCGTCCGGTGGATTACTCGCTAAGAATATCGTCCTTAAAGGATATTAAGGAGAAAGCACAGACAGATAGTCTGAAGCTGATTGATGAGTTACTCTCTAGTAAGGAAGATGGTCGGATTAAGCTGTTCCTAACTTATAAGGTTCTTCAGGCACGAAAAGAGAATTTGGAAGTTTTCCAGAAAGGAGATTACCTGCCTGTGGAGGTGGTTGGTAAGTTCAAGGATCATATTGTGGCGTTTGCCAGAAGCTTTGGGGATACAATGGCGATCGCAATTGCCCCCCGATTATTCACAACGCTAGTCCAACCCGGAGAATCTCCCCTCGGTGAACAGGTTTGGGCAGATACTCAGTTACAGCTACCGCAAGGTTCGTCATCTACTTGGCGAGATGCGATCGCCGATCAGACGATTTCAGGGAGTGGCGCGATCGCGATCGGTCAGATTCTGCAACACTTCCCCGTGGCATTACTCGTCAGCCAGCGCACCTAGTAAGCTACTGCACACTTAAGTTGCATATTTTTCGCTTGGATCAGTCATTGGTCTAGGGTAGAACCATTACCCATTACCCATTACCCAT
>CBDTXL010000605.1:0-3500 GCA_965364435.1 uncultured bacterium
TGGAAGTTGGGAAGTATCTGGTCACTCAGCGTTTGAAAGGTCGCAAACGGTACCCCCTTGTTTTAATGTTAGAACCGTTGTTTCGGTGTAACCTAGCCTGTACTGGTTGCGGCAAAATCCAACACCCAACAGAGGTTCTTAAGAAAAACCTGACCCCTGAACAATGTTTTGCGGCTGTGGAAGAGTGCGGTGCGCCAGTAGTCTCCATTCCTGGGGGAGAACCCTTGCTGCATCCCCAAATTGCTGAGATTGTCCAGGGATTGGTAGAACGCAAGAAGTTTATTTACTTGTGTACTAATGGGTTATTGCTGGAAAAGAGCCTGGATAAATTTCAGCCTTCCTCCTACCTTACCTTTAGTGTTCACTTAGACGGTTTGCGCGAACATCACGACAAATGTGTTGACCGCAAAGGTGTTTTCGACATTGCAGTTCAAGCGATTCGTGCAGCCAAAGCCAAGGGATTTCGTGTTACCACGAATACCACAATTTTTGAGGGAACTGACCCCAAAGAAATGCAAGATTTCTTTGATTTCCTCGGTACACTGAATATCGATGGCATGATGATTTCCCCTGGCTACAGTTACGAGTGGGCACCGGATCAGGAGCATTTTCTCAAACGTGAACAGACGCGGTCGCTTTTCCGGGAAATCCTCGCTCCCTTCAAAGCCGGTCAAAAAAACTGGAACTTCAACCACAACCCGTTATTTTTAGATTTTCTCACAGGTGAGAAGGACTACGAATGCACTCCTTGGGGTAGTCCTAGTTACAGTGTTTTAGGTTGGCAAAAGCCTTGCTACCTCCTGAATGAGGGTCATTACGCCACCTTCAAGGAACTAGTAGACGAAACCGACTGGAGCAAATATGGTCGAACGAGTGGTAATCCTAAGTGTGCCGATTGTATGGTGCATTGCGGGTATGAACCTACCGCAGCGACGGATGCAATGCAACCGGAAAATATGGTTCGTTCCCTTGGCAGTGTATTGGGGTTGGTCAAAACTTAGATGAACGGCAAGGGGCGGGGTTTGGCAAGACAAAAGCCTTGTGCATAATCCACTCGAATTGCTGTGATTTTTTCGAGTATGGCTTCATTTTCGACAAACTCAGCAATGGTTTGAAGACCCATCACATGTCCAATATGATTGATCGCTTCTACCATTGCCAAATCAATCGGCTCATCGACAATTTGCTTAACGAATGCGCCATCAATTTTTAGATAATCCACCGGCAGGTTTTTCAGATAAGCGAAGGAGGACATGCCACTACCAAAGTCGTCCAAGGCAAAGCGGCAGCCCACTTGTTTGAGCGATCGCATAAACTGAGCAGCTTGACGTAGATTAGCTATAGCCACGGTTTCGGTAATTTCAAAGCAAATCACTTGTGGCGGAATCTGGTGTAAGGCTAGCTGGTCGCGCACAAAGTCAATGAACTGCTCGTCGTTGAGACTGGCACCCGATAGGTTGATGGCATACAAACAGTTACAAACATCCCCCAGCAATTGACAAGGGTTCTGGTTTTCTCGGTAGTGACGTTCCAGACTGGTAAACAGCGTGCGGATTACCCAACGGTCGATGCAGTGCATGAGATTGTAGCGTTCCGCAGCAGGAATAAACGCCATTGGCGATACCAAATTCCCCTGTTCATCAACAAGGCGCAGGAGGATTTCGTAATGTGTTGCCAAGGACGAAGTTTGACTGGTGGGAACAATCGACTGGTAATAAAGGCAGAAACGATTCTCCTCAAGCGCTTGAGTCAGCCGCGCTACCCATTGCATTTGGCTTTGTTGAATGGTTAGTTCTCGATCGTCGGCTTGATAAACATGCACGCGATTACGCCCTTTGTTTTTGGCGGCATAGCAAGCGGCATCGGCAGCACTTAAGACGCTGGTCACACTTTGAGTGTTGGCATCGATCGCAACCACCCCAATACTCACACCAATACTGAACGTTTTGTCGTGCCACACATAACGAAACTCCTGGAGTCGCTCAAGCAGCTTAGAAGCCACCCGCATCGCTGACTCTAGGGGGCAATGGTTGAGCAGCAGACCAAATTCATCTCCGCCTAGACGTGCTAAAGTGTCCGAAGCACGCACCTGGCTTTGAAACAGACTGGTAACTTGGCGTAACAATTCATCCCCAGCGATATGACCACAAGTATCGTTAACGAGTTTGAACTGATCAAGGTCCAGATAACACAGGGCGTGTTGTTGGTTTGAAGTCTTGGCGCTAATCACAGCCTGTTCTAAGCAGTTTTCAAATTCGCGTCGGTTGACCAGTCCGGTGAGGGCATCGTGACTAGCTTGCCAGGATAGCTGCTGTTCGATGTGGCGTGCAACAGTCACATCTCTCAACACCACTACTGCACCGATAATCTGGTTGTCGCTAGCGCGAAGGGGTGCGGCGCAATTATCAACAGCTAATTCACGACCCTCGTGGGTAATTAGGAGCGTCGGCTTGGTAAGGCAAACGTGCTTGCCCTCACGCATAGCGGTTTCTACTGGACTTTCTACCAACTCACGGGTAGTTTCGTTAACGACCCTGACTATCTCACCTAGTGGCTTTCCTGGAGCCTCGTGCTGAGGAAAGCCCGTGAGAGCAGAAGCGACCGGATTGAGATACTCAACTAAGCCGAGGGCATTGATTGTAATGACGGCATCGCCGATGGACTGCAACGTTACTTGAGCCTGTTCTTTTTCTCGGAAGAGCGCTGACTCGGCAATCTTTCGCTGAGCGATTTCAGCTTGCAATGATTCATTGGCAATCGCTAATTGTGCTGTTCGTTCCTGGACTTTGATTTCTAGAGAGTCATGGGCACGGCGTAGTGCCTCCTCTGCCTCCTTGCGTTGTCTAATTTCACCTTCCAGTTTTTTGTTAGCCGCTTCCAGCAGGGCCGCTTGTTGTTTGAGCAACTGTGTCTTCTTGAACAGGTCAACAAACACCGCCACCTTTGATTTGAGTATTTCTGGAGCAAAAGGCTTTAAGAGATAGTCCACCGCACCCAGGGAATAACCTCTCTCCACATGAGTGTCGTCTCGATTAAGTGCTGTGATAAAAATAATCGGGGTGTGTCGCGATCGCTCTCTTTGTCGAATCAGTGTCGCTGTTTCAAATCCATCCAACTCTGGCATCTGGACATCAAGCAGAATTACAGCAAAATCCTGACTAAGCAGACATCTTAAGGCTTCTAGACCCGAATGAGCCTTCACCAGATTTAGATCGGGGCTATCGAGTATCGCCGACAAAGCCAGCAAATTTTTTGGCTGGTCGTCTACTAGGAGGATGTTAACTTTCTGTTCGGGCAGCATAAACAAGGTGTCCGATCGCAGCTCAATGTGATAACCGCAGTTACTACATTGCGGTGCGACAATCTTGTGTGCAACTTGCGCGGCGGCTTTCATCGAACGCTCCGTAAGGGCTTTATTGCACCTTAGTCAGCGAAAGATGTTTTCGCATTCCCCTTGAGGTTTACTTCCACAGGTACACTGCACGGTGAGTGGCTGCAAC
>CBDTXL010000606.1:0-3500 GCA_965364435.1 uncultured bacterium
CTTTAGAGTAGAAAACCCAATCTTGTTGGTTTTTGCAGTTACCTATTTTGAAACAGGACTACAAGAGTTTGCGACAAGTTTCCAAGCGTATCGAGATAGTTTGGGGAATTTCTATAGTTTTAAGGTCTCAATGAAGATTCTTAACTCAAACCTTATACCAATTTACTAGGGCGATGCATTCATTCAATCCCTGGCTGTCGCGATCCGCCAAGGCATCGGGGACTACAGGGGTTGAGATGTGCGAGTACATGTACCTAAGAAATTCGTATGACAACCTCGACAACACCAAGCGCTACACTCTCGGCAAAGTTCATTGCCCAAAGCGGTACAGACCAAAGCCATGCCTAGTGAAGCGCAGCAGAAATATACTGCACATGGGCACCGTCTCCCTATTCCCCTAGCTCTCTATCTTCCCATCGGTTGGTAACTACTAAACTGATGCTCTAGCTACCCGCTGGTTTTATTCTTAACTTTATCAGTCTCCCCTAAATAGGGTTTGAGTAAATCTATGAGCTGCTTAGTACGGTAACGCATTCCTATATCATTAAGATGATAGTTGGTGTCGTAGAACATTGATTTATCGTACATGAAGTCTCTAGGTTTACCCAGTATAGGAATTCTGAGATTCTTATAAAAATCTTCTAAGGTTTTAAAAAAATCTTGTTGACTGGGTTCTTTATAAAGATCATACCAGACCGTGCTGGGCCATATTGCTATCACTTGAATGCGGTTTGTTTTACACCATTTTACAAACTCGTTTATTTTTTTCATGCCATAAGTTGATTTTATAGCATTTTTTTGAGGTCTTAAGTCAGCATTCATCTTTAATTCCTTTTCTGTCATATCAGCTTTACGATTATTTGTTTCATCACCATATTGATTAAGAGTTTTAGCTTGATAACCTGTCTGTTTGGGTTTAGGGGGATTTGATTTATTAAGGATGCCCTCTATTACTCGCTCAAAAGATATCCCACTGAGGAAACGAACTTGAGTTATTAAATCAACATTGAATAAATATTTAGGGTCGCGTGCAACCACGTAGTCAACTAATATGTTCCTAGGCGTACTGTCATGTTCGTAAAGATCGTACTCAATTGATAGAAGAACCGTATCCTCAGGCTTGATCCAGGAACGAGAACGATTAAGTATGTACTCAATATCAAGTCCCCCATGAGTACCTCCGTTAACACAGGGAACTCCAGTCTCTTCCTGGATCATCTGACAGCTAATGCCAAATAGAGCATTTGAGCCAGAAACTACAACTATCTTGGGAGTCTTGATCGAATTAGCAATAGCCGACTTGATTTTATACATCTCGTCGATCCAGCGGGAACTTTCTGTAGGAACACCTATTTGATAAAAAACAGCTAAGAGGAAAATAATCCAGCAAAGTAAGAATCCCAGAAGTACTGATTTAAAATACCTTATGTATATCATCGTCATCAAAAATTAAAGTACAAAAACTCGCTTTGAGGGGCTGATAAAATAATTTTTATTACAATGAATATTAAAACACCAAGTATGATGCCAAAACTTCTAGTAGGTTGCCATTGCAGTTTTTGCCACAGACCCTTGCCCAAACCGGCATTCGGCTTTGCTAAATATTGTTCAAGTGCTGGCTTATACCGTTCCATCCACTGCTGTGTATTTGGGGTAAACCAGACAATAGCAAGAAGAGTAAATGACCAAACATAGGTAAGAATCATCCTAGTTCCTGCTCCAGTAACCTTAGCAGTATCTGAGAAAGTTACACCCACACTTGCTAGGGAGGATTTCATGGGACCTAACTTATCAACAAGAGATAGAGGAAGGGAAATGCCATTTTTGCCCACCATTCCTTGGAACATTGCGATCGCAACATCTATGTTCTCTGCTCGAAACAAAACCCACCCCACTACAACAGCTATAAACGTTATAAAACAAGCTAACCCTTGACTCCACCAATGACTCTTTTTCAAGTCATGCCCCAAGAATTTCCGGAACAAGCGCCATTGATGATTGATAATCAGGTAAGCTCCATGTAACCCACCCCAGAGTACAAAAGTCCAACCAGCACCGTGCCAAAGTCCACCGAGTAGCATTGTAATCATTAAATTGATACTACGCCGAAGTTCCCCATTACGATTACCACCTAATGGAATGTAGAGATAATCCCGTAGAAAGTTAGAGAGGGTAATGTGCCACTGACGCCAAAAGTTGATGATGTTTACCGCTTTGTAAGGCGAATTAAAGTTGATTGGTAGCTTAATGCCGAACATCCGGGCGGCACCGATAGCCATATCCGAGTAACCAGAGAAGTCGAAGTAAAGCTGCAATGTGTAGGCTAGTGCCCCCCCCCACGCCTCAAAGAAAGTGGGTAATACTCCTTCAGCAGCACTATTAAATACTGGGCTAGCAAAGACGGCTATGTTATCGGCGAAGACGACTTTTTAAAAAATTCCTATAGAAAAAATAGTGAGTCCCACCGCCATGTCTTCTAGATTAAATCGATAAATTGATTGATTGTCAAACTGGGGCATTACCTCTTTATGATGAACGATTGGTCCCGCAATGAGCTGCGGGAAAAAGGTAACGAAGAGGCAGTAGCTTAGAAAGCTGTATTCTTTGGTCTCTCCTCGGTAAGCATCTACCAGATAAGCAATTTGCTGGAAGGTAAAAAACGATATAGCTAGGGGCAGGATAATCTTATTCAGGTTAAAATCTGTACCCAGAAAGTCGTTTACATTATCAACGAAGAAGTTAGCGTATTTAAAATAACCAATTAATGCCAAATTAACGGCAATACCTAGAGTCAGTAGCCACTTTTGGCTAATGGGGATTGTGAATCGCTGGCTTAGAGCAGACCCTACAGAATAGTTGAAGAGGAGCGAGAAGATTAGTAATCCCAGATAGGCTGGGTTCCACCAAGCATAGAAAAATAAAGAAGCAGCAACCAGCCAAGCGCTCGCAAATTTGTAATAAGCCGATCTGCCAATCTGAAAAAAAATAACGAGAGTAATGGGAAGAAAGAGAAAAATAAACTCAAAGGAGTTAAATAGCATTACAAACAGGTTTATAGGGGTGGAAGTCAAGTAAATATTTTATTTGTAGCAGGCAGATAAAAAAATAAAAATTTATTAAAATAGTACATTATTTTCAGAATTTGTCTACAACTTTCAGCAAGTTTTACAAAAAAAAAGGGATTGAGCTACTAGTAACTCAGAGCAGCTAATTGCTTACTCCTTAAAGCTGAAGTAATTTCTCCCCTATCTCCCCTACTCCCCCTATCTCCCTCATCTGGGAGCCATCTACTACCCTTGTGAACGCAACTCAGTATGATGCCCTTGGTCAGGGATTTGGTAATAACTAATACTGCCCATTACCCAAAAACGGCAGGTGGCATTCCTCTCCACCTTACCGGGATAGAAGCCTCCTGCTGTTTTTTTGATAAACTAAACTCTATTTCAGATAAGCCACTGTAACACCAGCCCCACCCTCTGCTTGTTCAGCCAGCTCAAAAC
>CBDTXL010000607.1:0-3499 GCA_965364435.1 uncultured bacterium
AGAGAAGCTGGAGAAGGGATACAGGGTACAGTCGATGACCAAGAGGAGTACAAATCGCCAACATACGGAAAGTTTAGGCAGTGGGGGGGTAGCCGTAAAATCCCGACATCCTCAAACACACCTGCTACCAGCTCCTTACATGTAACCAGACCCCTGTTAGGTCAAGATTTCTGGGATTAATAGACCGGCGATCTAAGTATGACTATTTTGACAAAATAACAGAACATTTTTCTAAATAACCAGCCAACTGACGATGCTTGGCTAGGTGCACAGGGGTCTCCTTAGGAGGAACTTTATACACAAAATCATGACGTTTAGTATGATAACTCTGCTCAGTACCACAGAAATTCATTTTCATCTGCTCTAATTCTTCATCTCCGTAAGTTTTTAGGGGTTTAAATCGCTCACTTCTCAGCAGATTTTTCCTTTTAGTAGCCAATCTTTGCTCAAAATTTGGACTGTGAGCAATCTCCTCAGCAACTAGCATAATCTGCTGCCGAAACACTATAGGATTATCGGCAAAATAATCATCAATCAATCCGATTTCCTTAGCGACTTGCGTACCCATAGGCAGGCAAGTACTAGTCAGTTCCATCGCTTTCTTGTAACCGACACGTTTGGGGAGAGAATAAGTCCAATATTCAGAACCATACAATCCCATTCGTTTGTAGTGTGGATTTAAAACAACACCGCTGCGAACATAGACTAGATCAGCAGCCAAGGCGAGCATAACACCTCCTGCTGCTGCATTTCCTTGGAGAGCAGCAATCACTAAATGCGTAGTGGTTGTTAGGATTGCATAGACTAGGTCATTCATGGCGTTGATATTACGCCAAGATTCATCAGCTGGATTTTCTGCTGCTTCAATCACATTGAGATGAATTCCATTGGACCAGAAATCATGACCCCCCATCAACACAATAACTTTTGTTTTATGAGTGCAGGCATCGAGAAAGGCACTCCTTAATCTCTGACACTGTTCTGTACTCATTGCCCCATTATAGAAGTCAAAATGTAGATAACCTACTTGGTTTTTTTCTTCATACCAAATCTCTCTGTAGGTTCTCTGATGAGGAGGTAATTCTAGAGGCACTTGAGATTCTGGAACATTTTTTAACGTCTTGCCCAACACTAAGGCTGCTGGAAGTTTCAACGATAACTGATTTCCTTTGGTCTTCTTTTTTAGATGTGATATCCAAACAGCGCCATCAACAGTCGCACGGCAAATAGCACCATGACGCTGAGCGATGATTTCACCAGGAGTTCCTTTCAACGTATCTTCTTCATGAGCGCCATAAAGATAATACTGTTCTCCGTAGAGGGTATCTAGTACTCCAGGTTGGCTATCAGAGGCGCGAATTTTTTTGACAATAGTAGCTACTGATTCAGTCGTCCAGTCAATGCTTCTCACCTCTTGTTTCATGAGCGGACGTAGACAACCATTAACATCTTCTTTGCTATAATCAAGAGGTTCTGGGACAAAATTTCCCCTCTCAAACCGCTCAATGGTTTGCAGAATCGCCTTGATGGCAGCCTGAGTTACTTCAGTTCTGTACAAACAACTTTTACTATAGGGTTGCATTGGGAAATTAAAAGAAGACCAAATGTCACCTGCATCCATTTCCGCATTGGCTTGTAAAGCTGTTACGCCCCATTCTTCGGCGTTGTTGAGAATCGCCCAATCTAAGGATGATGGCCCTCGATCTCCTTTAATTCCTGGATGGATAATGATACAGGTATGGCGACGCCAAATCGTTTCAGGTATGGCTTTTTTCAAAAAGGGAGCAATAATTAAATCGGGCTGATATAGCTCGACTGCTTCAATCATAACCTCGTCACTTAGGGCTAATTCAATTGAAACGTCGTGACCTCGATAAGCTAACTCCACATGGGTACGTTGAGTTAAACTGTTGTAAGCTGTTGCTAAAAGTAATATTCTCATAGATGCCCCCTGTTTTAATTCAATCGGCCTTGATAGGCTAGAAAATTCAGAAAAATTCAAAATTTTAAAACTAAGTCATTCATCACTCTTACGAACAAAGGCGACTCAGATCATACGCGACATTAAAGCTTCTACTCGATGAACGTGAAGGTGATACCTTTGGTAGAGTTTGGCTTTGAACAATTGGAATTTCAACCCAGAACTCGGTTCCTTGACCTAGCTCAGAGAAACACTTTAAGATGCCGCCGTGTTTCTCGACCACTATTTGATAACTGATAGATAATCCCAAACCAGTCCCCTGACCAACTGGTTTAGTGGTGAAGAAGGGGTCAAACAGGTGGGTTTTTGCTTCCTCTGTTATCCCTTTGCCAGTATCACAAATCCGAATTCTAACGAGGTTTGTGTCTGCTAGAACTTCCGTAACAATGGTGATGCGGCGTGGAGATGGTTGATTTTCTAGAGCGTCAATAGCATTGTTGAGTAGATTCATGAATACCTGGTTTAGCTGCCCTGCGGAACACTCGACTTTGGGCAACTGACCGTATTTTTTAACAATTTCAAGAGTGGGATGACCACTTTTAGATTTTAGTCGGTTTCCCAAGATGAGTAGAGTGTTATCGATTCCTTCATGAATATCTACCACCTTCTTTTCTGCTTCATCTAGGCGCGAGAAGTTGCGTAGCGATACAACCAAATCATGGATGCGAATAGCCCCCATTTTTAGAGACGTTAAAAGTCTGGGAAAATCTTCAACTAAGAAGTCAAAGTCCATCGCCTCTCGTTGAGCTTGAATACAGGCAGCTGGTTGAGGATAGTGCTGCTGATAAAGCTGCAATAGGTGCAGTAGGCTTTGGGCATACTGACTGGCAGGGTCAACGTTGCCGTAAATAAAGGTAACTGGATTATTCAGTTCATGAGCAATACCAGCAATCATCTGACCGAGGCTGGACATCTTGGCGCTTTGAATCAGTTGAACCTGGGTTTGTTGCAGCTTCTGTAAGGTTTGCTGGAGTTCCTCTGCTTGGGCTGTTGCAGCGGCGGCGGTGGCATGAGCAGAGGTATAAAGTTGGGATTGGTCAATTGCGATCGCTAACTGGTCTACAACGGCTTTGAGCAGTTCAACTTCACTCTCACTCCAAGAGCGAGTACCACTACAATGGCTACAAACTATTGCTCCCATCTGATTGGTATGGGTTTTGATGGGGAGTAGCAGTTGAGAGGTAACGCCAAAACTGGTTAGCAGTTCTCGTTGAGTTGGATTCAGGTTGTTGTCGCTCTTCACATCATCAATCTGAATAATCTCTAGATTCTGTATTTGGTTGACCAGGGAGGCAACTTCGGAGTTAGAGTAGTTGCCTAATAGGCTGGGTAGACTGGGAGAGCGTGCTTCATTGCTGACAGCCAGGATGGGTTGCTGTGCGTCTTGAAAACACCAGAGGAATTGGCAGCGATCGATTTGCAACAAAGAGCGAATCTCGGATACAGCGGTTTCCAGAATCGTATTGAGATCCAAGGAGTTGCGGATTTCTCCAGCCAGACGGTTGATTAACGCCTCTC
>CBDTXL010000608.1:0-3497 GCA_965364435.1 uncultured bacterium
TCTTCTGGTGGGGGTGATTGCAGCCAGTGCAGACAACGCTGCATCTGTAATACAGCTGCCTTATCGCCCCCGTCAATTGCCAGAACCAGGGCAAACTGACTCATTGCTAGGGCAAACTGCTGCTCAAGGTAAAGCTGACGCCCTTTGTGGTAACGTTCAATCAGCTGCTGATTCTCCTCTGAAAGGGGTTCAGAACGTAACCCTACCACTTCATAGATAGCTATGGGTTGGTTTTTGCCGCTGGCGTAAATTCGATCCAGTTCCCTTACCCAAATCTGATCGGCACACTGTCGATAAGTCATTTCGCTAATAATAATGTCGCAGCCGTATTGCAGACTGGCAACTTCTAAGCGAGAGGCTAAGTTAACACCTTCACCAATAGCCGTAAACTGCATTCGTTTACTAGAGCCAATATTCCCACTGATCACCTGATCAGAGTTAATGCCGATGCCAATTCGGATCGGTTCCTGATTTTGAGCTTGGCGATGGGCATTAAATTCAGCCAATCGGTGGCGTATCTCAATTGCACTTTGCACCGC
The DNA here is from genome assembly GCA_965364435.1 of uncultured bacterium. GTDB lineage: Bacteria > Cyanobacteriota > Cyanobacteriia > Cyanobacteriales > Coleofasciculaceae > CBDTXL01. The sequence goes on from CBDTXL010000608.1 coordinate 540, forward strand.
ACACCAGGCATGATCTTCCAGAGGCAAGGGCGAACCAAAGACTGCCATCAGTCCATTGCCAATGTATTTATCAAGGGTGCCTTTGTACTTAAAAACGGCATCAACTATCATGTCAAAATAATCGTTGACCCAGGCAACTACCTCTTCGGTTTCCATGCCTTCAATTAAACTGGTGTAGCTACGAATATGTGAAAACAAAACTGAAACGTCTTTTTTGGTTAATAACCTGCCATCACCATCTTTATGCAACTCTTCTGCCAAGTCCTGGATTGTGAACCCATCTATCGGACTCGTGAGGTGTTTATCTTCGCTGATTTCCTCCATGACGACCAAAACTCCGTAGATATTGTTGGCGTCGGTGGCAGACGCGATCGCATTTATCGATAAATGAATCCTCTGTTCCTTCTGGCCAGAAATTAAAGTCTGATTAGGGTAGTATTGCTTGCAGTATTTTTTGTCCTTTCCTGCTAAAGCTGCCTGTAACCCCTTGACAAATTTACCCTCTTTTGTCTGAATCAACTCACCAATCCAGCGTCCTTTGAGTTTGTCATCCTCACTGACATTGAGCAGCTGCTTTGCCCTTTCATTAATATTGATAATACAACCCGCTTTATCAGTGGAAATAATGCCATTAGGAAGACACCGGAAAAACTCTCCTTGTATTTGTTCTTGTTGCTTGAGCGTCTCAAACAGTTTGGCATTTTGCAAAGTTACAGCCACTTGAACATTAAAGGCACTCATCAGTTTTTCAGCAGCTGGGCTAAAACTCGCCTTGAAAACGTCTGGTGGCACAGGCCAATCATCAGGGTTATACTCTGGAAAATTACCCAGTTTCCTTTTGTTGACTAATTGCATCACGCCAATCAATTCGTTATCGGCGTTAAATACGGGCATACACAGTAAGCTACAAGTGCGATAACCCGTCTTTTGATCAAATTTTTTTATCTTCTCAGAATAGGGATGATCGTATAGGTCAAATGGGATATTGAGTGGTTCGCCAGATTCAGCAACTTTGCCTGCAAATCCAACCCCAATTGGAACACGTAGTTCTCTCCAAGAACCATCTCCCCTAAAGATTTTCGTCCACAGGTTCCTGCGTTCGTGAAGCGTGTCTGTTGACGTTAGTGCTAGTGCTAGCGAAGCGACAGTGATTTCAGGAGCGTCAGCGGAACCATGTTGTGCATTCGCCCTTCGCCTCTTCGGAGCGACTCCGGAGGAGCTAGGGTTCTTCCAAGGAGTAGGAGTAGGACTTTCGCGCTCTACAAGCCACAATGTACTACGATCCGCGTTCATCAACTCTTTCGCCTCATCCATTATTAATTTGAGGGTGGCGTCTAAATCCAAACCACCCTGGCTAATTGTGTGCGTGGCTTTGAGTAACGCGACAACTGCCCGTTGTTTCTTTATTTCTGTATAAAGAGACTGGCATCTTTCAATAGTTGGTAGAAGCGCAGCACTTGCCAGGGCAAATTTTTTCTCGTCTTCTTGGGTAAAGCCCCTTAAATCAATTCTTTCCGCCAAGGGTTCTTTTGGATTATTCGAGGACTTTAACTTATTGAGTAATTGGGCAATCCCTATAAAATCACCTTGCGAATTCAATAGAGGAAAATACAGGAAATTGTAAGTACGATAACCAGCTTCTTCTTGGGTTATGACAAAACTAGTTCGCGGGTCTTCATGAGGGAAGGGGATATTAAGATTTTTTTTAAAGCTAGAGACCTCATCAGCAATTACTCCATGGGCAGGAATTCTAATTTCTCGTAAATTCTTAATTTCTCTACCCAGTAACGACCAAAGTTCATCGTTATCCTGATCTAATAAAAAAATAATTACTCGCTCTACTCGGATTGAGGTTTTTAATTTCTGAGTAACTTCACTCAACATTTCGGCTAAAATCAAATCTAACCCCTGGTAATTTGACATTTTTATAACTCCTCAAGTTCTCTTACCAGGCAGTTGCAAGTCATAGCTGATTCGGAGGGCTTATAATGGCAGACTGTGCTGAAATGACGTTGTATAACCCAATGCGTAGAAATACAATCTTGGCATGACCGACAAATTATCTGCCACCTCAGAAGCCACTGCTGAACTCACCTCGTCGGTCACTTATGCCGATGTTGAAGCAGCTGCTAGACGCCTCACTGGTATTGCTCACCGGACTCCAGTGCTAACGTCGAGGACTATCAATCAGCGGACAAACGCTCAGGTTTTCCTCAAGTGCGAGAATTTTCAGCGTACAGGTTCTTTTAAGTTTAGAGGGGCTTATAACGCCTTAGCCCAGCTGTCTGAAGAACAGAAACAACGGGGAGTGCTAACCTTTTCCTCCGGGAATCATGGACAAGCGATCGCACTATCCGGACAATTGCTAGCTATTCCCACCACAGTTGTGATGCCAAAGGATGCCCCAGAGGTTAAGCAAGCGGCTACCCGTGGCTATGGCGCTGAGGTGATGCTGTATGATCGCGCCGAAATGAAACGGGAAGAATTAGCAAAGAATCTGGCAAGCGATCGCACACTGACAATTATTCCTCCCTATGATCATCCGCAGATCGTGGCGGGGCAAGGTACAACTGCCAAAGAACTGATTGAAGAAGTCGGTCAGCTAGATATCCTGCTAGTGTGCTGTGGGGGTGGTGGCTTACTATCGGGATGTGCGATAGCAACTAAAGCCCTCTCACCCAATTGCCGCGTCATTGGCGTAGAACCCGCACGGGCAGACGATGCCACACGCTCCTTTCACACCAAAACCCTACAGACAGTTGACAATCCCGATACAATCGCTGACGGTGCCCGTACCCCAAGCCTGGGCAAGCTGACTTTTCCCTTGGTGCTGCATTACGTCGATGACATGGTGACTGTGTCAGAGGAGGGCATTCTACGCACAATGTTTTTCTTCTGGGAACGCCTAAAAATTGTTGTCGAACCCACAGGCGTCCTAGCGGCAACTGCCTTACTAGA
>CBDTXL010000609.1:0-3487 GCA_965364435.1 uncultured bacterium
CCGAAAAATCATGAGCAGTGACGACAAAAATCTGTATTCATCTGTGTTCATCTGTGGTTCCAAATCACATATGCACCTTATAGATAAGCTCTTAGCCCATCCGATAACTACCCGAATCGAGCGATATCGTCTCTCCATATCGAGTTTCCACTACTGTGCTAATGATCTGCAAGGGATTAGGGGGCTAACCGGCAGATAGTGAGTAAGTTCGGTGAAAGTGCGATCGCAAACCCTACACAGCAAACGAATTATTCAGTCCGGATCTAAACGCAGAACTCTGTATCAGTGTCTAAGGCACAAGCCAAAGACTTACTTGGGAAGAGTGACTTCTCAAGAAGAGTGGTGTGAGTTGAGTGAGACGAGTTTATGCGTTTTCCTACGGTTGCTGTTTGTACTTTAACTGTTCTCTTAGCTGGAGGGGTAACAGCCCAAGCAAGTGAGAATCCGAGTTCCGGAGGTTCTGCCTCAGAACCAGTGATCCCTGAGAAAGGTGTTCCAACCCCTACTGTCACAGCAAAGGGAATTGAAGCGATCGCGCCACCTGAAATGCTGCTGGAAGAACAACGGTTCTTACAGCCAACTGCAATAGACTCTAGCCAAGACTATCGCTTAGAGCCTTCTTTGTCTACTCAGAACACCCAAGCGGTGGCTGAGAAACAAGTAGGGGCATTAGTAGAAGCCACCCCCCAGACTCATGTGGCAGAAATCCCAACGGCTGAAGCACTTCAGCCGGATAACATTATCCCACAGTTATCGACCGCCGATGCCAATCAGCCTGCATCAAATCAATCCCCGAACAAAAATTCTTCCTTATCTTCCCCCCTGTTAGGGGGAATTGAGGGGGATGCAGTCCTATCCAACGCTGAGGCACTTCGCCGGGATGAGCTTGTCGCCCAATCATCGACGACTAACACCAGTCAGCTGATTGCAGATGCCGCACCAGCTTCAGGTGCTACCTGTGGCTCCCAAAAAGTCGATAACCCTGAGCCTGTGGGTGGTTCAGCCACCTATCAGCTAGCTCAAGCGACAATAACACCCCGGCGTTGTCCTCGCCCGGAAGCCATTCCTCGACTTGTGGTGCCAGAACCAGTCGAAGAATTTGGAGCTTCGCCCGCCCTAAGTATCTATATCCCGGTTGGATATGGTGCAGATAGAAACACCGTATTTCTCAGTGGCAGCTATCAAGCCAGCGTGCGAGAAGATGACGGTTCTGTAGGCGCTGCGGGTATCGGGATTGGCTTAGGCGATGCGGCTAAAGCAGTGGGCGTCGAGCTATCTTATGCCTTGGAAACTACTGACGATAGCTTCGGTGAAGGTGGCTTTAATGCCAAGCTACATCGTCGGTTGGGGCAAGATTTGTCAGGAGCATTGGGCTGGAATGGTTTTTTGAATATTGGGCGTAACGACTTTGAACAATCGAAATATGGAGTGATTACCAAAGTTTTCCGAACCCAAGAATCTCTCAATAGTCCTTTCAGTCGCGTTGCTTTTACTGCCGGTGTCGGAGATGGACAGTTCCGGTCAAACGGTGCTGTCGATGCCGGTGATAATAATATCAACGTTTTTGGTAACGTTGCAATCCGGGTTGTCCGACCTATCAGTTTTATTGCAGAGTGGACTGGGCAGGATTTGGCATTGGGTCTTTCCATCGCACCCTTTAAAAAATTCCCCTTCGTAATCACGCCAGCGGTGCGCGATCTTGCTGGTGCTGGTGACGGAGCGCGATTTGTATTAGGTGCTGGAACCGCACTTCGGTTTTAAGAGCCTATCCGAAAAGTAGATTTAAGAGATTTGAAACCACAGATGTAGGCGCTTCGCCTTCCCGAAGGGTACACAGATGAACACAGATATTTCTTCTCGTCACGTCCGTGCCTAGGATTTTTTGGATAGGTTCTAAGAAGGAGGAGTACACCGAATGCACGCAAATAAATCTATTAGTTGGGTTGTGGGCTTATCTATTCTTGCTGGAGGGCTAATCGCTACTCCTGCTAAGGCCGAGAGTAGCTATTCTGATATCACCGGAACCAACATCTGGAACAACACAGCCCCTGTATTTGATACCGATAGCAAGTTCGATCCAAGGTTAATCGAAAACATTACACGGATCAACCAGGAGTCAGAAGCAGCGTTTAACGCTTGCAATGCAGCTATAGCACAAGCTGAGCAGAATGTCCCTACTAACCGCAGGTTTGCCCGACAGCCATCCACTCAAACCGCCGCCGTTCCCGCTGCTTGTCGGCAGCTAGAACAGTTAAGAGCAGAAGCGGAAAACCTGAGAACTACGTTGCAAGATGCGGAACGCTCAAGGGCAGATTCAGCGTTTCTAACGTGGTAGAGGAATTCTGTAGTGAGGAGAAGTGATAAAAACAATGAAGCAAAGAAAGCGTAAGAGCGATCGCATCGCTGGGGTTCAGTTGTTAATGGGAGCAATAGCAGCAGGACTTGTCAGTTCCTTGGCAGCACCTGCTCAAGCTCAAGACTCCTTTGGGAATCAGGTCGTCCAGTTCCCGGTGGATACGACAGTCGAATTTGAATTCAAAGAGTCTCATGGAGCCTATCAGACAACCCTTGGCATCGTCAACTTAGATACTGGTCAACCTGTTAAAGTCCTCTTTAGCGAAGTCAAACCCTATGACGACTTCGGGGCAGGACGAACTCAGGTTCGCACTTTTGGTCAGAACAACCTTGGCACGCCTCTAGATCATCTGGGGACGGTTCAGGGAGGAACAGTACAAAACCAGTTCAGTGAGTTCACTTTTCAGGCTAATACCAGATATGGCTTTTACCTGGAATCTGTTAGTGCCACGGGTCAAACTAGACGCACGGTTTTGTCCACAAGCAACTTAGCCGCCGTATTTAATGGAAGCTTGGACTCTGGCGATCGCAGCGGAATTATCGGCAGCCGCATCGCCTGGGATGATGATGGGCTACCCCAAGCTAAAGGAAAAGACGACGACTTCGATGACTTCGTGATCGAGGCTGGAGGTTATCTTGTAAGCGTTCCCTGCCCGCCAGTCAGGTAAAACTTAGATAGGTATCGGGAAACTGACCGAAAAGGGAGTAGGGAATACTTCGTTCCTCACTCTTCCCGAATTTTATTAGATTTCGCTTGTGGCGGGATACAAGCCCCCACTCCTGAGTGGTTTGTCTCAGGCGGGGTAAAAATCCCCGTCTCTCGACCTACCCCACTCCCGATTCCCGATTCCCCTTTAAAGCTGAAAGAGCGGTTTGTGCCAGTCACAGACCGCTCTTTTTCAGCCCACATTCCGCCCTTTCAACTGTCACCGTCGATAATTTTGGCCTCATCGCCTAGCAACAACCCTCTCTTGCAGCAAATATAGCGGTTTTCAATTGAGAGCGATCGCTTACTGTAGAACTTGACAAATAGTTTGTTTTACCCATTACTCTACAACTCAATCCCTAATCCTTATTTTTGTTCTCCAGCCTGGAAAACTCAAGAGGGTACAGCAATAACAGATAATAAATC
>CBDTXL010000610.1:0-3484 GCA_965364435.1 uncultured bacterium
TGGTCTTTTTCAGTCGCTAATTCTATTGTCGTTCTACATCGAGGAAACCCTAGCTGCACGTTCCCAAACCGGCAGCTGGAAGATTTCTTTATCTTTATCGTAACAGAGAATACGATTTTTTTGTAAAAAAAATTTACATTTCTACAGGGACGCATCTTCCGTAAGATAGTTGCAGCCTTGTTGAGGACGCCCCCAGAGGATTCGTTCTTGTTTGTAAATCGCCATCCCCGGTTTAGCCCCCTTTGGCTTGTAGACGTACTTGGGTTCAGTGTAGACAACCGGCACCTGGTCACTCTGACGCCCCCGGCTATAGTGGGCAGCAAGGTCAGCAGCAAATTGCAAGTCCACTTTATCAGGCACAGTTCCTGGCTCTAGGCGCAGTAAGACATGACTACCAGCAATCTCCTGAGTGTGAAACCAGAGGTCATAATCCCCAGCCGTGCGAAAAGTCAGCTGGTCATTCTGCCGATTGTTGCGACCAATCAACAACTCAAACCCACTTGGCGTCCGATACCGATATGGCTCTGAGACATCGGGGACATCGCGATTCCGTTGTTCTGGAGCATCTAGATACCGTTGTTGAATCACTTCTTCCCGTATTTCCTGTAGGGTCTGTAAATCTTCTGGGGCGTTGTAGGTATCTAACATCCTCAACGATGCCTCTACCTGCTCTAAATACCGAATTTCCTCTTGCACTTCTTTGAGTAATGGCTCAACCGCATTCCGAGCGCGTTTGAGCTTCTGGTGACGCTTGTAGAGCGCTTGGGCATTTTGGACAGCATTCTTCTCTGGATTTAAGGGAATCCTCACTGGCTTGCTAGTCTCAAAGTCCAGCAGTGTGATGGACTTCATCCCCGGTTCCCAACTTTGGAGGTGCGCCATCAATAAGTCAGCTTGTTGTCGGTGCTCGTCTGCCTGGTCAGATTGCTGCAAACGCTCTTCAAAGGTAGACGCTTTCTGACGTAGTTTTTCTAGAACATTGCCCAGCTTCTGACTGAGTTGGTGATGCAACTGGGCAAACTCTTGTTGATTTAGTTCGGCGGTATAGTACTCATTGAGTAAGCTTTGGACATTCTGAGCAAACTTAACAACACCCCAGCCCAGTACAGTGTATCCCTGGTCTGTCCAGCCCGGTTGAAACTGATTGGGGAGTGGGGAGTGGAGAGTTGGGAGTGGGGAGGAAAGGGAAGAAGTCTCTACCGTTGCAGCGCGGTTACCTTCCAGATTTTGCTCTACCCTATTCCCTATTCCCTCCTCACCTTCGCTCCGCCACCTACTTCCTACAGTTTGCAGCCATTCTTGCCAACGGTGAAACAGCTGTTGCCAGTCGGAGGAACTAAGGCTTTCGGTGGACTGGTCAGGGTTTAGACCGGCGGCTTGTGCCATTGAGCGCACCAGCGCTGGACTCAAACCCCGGTAACTCTTGAGCAGTTGACGTTGTATAGCTCCTGGTACCAAACTGACTCGTTCTTGCCAACGCTCTTGAGATTCACTCAAGCTAGGAAGGGTGCCAGTAAGGGCGGGTGGGGTTTCGTAGGGTTGACCCGTTTGAATGGGACGAATGCTGGACTGCTGGGTACTAACTTGATGGGCAACGGTAATAATCAGATTGTCAGCACCCGTCAGGATGACGTTGCTGTATTTGCCCATAATTTCAACGTATAGGTGAAAGAGCGCTGGGTCTCCGGGGCGTCGGCCAAATTGCAGGTCTAATACACGCTCCCAAGGAGCGATCGCATTAATCGCTATCAAAGCTAGACCGCTTAACTGGTGACGCAGTTGGTCACTGAAGGTAAAGGTATCAGGCGTCTTAGGGGGTGGATCACCCAGGCAAATTCGAGCGGCTTGGGGATGCCAGGAAATCGTCAGCCAACCCCGACGCTTCAAGGTACGCAAACACAGCGCAATCGTGTAGCGATCGCGTTGATAAACCTGTTCTGTGCGTCCCGGCACCCAGTCAGAACGCAGCTCACAACAAGCCGCCATTAGGGTAGTAAAGTCAACAGGTTGCACAAGCCTTCTTTTCGGTAATCACTAATGTGGCGTACATATCTACCCCTAGACTGTTTTAGTAAAAGAGGTGAATCAAGCAAGATAAAACCTAAAATCAGGCTTTTATCTGAATTTTAGCCTTGTAAGGCTAAATTATTGTGGATACCATTAATATTAAGTCTTCTTAATCGCTCCTCACCCGGCTTTTGCCGTTAGTTCTTCATGGACATTCAGCTGATCAATATCGGTTTCGGTAATATCGTGTCGGCAAACCGAGTCGTTGCGATTGTCTCTCCAGAGTCGGCCCCCATCAAGCGTATCATTACTGATGCACGCGATCGCGGACAGCTAATTGATGCGACATACGGGCGTCGCACTAGAGCCGTAATAATTACCGATTCCAGCCACATCATTCTCTCGGCAATTCAGCCGGAAACCGTTGCTCATCGCTTCGTAATCAGCAAAGATGGTCAAAGCACTAATAATTAAACCTTCCCCCCGCTCAAAATGCAAGCAGGTAGACTAATCGTATTAACTGGGCCGAGTGGCGTTGGTAAGGGCACTTTGCTGCGATCGCTCCTGAAGCGGCACCCAGAACTGTATCTTTCCGTCTCAGCAACGACACGCCAACCACGTCCAGGGGAAATCGACGGAAAACACTATTACTTCGTCAGCCGCCACAAGTTTGAACAAATGGTCACAGCAGGTGAGCTTCTGGAGTGGGCAGAGTACGCTGGTAATTACTACGGGACACCTAGCTTACCAGTAAAGCGGCAAATCCAACTCGGTCAGTCAGTAATTTTAGAAATTGAAGTGGTTGGGGCAAGGAAAATCCACAAAACCTTCCCCACTGCCCTGCGTATCTTCATTCTGCCCCCAAGCTTAGCTGAACTAGAGCAGCGGATTCGCCGTCGGGGTCAGGATAGTGCAGAGGCGATCGCGCGACGCCTGAGTTGTGCCAAAGCCGAAATCGACGCCGCTGATGAATTCGATCTGCAAATTGTCAACGACGACCTGGAAACAGCACTTCTTAGCATCGAAGCTGCAATCTTCACACCGACACGCTTGAGTTAGCTCAGATCATGAAAGAACCTATCCGAAAAGTGGTTCTCTAGATATGAAACCACAGATGAACACGAGATTTACACAGATGTTTAGTCTGTTTAGTCGTTACTGAAAGGATTTTCCGGATAGGCTCTTATTTGTTTTCTCAATCATTTCTCTCGTTGATTTCTGGCGATGGTTTCAGGTAGCCAGCTTTTACGCACTCTTTGAGAATTTGTTGCACCAGAGGCCAAAGTAGAGGCGCACCCGTTTTAATTGGTTTCATGCGCTCCATAACCTTGTCAAGAGTAATCCCATGAATACGCCAGGTACCGCCTGAAGTTTGCTGATTGTGTAATAGAGGCTGCAAGCGGTCTAGCGCTGTTGCAAATTGAGCTTCCAGGGTCTGTTGTGCTTCAAACTCTTCCCATAGCGATCGCAACTCTGT
>CBDTXL010000611.1:0-3479 GCA_965364435.1 uncultured bacterium
CCTTCAACATCTGTCGCATTAACTTGGTCTACCCGTTCCAGCTGCCAGAGAATTTGATTGCCTTCGCGCCGGACTCGTGAAACAATCCAGTTGCGCCAGCCCCAGTGGTCGCCTCGGCTTGTCACGGCACTGGCGTTGACATCCATTAAATCAGCCAGTTCGGAGCTACTAATCAGGTAGCCCTGGCTAGCAATTTCATCGGCGATGTGTAGAGTTTCTACCAGGTTACGGAGTTGAGCAACTCTCACCTCGCGGGGTAAATCGTCAATCGCACCAGGAGGGGAAGAAGCAGGTGAGTCCATCATAGCTACGTCAGGGGTAGAAACGCTCAGTGGTGTAGTTTTGTAAGCTAACTCAGGAGCAGCGTTTGAATCTGATACTCCTGTTACCGGCAGATTATTGGCATCCATAGTTGATTGAGTAATACCCAAAGCAAACGCTTGTTCTAGGGCTAGGGACTTACCATTAGCAAAAGCACGAGCGATCGTATCACATCGCTCGTTTCCCTCGTTACCACTGTGCCCCCGGACGTACTGCCAGTCCACCTGTAGGGAATTTAGCTCATCAAGAGTCTCCCACAGGTCTTGATTTAAAACTGCTTTTCCCTGCGCGGTCTTCCAGCCTTTTTTTCTCCAGCCCTTAACCCATTTGGTGATGCCATTTTTAACGTATTCGCTGTCGGTGTAGAGGGTGACAGGTTCGGTTTGTCCAGATGCCCTCAGAACCTTTAAAGCCTGGATTGCGGCTTGCAGTTCCATCCGGTTGTTCGTGCTTTGAGCTTCGGCTCCACCCATCTCATAAACGGAACCATCAGTAAAATAAACTACAGTGCCCCAGCCGCCGGGACCAGGGTTGCCAGTGCAGGCTCCATCGGTGTAAAAGCTTTTGATTTGGCGATTAGGAGACATTTTTGAGGGTTTTGAGTGTTGTAGAGACGCAATTATCACGTCTTGAATTTTTAGTCAATCGCTGTCTGCAACATACCCGCAAGGCGGACATGCATGAGTCCTGCTACTTAGAGCGTTCATAACTTCTTTTGGGCAGTTGGAGCAATTCTGGTTTGTGTAGTGCGGCGGCACCCCGATGACCGGGAAATTAAAGATCATACCAAAATACACCCGCTAGTCTTTAAACAGACTCCGATTAAGGTAACTTTTTACGAGTTTAGGCGCTGGCAGCTAAGATCGCATTGGCTGGGGTTGCTGGTCATACCCTACACCAAACCTCGCTCCAATCCTCCCGTACTGAGCCTCGTGAGCTACGAACCCCTACACCACAAATATCGCCCTCAAACCTTTGCTACTTTGGTAGGGCAAGAGGCGATCGCTACTACTCTCATCAACGCTATCCGCACCCAGCGGATTGCCCCAGCTTATCTATTTACAGGCCCTAGAGGCACCGGCAAAACTTCTTCTGCCCGGATTCTAGCGAAATCCCTCAACTGTCAAAAGCAAGATAAGCCCACGGAGTCACCCTGTGGCGTCTGCGAAGTCTGCCGTGCGATTGCCCAAGGCAACGCACTGGATGTGATTGAAATTGACGCCGCCAGCAACACTGGGGTCGATAACATCCGGGAACTCATCGAACGCGCCCAATTTTCTCCGGTGCAGTGCCGCTACAAGGTCTACATTATTGATGAAGTTCATATGCTCAGTACGGCAGCATTCAACGCCCTGCTGAAAACCCTGGAGGAACCGCCAAATCGCGTGGTGTTTGTGTTAGCAACCACAGACCCTCAGCGGGTGCTACCGACGATTATCTCCCGCTGTCAAAAGTTCGATTTTCGCCGGATTCCCTTGGAGGCAATGGTGAAGCATCTGAGCGATATCGCTTCCAAAGAAAACATCAACATTGCACCCGACGCGATAACTTTAGTGGCACAAGTTGCTCAAGGGGGACTCCGGGATGCCGAAAGTCTGCTCGATCAACTGAGTTTGTTACCTGGTGAGGTGACGGTAGAAGCAGTCTGGGAGTTGGTGGGGGCGGTGCCAGAACAAGACTTGATGGCATTGACAAAAACGATCGCTTCCAACAAGTCTGAAGCTGTTCTCGATCACTGCCGTCGCCTGATGGATAGAGGTCGCGAACCCCTGGTTGTCCTCCAAAATCTTGCGGGGTTCTACCGGGATTTACTCATTGCTAGAACTGCACCGACTCGCAGTGATTTAGTTGCCGTAACGCCTCCAACCTGGAAACAGCTAGGTGAGTTTGCCCAACAGCTAGAGGTTTCCACTATTTTGCAAGGTCAACAGCACCTTAAAGACAGCGAAGCTCAAATTAAAAATACTACCCAGCCGCGTCTGTGGCTAGAAGTAACCTTATTGGGCTTACTTCCATCAGCTAATCTCCCTCAGCCTACCACTACAACTAGCCAGCCGCTCCTCCAGCAGTCAGAGGTGAACAGACACGAATCACAAACCCGTGGTGAAACCAGTGTTCGTCCCCAGGCACTAACACCGCCAGTTGCCCCACCCAATTCGCCTACCAGTCAAGCAACCCCCGACTCCCATCAGAACGAAACCCAGCCACCGCAAGCGACCACTGCCCCAACTTCTGATCCCAACCGCAACCAGGTTTCTGATCCCCAACATCAACAGCGTGCTGTTGCGACTGCAAAGGAGTCTTCCGCGTCATCTTCAGCTTCTACTGCCGAACAACCCTCTGATTCTGAACAGACAATCGACCAAATCTGGCAACAGGTTCTCAAGCATCTCCACCCCTTCTCTGCTTACGCCCTTGTGAGTCAGCATTGTTATTTATTAAGTTGTGAACGCTCAGTTGCTTATGTCGGTATCAGTTCACAGCCCTTGCTCACGCTAGCCCAAGAAAAATTACCTAACATTGCAGCCGCTTTTGAAGCTGTCTACAAATCTCAAGTGAAGGTAATTCTACAAATCAAGCCTTCTAAGTCTTCCAAAACCACTCCTGCGTCTCGTATTAGCGTTAACACAGCAGCTGTGGAGGAGCTAGGGGTAAAAAGTTCTCCTACCTCTTCGGGGAACGCTGACGCTTCTAACGTTGGTAACTCTCGAAGCGACTACTCTAGAGCAGAAGCAGCAGAGAGAAGTGAGTATCAAAGAGTATCAACAAAACCATCAGAAACAGCAGCAAATGAACCAAAATTTAAAAGTAGGCTCTTAGAGCAGACTCCACAAGCTACGGTTACGCGACTGGCGACTAACTCTTCACTCACCCTTGCAGAGAGGGAGGTGTTGCCTGAACTGCAACCCCAGGAACAGGTTGAAACCGACTATAGCAGTTTAACTACAGAGATAAACCAGTCTCCCATCTCACTACCAGTACAAGAAGTAGACTGGGATGTGGATGAAGTTGAGAAGGCGCTATTGAACCTCAAGCAATTTTTTGAGGGAGAATTTGTCGAGCTGACAGATGAGTTTAGCAATACTAACTGCGCTGCGTCCACATTGGCTGATCCCCACGACGCTAAAGGCGATTATGAATCTACGATTACTCATCAA
>CBDTXL010000612.1:0-3476 GCA_965364435.1 uncultured bacterium
TGCAATCCCTAGAAGCAGGTAAGCATGTGGTGGTGGAATTCGGTTCCCAGTCCAATATGCTCTCCTATATGTTGGCAACGAATGTGATGACTCGCCGCATTCATGGCAGCTATGTCCGCAAGGCGGAGAAGTTCTTGCAGTCAAAAAATCCGTGCGATCGCCCCCGTCCCCTAGTCATCACTATTGAAGAAGCACACCGCTTCCTCGATCCTGCCACAGTCCGCCAAACCATCTTTGGGATTATTGCCCGTGAGATGCGGAAGTACTTCGTTACCTTACTGGTGGTGGATCAGCGTCCTTCTGGGATTGATAACGAAGTGATGTCCCAGATTGGTACTCGGATTACAGCTTTGTTGAATGATGACAAGGATATTGAGGCGATTTTTACGGGGGTATCTGGGGGGCAAAGTTTGCGATCGGTGTTGGCAAAGCTGGATTCTAAGCAACAAGCGTTGATTTTAGGTCATGCTGTCCCCATGCCGGTGGTGGTGCGGACTCGTCCCTATGATCAGGACTTCTATCGGGAGGTTGGGGATACATCCTGGGATGAGAGGCCCGATGAAGAATTATTTGCCGCTGCTGAATCGGCTAAGGCAGATTTGGGATTTTAATCCTGTTTTAGTTAGCTGACTGATTTCTCCGTCTAATGTACGTAGGAAAGTCAGGTACTAGCAAAGATTTATCTAATTTCCCCTGTTTGTTGTAAAAGGTAAGGTTGCCATTTTTATCACACACCCAAACTTCTTCTGCTTTTGCCTCAAAATATAAATCTTTCTTTGTCTCCATTTCCTCTAAGGTATTGCTGGCCGATTTGATTTCAACACAAATCTCAGGAGCAATTGAGGCGACATCTTCTTCGAGAATAACGTCTACCCTTTCATCAGATGCCCAAATTACATCAGCAACCTTCACTCCATCAGTTGTTTGAATCGCCAATTCTGGCATGACCTCCCCTGTACTTAAAAGAAACTCTAGTAAGCTTTGAATTCTCCCCTGATAAAATGAGTGCTTTGGTTTAACAGGACTCATTACAATTTGTCCCCATTTGTTTAATTCAATCTTGAAGGGTAAATTTTGTAAGTATTTATTCTCACAAACTTCTTGCCATTTCATCGCTGACTCCTTGAGGTTAGTTTATGGCTAAATTAATCCCGTTTCCAAATCTTGATGATTCTGTCTGAACCTCCAGCAGCAAGAGTTTGACCATCAAGACTAATTGTGATAGAGTTAACCCATCCTGAAAGATCACAAAGGGTAAATACTTGCTCTCTAGTCAATAAATCTAAGATATTTATTACTCCATAACCACTAATAGCAAGAGTGTGATCATCAGGGCTGATAGCAATAGAATTAACCTTACTTGACTGCTCAAACAATGTACGGATGAGTTGTGCGGTACTCAAATCCCACATTTTAACTGTCTTATCAAAACTTCCGCTTACGAGGGTTTGACCATCAGGACTAATAGCTAGAGAATGAACAGTCTCCGAATGCCCGGTGAGGGTGTGGAGTAATTGTCCTGTATGCAGATTCCAAATTTTGATGATGTTTTCAGTACTGCCACTAGCTAAAGTATGTCCATCTGGGCTGATAGCGATAGAACAGACATAGCCTAGATCTTCAGAGAGAGTACGAGGCCATTCTCCTGTATGGGGATTCCAAAGTTTAATAGTTTTGTTTCCACCAATAGCAAAAATCTGTCCATCTGAACTGATAGCGACGGAACCAACACTTTTTAAATGATTGAGGTTGCGAAGTAATTGTCCGGTCTTGAGATCCCAGAGTTTGGTAGTCTTGTCTCCACAACTGGCAAGTGTTTGTCCATCCGGGCTAATAGCAAGAGAAAAGATGCATGATGAATGCCCTGTAAGAGTGTGCCACAGTTCTCCAGTGCCCAGATGCCAAACTTTAATAGTCTTATCGGAACTACCACTGGCAAGTATCGCGCTGTCGGCGCTAATTGCAACTGACTGAATTACGTTTGAGTGTCCAGTAAGAGTGTGTACACATCTCCAAGCTTGAGTGGGAGGCTTTACTTCGGATGTAAGAAAAATTAGGGGTGATTCAGCAGTTGCCTTAGTTGGTTCAAGGTTCAAGTCCTGGATGACTTCCTCTGCTGATTGATAGCGCTGGCTGATATCTGGTAGCAGTAGCTTGCTTAGCACAGGCTTCAGTGTATCGCCGATACCGCTCTTGTTCAGATTAATCCTAAGATATTTTTCCCAATTACCATATTGGGAAAACACTTTTGAGGGGTGAGTATCTGTTAGCACATGAAAGCAGGTTGCACCTAAACCAAAGAGATCGCTAGAAAAGTATGCTTTGCCTTCGCTTTGTTCGGGTGCTGCATACCCTCGACTACCAATGACAGTTCCAGTTCTTTCCAAGGCAGTCTCAGTAGCGAATTTAGAAGCACCAAAATCCACTAAGATAAGTTTGCCATCAACCTGGCGACGAATGATATTGTCAGGCTTAATGTCCCGGTGAATAACCTGCTGGCTGTGGATAAACTGAAGCACAGGTAGCAAGTCATTGAGCAATTGCCGAATCTTGGCTTCGTCAAAAGCACCTTCCTGTTTCAGTTCCTGAAGCAAATTCTGCCCGTCGATAAACTCTTGCACCAAGAACAGACCAATACCCAGCTCAACGTGAGCGAATAATTCAGGAATTTGAGGATGTTGTTTGCCCAGCTTCTCCAGTTGCACTGCTTCTTGAACAAATAATTCTTTGGCTTTCTGAGCCTTTAGACCACTCTGGTTAAAAAATTGCTTAATCACGCACTGCCGCTTCGACGGCATATCCTCATCCACCGCCAAGAAAGTTTTGCCAAAGCCACCTTGACCAATTGGTTCAATTGCTCGATAACGCTCTTTTAGCAGCAACGGTAAGCCGCAACTTTGGCAAAGTCCTACATCATCTGAATTTTCAGGTTCCGGGCAAGCAGGATTGAGGCAATAGCTCATGCAGGGAGGTACCTAGGAGGTCTGTATTCATTTTGCCCTCTCCAAAAATATGATGTTGGATGTTGTCTCAAAAGCTGTGATATTGTCTCAGTACAAAGTGATCCCCCGAACTCAATCACACTTCATCCGGGTTAATTCCCCTCTGGCGTAACCGTTCTGCGAGTCGCTCAGCTCGTTGTCGTTCTTGCTCTACCTGTTGCTGAGCCATTTCCTTCTGCGCCGAGCCTGTCCCTTGAGCAGGGGTGGCACGTTGGGAACATAAAACCAATCGGGAGCTTCCGCACCTCGTTCTGGGGGTTCGGTTAAACGCCAGTAAATACCACAATCTTGACCGATACAGTATTGACCATTGGGATAGAGTTGCTGTAATACAGGTCTAATCGAATCAGTTAGGAGAATGCTTTGAGGATGTTCCTGAAAGTTTTTTACAAAAGGGTTATTTCTGCCAGCCTCGCCTAGTGAGTTCAGGCGTAAACGTCATAGCACGGAAGCAGTTGAGGGCAATTGCCTCTA
>CBDTXL010000613.1:0-3468 GCA_965364435.1 uncultured bacterium
ATTTTCAAGAATGTCTGATAGTACATTCTGGCGTAGTTGGTCTAGTTCCCGAATCCGCTGAGCTGCCTTGGAGTATTCCTCCCAGTAGTACTGCTTGCGTTCCAAATTCCCTGAGAGGTCAATCTTTTGCCACCGCTCTATACAATAACGTCGATGTTTTTCACACATCACCATCTCAAGACAGGCTGTGGCATACCGAATCACCAGAGGAGCGCGGAAGATATCTTCTTGTGTATTCTCATCTAAATGAAACAGGTAACTCACCTCAGCTATCTGTTCAGGAAATTGAATCCTGCGTTCTTGCAGAAGCGAGATTAGTGGGTCGGCTGTCTGACGGGACGATTCAACGATTGGTTGCAGTTCTAAAATTTGCCGCCACAAAAATCGGTGATGGGAGAGGCTAAATAGCAAATCTTGCGCTTCCAGGGTGTCGAAGATTGTCTGCCGATATTCGGGACAGTGGAGATAGATGCGTAAAAGTAACGCTTCGGCTTGTTCTAGAAGGTTGCGATCTGAACCAAAGGGTAAATTGAGACGGGAGTGCTTGTTCTGTTGGTTCTTTAACCGAGGCGAGGATTTCCTGAGGCGATTTACTAGTGGCTTCTTGATTTGAGCCTGTAAATTTTCAATGAGTAGCGGTACCCTTCTACTTTGCCCCTGACTGAGCAACTGGGCACAGTGGTTGATGTAATAGGTAAGCTTGTTGATGTCGTCGAGTTGGTTGAGTAACTTCACCATTTCTTGAGCGACTTGCTGAAACTGGGAGGCAACGTTGAGGTTTTGACCGATAAGGAGTTGGTTGATTTGCCAATCAATCCACAAGGGAGCGTCCAGCAGCAGTTGCCGGTATTGTTCAGCGGCGTTGACAGTGTGAGAGAGGAATTCATCGGCGTCTTTGCCATCTGGCAGGTTGAGAATCCGTAGTTGGACTTGCCCCCCATAGACTAGAGGGGCAATTTCGCCGATCGCTCGTTGAGAGGCTTTTGTCCCAGCGGCATCCGCATCAAAGTTCAGGATAATCCGCTTGGATTCGGTATAGCGTAGTAGCAGCCGCACTTGCTCTTGACTGAGTGCTGTGCCAAGTGAGGCAACGACATTCGTAATCCCAGTAGCATGGAGAGCGATCGCATCAAAATATCCTTCCACGACTACTGCCTGGTCAAGCTTCGTAATAGCATCACGGGCTTTATCAAGGGCAAATAGAGTTTTGCCTTTATCAAACAGCTCAGTTTCCGGCGAGTTGAGATACTTTGGTTGTTCATCACCCAGACTTCTGCCACCAAAGCCAATTACCCGCCCCTGAACATCGTGGATGGGAATAATTAAGCGATCGCGAAACCGATCATAATAGCCACCACCCGCTTTGCGAGGCACAATCAACCCAGCTTTTTCCACTAGCCCCACGGAATAGCGTTTCACCTCTATAAGATAGCGGTAGAGGGTTTCCCAGCCAGATGGGGCATAGCCCAGCTGAAACTGTTGGATCGTTTCCTCACTCAGACAGCGGTTAGCTTGCAGATACTTCAGCGCCAACTGCCCCTGAGATTGCCGCAGAGTGTGTTGATAAAAACTGGCTGTTACCGCCAGAATCTCATACAGCTGCTCTCTGAGGGAGAGTTGCCGCTGCAATTCTTGCCGCTGTTCAGGTTCCAGAGTTTGCACAGGCACCTGATAGCGCCGCGCCAGATCGAGTACAACCTCACTGAAAGAGTGCTTACCCACTGCCATCAGGAAGTTAATCGCATCCCCACCGGCATTGCAGCCGAAGCAGTAATACATCTGCTTATGGGGAGTAACGGTAAAACTCGGAGATTTTTCCTCATGGAAGGGGCACAAGCCCACATAGTCCTTGCCCCGCTTCCGCAGCACGACACGCTCGGAAACCACATCCACGATGTCCGCTCTTTGCTTGACTTGTTCAATGGTATCTGGGTGAAGGCGGGGAATTTGCACAACTTCGCTCTTGGAAAAAACAAAAGGGTCTATCTCAATTTTGCGACGATCTACTGACAATCAAATGAAATGGGACTAGCCGTTGTACCACGAAATCCTTATTCTGGATTGAGTGACAGCGAGTGCTAATCAAAGCGCTGAGGAAAAGAGCAACAGATGGGACGAATATTTATTTCTGCCGCTCACGGTGGTATGGAACAAGGTGGTCGCGACCTAGGGTCGGTTGTCGGTGGTACAACTGAAGCCCAGGAGATGATTTTACTGCGTGACCAAGTGGTGCCGGAGCTGCGATCGCGCGGGTTTGAAGTGCTATCTGTCCCTGATGAGCTGAGTTTAAGCCAGACTATCCAATGGATTAATGCCCGTGCCCGTCCTGGGGATGTGGCGCTGGAAATCCATGCCGATGCCTTTTCCAATCCCGATGTCCGAGGAGCCTCTGCCTTCTACATTGCCAATAACACTGAGCGCAAAAATCATGCCGAATTGATGCTGATCGCTCTTTTACGACGCCTTCCTCAACTACCCAACCGAGGAGCCAAGCCAGACACGTCTACAGGCGTCGGGCGTCTCGCCTTCTGCCGCGACACGGTTCTCCCCTCAATACTGATGGAAGTTGGGTTTCTGAGTAACCCAGATGACCGATTTTTAATACAGAATCGACGCCGCGAGCTTGCTCTGGGCATTGCTGATGGGCTTGCCGCTTGGAGTCGTGCTGTCTCAGGCACCGGGTCACCCAATAGCTCAAATATCACTTATCCCGCCATCAATATCAAAATCAATAATCAGACCTATGGCGAACAGGGTATCCTGATTAATAACAATGCCTACATCCCTATTGACTTGGTGGATCGGCTGAGAGTCGATTTGACAAATGCCCCGAATGTTCGCCGTGTTCAATACAAGGGTGTAGTCTATGTCCAAGCGATTGAACTGCGGGACTATCACATCTCCGTTGGTTGGGATAGTTCCAGCCGCACCGTGATTTTGCGCTCAATTTTGCAGATCTGCCCTGGTCAGATTGACCGGATTATGGGGCAGGGTAGTACCTCGGAAGTGCAGCTGATGATGTTCCTCAAAGCCAATAACGAGAATGCCCTTACCCAGTTTCCCGACTTACCCAAGCTCTACCGAGAAGAGGCGACAATTGAGGGTGTAAACTATGACATTGCCTTCTCTCAAGCTTGTGTTGAAACAAACTTCCTGCGCTTTGGCGGCGACCTAAAGCCCAGTCAAAATAATTTTGGTGGTTTGGGGGATGTTGGTGGTGTTGCTGATGGGGCGACGTTCCCCAGTGCCCGACTCGGTGTTCGCGCCCATATCCAACAATTGAAAGCCTACGCCAGTTTGGAGCCTTTGGTGCAAGAACAGGTTAGTCCCCGGTTTCGTTTTGTCACTCGTGGCATTGCTCCTTTAGTTGATCAGCTGAGTGGACGCTGGGCGGCGGATTTGCAGTATGGCGATCGCATTCTCGCAGTGATCAGGCGTCTATATGAGTCAGCTGGCTTGCTTTAAGAG
>CBDTXL010000614.1:0-3466 GCA_965364435.1 uncultured bacterium
ATAAGCCTCAGTGCCAGAGGGAATCATTTTAGCGATCTTGATCGCTCCCGCAATATTGTAGGACGACCGATCTTGGGCCATTGCTAAGAGGTCATTACTCCAGCGATTGACTGCAACCCTAGCATCTCCTTTCACTGTAGACGAGCTTGGGACTTGTCTTGCCACTCGAATCGCTTCTGAGAGCGCTTCTGCTGTGCCAGCAGTAGCTGTTCGGTAAGCTTCGTCTAATCGCTGCCGACCCTCGATTTCCGCCTGCCAACTTCTGATCTCGCTTTGCGCTTCACCATATAGCGCCCTTCCTCGTCTAATCTGTTGGGCAGCCGTGATTGCAGCAGGAAGATTACCCGCATTTGCCAGAGCGCGTGCCTGGTCGAGGTAAGGCTGGTCTTGCTGCCGTTGGATGGTATCAGTCCACTGAGCAATTTTTTCTTGTGCTTGCTTGTAAAGTGCCCGACCAGGGGCAATGCGACTGGCTTCTTGAATCGCTTCTTGTAAAGATGCAGCACTACCAAAACTGGCAATTTGATTGGCACGGTCAAGGTAGGGCTGGTCTTCTAGGGTCTCAACTTGGCTAGTCCAGCGTCTGATTTCATCGCGTGCTTCCTGATAGCGGGGATTGCCCTTGGGAATCTGCTGTGCTTCAGTGAGGGCCGTTTTTAAATCACTGACCAGACCAGAACTGGCCAACATCCGTGCCCGCTCTAGCCGAGAAACGTCTTCAATCTCTCGCTGCCAGCGGTTAATCAATTCCTGCCCCTTGTCATACAGGGGACGCCCTGGTCGCAGCTTTTGGGCAGAGGCGATCGCGTCTTCTAAATCCGAAACTTTTCCTGATTTTGCGAGAGATAAAGCGTTACCCAGGTCAATCAAGTCAGATTTTTCCTCCGCTAATTTCACACTGGCGGGTATTTTATTGGCAATTTCGATAACGCCTTGCCCATTGCCTTCCTCAAGCCTGCTCTCGGCCAGCTTAAGCAGCTTCTTGCCACAGGCGGCAATCAAATCCTGTGCCTCTTTATAGGCATAACTTGCGGGAGAGACTTGCTCTGCCTGCTTAATCGCTGCCAAGATATCATCTATACTCCCGCTTTTACTCAGCTCGTGGGCTTTATCCAGCTGAGCACTCGCTTTCCGAGCGATCTCAATCAGTTGAGTTAGTTGGTCATACTTAGTAGTTGCCCAATACCTATTCTCAATAGTGGTCAGTTTTACGGCTTCAGTAAAAGCCTGGTTCCAGTTTGACTGCCTCAACTCTTTCTCAGTTTTCTCATAAATCCCCTGTGCCTTCGACCAGATTGTCTGCCAACGATCAATCTGCTTTTCTACCAGCTTGTAGGCAGAGACATGAGCAGGAATTCGTCTGGCAATCTTGATCGCTTCACTCAACTGACCAAACTGGAACTTTTGTTCACAGATTTTCAAGATTTCGAGTGACCACTCTTCGATATTACGGTTGATTTCTGGGCGCAACGGGTGGTCCTCTGGCAACCCCTCAACCAAAGCGATCGCCTCTAGCAAGTTCTCCGCTGTATCCTTGTTTGCCGCCACTTGGGCACAATAAAGGCGCAGTGAGGCCGAAGCCGTTGGCCAAAACGTCGCGGGGCAATTTGGAACCGCTGGCAGCTTTAGCAACAACGCGACTGCCACAAGTCCCACCCCACCAGAAACCAGTAGGACTAAAACTGCCCAGAACTGCAAATTGAGGGGAAATCGCCCCCTAAGCTTCCGACGCCGTTTTAAGGGTGGGGGTGAAGGAACGTCAGGTTCAGCCAACTCTTGGGAAGCGGGGAGTTGGTCAGATGGCGCTTGGGCTTCGCCCCTGCTTCGCGAACGCCATTGCGAAGCGTTAGCAACGTTAGGAGCCTCAGCCTTCTTTGAAGGAGTAGCGTTAGCGACATTAGGAGCGTCTGCCTCTCCTGAGTCAGAAGGCTTTAAAGAACGATTGGCTGCATCAGTCCTTCTCTTGCGCTGCAACCTATTGAGCTGCTCTCGCTTTGAAGACTTTGATGCAGGCCAACCGTCTGGAATTTCTCGATTTCTGGTCATAACTCACACCACCACGCGCTACGCCTGATCCAGCGTGCTTTACAGCACCCTCACCTCAGTAGTTGCAATCCTACCCCTCCTAGACCGAAAAAGCTACATATTCTCTTTAGAGCCTAACCGAAAAGATGAGTGGTACAGGCTTTCCGGCAACGAACTTGACTTTCAGCAAGACAGACTTTCAGACAATCGCTGCCAACCTCAAAAATCTGAGTAGCAATAAGGCTTCTCGCCCTAGAGACTGTCAGACAGACTCGGTTCGCAAATCTTCAATTAACTGAGCCAGGTGATGACTACTGGCCTGGTAAACTTCCCCGCAGAAGTGGCAAGTTGCTTCAGCTCCATTGTCCTTTTCAATCATATCCTGAAGTTCCGCTTCCCCAAGCATCTTCAAAGCACCCAAAACGCGATCGAAAGAGCAACCACAATGAAAACGCACTAGCTGGATTTCTGGAAGAATGACTAAATCCATATCCCCCAGTAGTTGTTCAAGAATCTCTGGCAAAGTCTTGTCTGCTTGCAATAGGGGTGTAAATCCCGATAGCTTAGCGACGCGAGATTCCAGAGTTTGCACTAGTGCTTCGTCTCTGGCTGCCTTTGGCAGAACTTGTATTAATATCCCCCCAGCAGCCGTAACACCCTCTGCCCCAACAAACACACCGACTACCAAAGCAGACGGCGTTTGTTCAGAAGTCACCAGGTAGTGAGCGATATCATCACCGATTTCACCGGATACTAGCTCAACGGTACTGGAATAAGGG
This sequence comes from uncultured bacterium, assembly GCA_965364435.1. Classification (GTDB taxonomy): domain Bacteria; phylum Cyanobacteriota; class Cyanobacteriia; order Cyanobacteriales; family Coleofasciculaceae; genus CBDTXL01. The sequence goes on from CBDTXL010000614.1 coordinate 2,805, forward strand.
TAGCCATATCCAACGTCCCGCACAACGTAGAGGTAACCATCCTGACCCACCGCACCTCCAACATCGAGTTTGCCTCGCTCATTCGGTGGTAGTTCAACGCCGGGGTTGTCAACATAACCCCTTACAGTTCCGTCTAATCCGGCATCAATGAGAATCCCACCGAGGGGACCCTTGCCCTTGACGCGAATGTTGACCCTAGAACCCTCTCGCTTCATATTAGATGCCAGCAACAGACCCGCAGACATGGTGCGACCCAGTGCAGCAGTTGCTACATAGGAGAGCTTGTGACGCCGTCGCGCTTCTTCTGTGAGGCGTGTTGTAATGACGCCGACAGCTCGAATGCCACCCGCCGCCGCTGTGGCGCGAATTAACTGATCAGCCATGAAAAACCTTACACTTCTTAACAGACTCTATTTTTATTCTAAATCTGGCTGCTAGGGTGAGGGTCCATATTGAGTTTCGAGGTGAGTCTTGTTGACACTTCGGACTGTTCTTGCCTCAGTACTGGTAGCTTTAGACATCCCATATCAGATGTTGAGGAAGCGTCCTTGGTGAGCAGAATTTTGAACATCAGCAAACCTGCGCTACTCAATCAGTTAGACACGATGCGCGGCGCACACACCGAACAATGAAAATTTTTCCCCTACTCCCTAGACCCTAGT
>CBDTXL010000615.1:0-3466 GCA_965364435.1 uncultured bacterium
TCCAAAAATCCTGGCAATGCCCAGCGCTGCTCAATTTGAAGCCGTGAAAAATGAAATTAAAGAACGCCAACGGGCAGAAGCAGAACTCATCCGTAGTAAGGATTTACTTGCATCGCTATTCAATGAATCAGCGGATGCTCTTTTTCTGGTCAATCCTGAAACGCTTTTGATCACAGACTGCAATCAGCGTGCAGTGGAACTGTTTGAGGCCACGAGCAAAGAGGAATTACTCAACATTGAAGGTCATACCCTTCAAAAGCAATCGTTTACACCCGAACAATTGAATTCTATTGCAGACGAACTCAAACTCAAAAGCTTTTGGAGTGTGGAGTTGGAATATGTAACTAAAAAGGGAAAGCTTTTTTGGGGCAACTTAGCCGCCAAGCCAATTAATGTAGCGGGTCAGACTATAAATCTAGTTCGCGTTACAGACATTACCGATCGCAAACGAGCAGAAGAAGCCTTGCGGGAGAGTCTAGAGCGAGAACGAGCATTCGCCAGAGCGATTCAAAGAATGCGCCAGACATTGGATATTCAAACGATTTTCACTGCCACAACCTCTGAATTACGGCAGTTAATTAAGTGCGATCGCGTCGCTGTCTATCGCTTCAATCCCGATTGGAGTGGAGAGTTTGTCTCTGAGTCTGTTGGGGCTGACTGGATTTCTCTAGTGCAAGAACAAGCTAATAACCCCAAGCTCAAAGAGCGTTCTCTGGAAGACAAGCATTGCACTGTCAAAACATTTGATAGTAAAGTGGGATGCGATAGCGTCTTTGGTGCTTCTTCCCTAGTACAGGATACTTATCTGCAAGAAACTAGGGGTGGTGCCTACAGCCGAGGTGCAAGTTACAGAGTCGTGCAAGACATCTACAAAGCTGGATTTAACTCTTGTTACATCAACCTTTTGGAGCAATTTCAAGCCAGAGCCTACATCATTGTCCCCATATTCTTAGGCAGTAAACTTTGGGGATTACTAGCAACTTATCAAAATTCTGGTTCCCGCCAATGGAAAACAGCAGAAACCAAGCTGGTGGTCGAGATTGGCAATCAATTGGGAGTCGCTTTGCAGCAAGCCGAATTATTAGCGGAGATTCAAAAGCAGTCAGACGCCCTGCGGCAATCAAGCCAGCGAGAACGAGAAAAAGCACAAGAGCTAGAACTGACCTTGGACGAATTGAGACGCACCCAAGCCCAATTGATTCACACTGAAAAAATGTTCAGTTTGGGACAAATGGTTGCGGGAGTTGCCCACGAAATCAACAATCCCATCAGCTTTATCCAAGGCAATCTTACTCCTGCTAGAGAATACTTCCAAGACCTGCTAAGATTGATTGAACTCTACCAGCAGACCTACCCGAATTCCACAGCAGAAATTCAGCAGTTAGCGTCTTTGATCGACTTAGATTTTCTGATGGAAGATTGGCCAAAGCTGATGGATTCAATGCAGGGAGGAACCCAGCGCATTGAAGAGATTGTGCGATCGCTTAAGAGCTTCTCCAGACTGGATGAATCAGAACTAAAACCGGTGGATATCCATCAAGGCATCGAAAACACTCTGTTCATTTTGCAGCATCGACTGAGGCCACAAGGCGGTCATCCCGCAATTAAGGTGATTAAAGACTATAGTCAACTGCCACTGGTTACCTGTTATGCCAGTCAGTTGAATCAGGTGTTCATGAATCTTTTGAGTAATGCCATTGACGCTATTGAAACTCAACCCTCTCCACGGGTGATTACTATCCGCACTTCATTAGGGACTGGGGACTGGGGACTGGGAACTGGGAACTGGGAAGAAGAATCCCAATCCCTAATCCCCAATTCCCAATATGTTGTTATTCAGATCGCCGACAACGGTTCTGGTATAAGTGAGGAAGTACTTCATAAGATATTTGACCCGTTTTTTACCACAAAACCCGTAGGGAGTGGTACAGGATTGGGATTATCCATTAGCCACCAGATTGTAGTCGAAAAACACGGGGGTCAGCTCAGTTGTGTTTCTACTCCAGGCGAAGGGACAAAGATGATTGTGAAGATTCCAGTCAGAGTAGCTGCTAGGAGATGTCCAGCTGGGACAATGCCGACAGAAATGGCGATCGCATTTGGTGACTAGAATGGCTCTTCTCTTCTCGGCACGAGGGTGTCTGAGAAGTCTTGGGCAAACCCAAAAAGTGTAGGGGCTCTCGCATTCGGGAAGTAACTTCTAGTCAGTTCAGTCAATGAGATAAACGAAACTTATGATTAACGGCTAGCGATCGCCTATCTGTTTAATCGACGTCATAACCTGACGACGGGTTAAAACCTGAGCATCCATCAACTCTTTCTCAGTTCTGGTGCTATCGATGGCTGAGTCTGGACTAGCTTTTTCTTCTTGACTAACTTGACTAAACCAGCTAAGCCGAAGAGGCAAGTTCCTAAGGCTGTAGTAGGTTCAGGTACAGGAGTAGAAGTTCCATCTACATCTCGCAATGAGTACTGAACATTACCAGATAAGCTTCCTGAAACTGTTTTGAAGATAGAAAGTCGGATACTGTACTGGGTTTCAACCTCTTCCCCATTAATTCTAAAGAGTTCAAAACTTCCAAAAGGACTATCAAATTCTCTTGTAAAAAAGAAAGCTGTTAGTCCCACCAGTTCTCTATTATTAAAAGTTACAAAGAAGGGAACATCGACTCCTGACATTTCAAAAGGAGATACTGTCCCAAAAGGTGAATTTAGGGTAGCGACAAGACCCTCACTTTTTCCGAGTCTCTCTACTCCTATTCCTGTTAATGCTGAGTCATCATAGGAGAAAAAGCCACTCACAGGTTCTTGGTCGTCAGGTGTGCCAAGTTCCGATGCAAGTGCCGAGAAATACCCTGATTTAAGGTTTGTAGTGAAGTCATAGGTGATTGTAGCCGCTCGTGCGGGGCTACTTTTTATTACTGTAAAGATCAAGGCAACACTAGCAGCAGCAACAGTGAATTTTTGGAAGACGTTATCAGTCATTGGAGGTTTTATTATAAGCGTAATGGGATAAGACAGGCTTAACCGAGACGTGTTGCGGTTAGTCCCGCAAGCTTTACTTTGCTACTACGGGCAGTATCTAGATGATCAAATGATATTTGAAAGTCTTCTTAAGTGATAACCCTAAAATACTATTGATTAATCTTCAAGTGGAAAATTATCACAAACGCTAGGGAAAAACAAGGACATTTAAGACCTTCGAGAAAATTCAAACAAAACTTAATAAATACTGATTACGCTCATTAGACAGACTTTAAGGTTGTGTTGCAAAAACTTTACACCGCAAATTGGTCGGCCGAATGCTTCGCCCTTGCGGAGTGATAACAGCACTTTTCAAACACGCTGTTAGATAGAGCAATGATGAGCGACTCCGCAATCACAGCAAGGAACTCCTGACTCAGCTTTCTCTTATTAGGTACGGGAGAAAGGGTCTATCCAGCGAATAATTTCTCGCTTCAACTGA
>CBDTXL010000616.1:0-3464 GCA_965364435.1 uncultured bacterium
TCCTCTTGCAGAGGTAGCTCAATCACAAACTCTGTCCCTTGCCCAAACTGTGAGTGAAAGTATAATTCACCTTGGTGTGTCTTTACCACAATGGAGTGAGAAATCGACAAGCCTAAACCAGTGCCTTTGCCCACAGGTTTGGTGGTAAAGAAAGGGTCAAACAAGCGGTGTTGAATATTGGCTGGAATGCCAGAGCCATTGTCGGCAATGCGAATCACAACCTTGTCAGCCAAGGGGATTGGGGAGGTTTCTCTTTGGGATTGGGGATTTGGGATAATGGAATGGGTAGGGGCATTTTTAGTTGGGACTTTTGAGGGCGCTGGGTGTGGGAATTCACTTGCCCCACAGGAAGCGCGATCGCTTCGCAACGTTTGACTTTTTGCTGTCCCCTCACTAACTCTGTGAACTTCGGTACAAATTCGGATTTTAGGAGTTAGGGAAGAATCTTCGTTTATCCGGGTTTCAATGGCATCTATGGCATTACTCAAGATATTCATAAATACCTGATTGAGTTCACCAGGATAGCAATCCACCAACGGGAGGTCACCGAATTCTTTAATCACCTGAATGGCTGCTCTGTGGGGCTGTTCTCTCAGGTGATTTTGTAAAATCATCAGGGTGCTCTCGATTCCCTTGTGAAGGTCAGCTTTCTTTCCTTGTGCTTCATCTAGACGCGAGAAGTTCCGCAGGGATAGGACAATTTCCTGAATGCGCGAGGCTCCTTCTTGGATTGACCTCAGCAATTTTGGGAAGTCTTCTTTAATAAAGTCGAGGTCGATCGCTTCAATCTCGTCTTGGATTTCGGCAGAGGGCGTCGGATAGTGCTGTTGGTACAGAGAAATCAGATTAAGTAGGTCACAGGCATATCCCATCGCTGGGGAGACATTGCCGTAGATGAAGCTGATCGGATTGTTGATTTCATGAGCAACCCCAGCAACGAGTTGACCCAGACTCGCCATTTTTTCAGTTTGCACCAATTGGGCTTGGGTGTTTTTGAGTTCATGCAGAGCAATTTCTAGCTGTTGAGCTTTTGAGCGTTTTCGCTCTTCTGAGCGCCGCAAAGCCGCGATCGCCTGCTTGCGCTCTGCGATTTCCACTTTGGCTTGTTCAAAGAGCGTGGATTGCTGGATGGCGATCGCTAGTTGCACACCCAGCTGTCTAAGGCTCTCGATCTCACAAGCCTTCCACGCACGCGAACCGCTACAGTGATGGGCAATCAGCAGCCCCCATAACGTTTCTCCTTGCAAGAGGGGCACTACCAGGTTAGCTTTAATCTCAAGCTCACTGAGTAAATTAATATGGCACTGCTTTAGACCCGCATTGTGAATATCCTCGATCGCTCGAATGCGACCTTGTTGGTATTGAAAGACATAGCTTTGGGCAAAGCAGTTATCTTGAATGTCGAGTCCAAGAAGAGCCATCCAACCTTCGCCCACTGACTCGACTTCGATAGCCCCACTCCAATCGGGGTTAAAGCGGTAAATCACGGTTCGGTCAGTTTGAAGAAACTGCCGCACTTCCTCCACTGCCGTTGTGAGTACTTCTTTTAGATTGAGAGTGCGGCGAATGCGCTCTTGCATCGCCCCCAGCAACTGCTCCCGCAAAAGCTGCTGTTGCAAGGCAGCTTCTATACGTTTGCGTAAGCGAAGCTCGTCGTAGACATCGCTAATTTCCACCACCACTGACCCTACACCAGAAGGGCGACCTTCTTCCCCTGGAATCGGAAAGTAAGATGTCATCCAGTAACGCACAATACCTGGAAGGCTTGGTGTTTCACCGCTCAGTTCCAGGTTGAGAATGGGTTCCCCTGTTGTCATAACCTGCTGGTAGAGAGGTTCTAACCTGGGAGCCAAGTCAGGCAAGACTTCACGCACAGTCTTGCCAATATGGTCACGCGCAGACAGCCCATTGATCTGTGCTAAGGGTTCGTTGATCTGCACAAACCGCAGCTGGTCGTCCAAAATTTTAAGACCGATGGGAGAGGAGGCAAAAAAGGCGTTTAACCGAGCTTCCCGCAAGGCTAGTTCTCTTTCTAGGGCTTTGCGCTCACTAATATCTTTATGGGTACCCGTCATCCGCAGTGGCTTGCCGGACTCATCCCACTCGAAAACCTTGCCACGAGCCAGAATCCACTGCCACGAGCCTGATTTTGAAAGCATGCGAAATTCTGTTTCGTAGACGAGGGTTCGACCTTCGAGATAAGCATTCAAGACTTCCCTCACCCTGGGCAGATCCTCTGGATGTAACAGTCGCTCCCAAGATTGGTAATTGTTCTCAATCTCGTCTACTTCATACCCCAGCATTCTCTTCCACTGCGAGTTGAAATAGGTTTGTCCTGTGCTAATGTTCCAATCCCACAACCCCAAATCGCTGCCTTCTAATGCCATTTGCAATCGCTCTTTGCTGGTTTGGAGGGCAGCTTCTGCTCGTTTGCGCTCAGTGATGTCATGGGCAACCGCGTAGATCAAACCCTCCTCAAAAAAGGGCGCAGCTGTCCATAAAAACCACCGATGGGAACCATCCTTAGAGATATAACGGTTCTCAAAGTTGATGGTGGAAGCGTCGCCAGTCCTCAGCTTTTCCACTTCGCGTTGGGTGGCTTCTCGGTCTTCTGGATGGACCAATTCAAGAAAAGGTAGATTGAGAAGTTCGGAGGTGGTGTAGCCGAGGCTGGTTTCCCAAGCGGGATTCAAGCGCTTGAAATAGCCATCAAAACCAGCAATACAAAGCAGATCCAGGAAGATGGTGAAGAAGCGATGCTCGTTGGACGTTGGCACGTCCTGCTGGGCTACGCCTTGTTTGAACGCTACCCTTGTCCACTTCGCTGTTTTCAGGCCCGTTCCCCCTAGGGGTTCGCGTTGGGCGACGCCCTTCTCGAAGAGTAGGGTAGGGCTGTATGCTAATGGAGCTGCTTTGCTGAGGTGTTCTTGCTCTGCGTGATTGAGTTTAGTTTGGAAAATAACGTATTTGTCATTAGAGAGGACACAGCGACATTTCTCCTGACTTTTCTGCCGAGATGCTTGCGTTTGCTGACGTGCGATCGCATAACGCAGGGAACGAACCAAACGCTCACTCTCGACTTTGCCTTTAACCAAACAATCCTGCGCCCCGGCACGAATCGACTGGAGAGCTAGTTCTTCATCATCGAATCCTGTTAGCACGACAATTGCAGGGCAAGCACAAGTATGGCGCTGACAATCGTACTCTTGAACTCTGGTGAGAGTATCCAGCCCTTTGCTGTCGGGAAGTGACAAATCTAACAAAATAACCTCAAAATCTTCTTGATTCAGAGCTTCTAGCGCTTCACTGACGCGCTTAACATGGGTGAAGCTAATTCTTACTGTCTGAACTTCTAGCAGCAACTCTTGGATCAGTTCCGCCTCACGTAGGTTGTCTTCAACCAGGAGAACTTTGAAAGCGGCATGGTTGAGTGTTGGATTAAAAGCTGATGTCATATGGCTATT
>CBDTXL010000617.1:0-3463 GCA_965364435.1 uncultured bacterium
TTTATAATAAGCTCTGAATCTTTGTAACCGTGGATGTATTCATCTACCCACCTAGAATTTTGGCTATTGCCAGTAGGTCGGTTAGCGATCGCACGATTGTCTGCTGTACGCTGCTGCCCAGGCACTCCTGATTGGCTGACAAGTTGCGCCAGAAATTCATAATTCCCCTGGTAGTCCTGATAGGCGTTGGCGGCGAGATGGGGTGTGGTGGCAAAAATGACTCGTCCCTTACCAATAGTCTCTTCCCAAACAATTGCACCAAAGCGATCGCCTAAAAGTCCTTTCTTAATTTTCTTTTCCCTTCGCTGCGTGTCAATCTTAACGCTGAGAGTTCCCACTGTGTGGGTGCTACGAAAGGGGGCTTCTGTAACCGGCTGATGGACTCCTAAGATTACCAGAGTATTGCCGCTTTCAACCCAGTTTCGCTCTTTTTCAGTAAGCTCTTGCTCGATTAAGCTTTGAGAAAGCCTAGGACTTGTCAAGTTGCTGTAGACGCGCAACAGAGTAATCGGGGGTTTAGCATCCTTGTTATTGGCTAAATCCTCAAACGGTTTTCGCCAACGCTGGACAGGGGTTCCCCGTTCTGACATGAAAGCGTACCAAGCACCATACCCATCTGGGGCACGGTTATAGGTAGAACCGCTATTAAGCTTATTGCTGGCAGGAGCAGCCAGGAGTGTGATTAGAATTATCGCCCCAATCGCGCACGCTCCGAATATCCATAATCGTCGATTACTAAGTTTCATGGGGCGTCAATCTCTCGATAGGCTTCCTGACACTGGTCAAAGACTGAGCGTGAAGCTTCGGTATTACTAAAACATAGCTCTTGGTGAGTCACCAGCAAGGTTTGATATGGCGTTGGCTTGGGTAGTTGCTGGATTAATTGCAGATATTCTCCATCAGTACGACTGGATTGATGGGGGACAAGCCCGGTATCATTTAATCGCTGCAACATCGCCATATAAAGGCACAGACAGGCTTCACGGTAGTTACCCTGCTGCTGGAATTTTTGCGCTCGCTGCAACCACTTGGCAATGGATAACTCACTGTCCGACGTTTTTGTCACGCTGTCAGCTGGCTGACTCAGTTGGTTTGTGAGGGTATAAAAATAAGGACTCAACAGTCGCATAATCTGCAAAGCCGCCCAACTCAAGAGCAAAGCGAGGATTACCCAAAAGGCTGCCTTAGCAATTGTCCACATCAGCGGAGAATCCAACCAAGACGGCAGTGACACGTCCGGTAGCTTAGGTGCAAATCGGGAAGTTTGCAGTTCCCACCACTCCCCTACTCGTTGTTGCAGCTGGGATAGCTGCCAACCGAAACTGGTCTTCTCAAAGGAACCTGTAGGCATGGCTTAAAGTCTGTCAAACTAGATTTCTGGTAGTTCTGGGAGAGAATGTATAAAGGCTTTAGCAAAAGTGCGATCGCTTCCTCCATTTCCCTCAACCCTACTCAAGAATGATGTTATCTCCAAACGAGACACAATTAAATTTAGAGATTAATTTTGAATCTGCCGTCAAGGAAATTCCCGGACTGGCATATATTCCTGACTACATCAACTTAGATGAACAAAATCAATTGCTTAATGCCATAGACCAACAAGAATGGTCTACCAAATTAAAAAGAAGGGTTCAACATTATGGCTATAGATATGACTATAAAAACGGCTCACTTGCCTCATCTCAATACTTAGGCGCTTTGCCAGATTGGGCACAAACCATTGCCAGCCGACTCTATGATGATGGCTTAACCACAAAACTTTTTGATCAAGTCATTGTCAATGAATACGAACCAGGGCAAGGCATTACCAATCATATTGATTGTATTCCCTGCTTTGGCAACACGATTATTTCCCTGAGTTTGGGGAGTTCCTGTGTAATGGACTTTACTCATTGTCACACAAAAGAAAAGGCATCACTTCTGTTGTACCCTGGGAGTTTGGTTGTTATGCAGGGAGCAGCCAGATATGATTGGGAACACGGTATTGCTGCCCGGAAGAAAGATAAGTATAAAGACAGAGAAATTGTGAGAAGCAGAAGAGTCTCTATGACGTTTAGGGAAGTTTTATTCCCTTACAAGTGACTAGCAGCCTGCCCTTGGAGTAGGGAGTAGGAATTACTTTACAGGAAACTTGGATTGGGAAGCGAGGAAATCAATAATCTAAAATCCCAACTCCCAAATCCAAAATCATGGCATTGGGATCGCACGCCCAGTTTGTCTGACCCCAAACTGCAATTATTGGGTATTCTGGCATTTTATGTTGTAATATGCGTTACAATTCTCTAATTTCACTAAATGCTTGATACAGATCAGAAGTCGGCGACTAATGGATTGTTGTAAGGGTGGGTTTTGATTGTAGCCTTGTCGTCTACCCGCCATACTTGTCGCTCTCACCCGCCCCAACAGCAGAATGAATTCAACTACATCAGTTAAATAATCTGCCCAATAAAATACAAATATCCTAATCAAGAAGCACCGTCATGGAAGAATTATGCACCCTCAAAGAGCTGCTGCTAAAGGGCGATATCAAAGGGTCATTAGCTCTTGTTGAAGAACTTGAAGAAATGAGTCGAGATGACAAAATTAATAACATTCGTAGCTATGCAGTGATTCTGTTACTACATCTGATTAAACAGCAAGCCGAAAAACGCACGACTCGTTCTTGGGAAGTTTCTATCCGAAATTCAGTTCGGGAAATTCAGAGAAAAAATAAGCGTCGTAAAGCCGGGGGTTATTACCTAACTACAGAAGAGTTAGTTGAAACCCTAGAAGAAGCGTACCTAAATGCCCTTGATGAGGCTTCTTTAGAGGTAGAAGAAGGGCGTTATGAGCCAGAAGAATTAGAAAAATTGATTAACAAAGAGGAAATTCTAAATCACGCCTTGGCTTTGATATTACCCCCTGAGTGAATTTTAGAACTTAGGCATTGATAGAGAAAGGAAAACAGGCACCACGCAGTCACAGGACTATTCAGTTCTCAGTAAATATCGTTGTAGCTTTTCCCAGACCTCTGAACCATTGCCATGTCTCTAGTAATTTTTTCTGACAGTACCGATGGCGTAATATCTGCACAGCCCAATACATGATCATACAGCTCAGTATTATAGGATTGAGCCACTGTAGCCAAGGAAGGTGAAGTCCTAGACGGGAAAGTCCCAACAGTAAAGCATCGTCTAAAAAACTGAGCAGGAATAGCAATAACTGACTCAAGGAACTGTGTAGGGGACTTTCTAGGTTACTATCCATGTTTATGATATGGCTTAAACTCGGCAATCTTTATAGGTTCCTGAAAGAATAAAAAGAATTGAGCTGGCTCTCTGATGAGATGGGGTTCAGGCGAAAGGGGAGTAGCTCTACTTCTTAACTTTCTCTGACCTAAGGTTACCGATTTCAAGCCATTGACACTGAGACTCTTTAGGTAGAACCGTAGTCATTCGGTGGGAAGAACTTCCTAGTGGCTCAA
>CBDTXL010000618.1:0-3462 GCA_965364435.1 uncultured bacterium
TGGCTGTACCATTGGCTTGGAGCGGACCATCAATATTAGAGGCAGACCTACCCGTAACCCGACTAATAATGTTCTGAATATCCAGGGCGTTGTCGAAGAAGGCTGCACCGCCGGTAGGTACAGAAAACTCGCCAAAGCTATGGAACAAGTTGCTGCCTTGTCGGGTTCCATCTGTAATCGTGAAGTTAAGATTATCGGGAGTTGTGACTTTGGTCGATAGAGTTCCATCTGGAGAAATCTGAGCCAATGCATAATCCCCAGTGGTGGTAAATAGACAGACGATCGCTGCATAGCTTGCCAACCTTAACTGCCAATACTGTTGCTTCCAGTTGGGATGCATAGTTTGTGGTTTTTGTAGACAAATATCAAATGTCAGTTTTTAACACTTATACCAAGTTGCATTCAAACGTATAACTCTCTCTTTTTCTTACCTCCGCGTCCTCTGGGACTCTGTGGTTCGTTAAATTCTACTAAGAGCAGCAACTCAGTATTAGACCTGAATCCTCACCAATCTCCAGGCCCGCACCTGCGGGAATGCGTGTTGCTACACGGCTGATCACTTCCTCGTTTTTTTTTGATTTCTATAAACTCTTCCATTGTGGAAAATATGCCTTTGAAGTTACGACCTCCTGCCACAGTATCTAATTCTTTATCGGACAACTCGTCACTAGGAATTTCTTCAGACTCCACCTTCAGTGGCAGCACCAGATAGAGTTTTTTGGGGGTTGACTCTAGCACTTCAATTTCCACACCCTCTGGCCATTCTTGCCCAATCTCTCTGGCAATCACTGCCTTGGGGTTGCTAATTAGTTCGCGCTTAAATGCTTCATCTGCCATAGCCTTGCTAATTAGCAGGGCTTCTAAATCATTTGGTTGTTGAGTCATGGTGTAATTTCCAAATGGTATCAGAAAGCCGCGGCAGGGGTAGTGTTACTAAATCTACAGCGGTTCTCAGTTGCATAGACTATACGGTAGGGGCACGATATATCGTGCCCTTACGCTCATACTGTATTGCACTCAATCGAGAACTACTATAATTGTTCGTCGCAGCTCTCATCACCAATAACCGGAATCTGGGGAATCTGGGCGATTATATTCAGGTCGGCATTTGCTGCCGTTGTTGTGCGTTTGATTAGGAATCGAACCTACTTCAACTCCTAAACCCAAGTTCGCTGTTAGTAGATGTAAGACTCCTAAGCCTCCTGCCACAGCTTCTAATTCTTTATCGGACAATTCGTCAGTAGGAATTTCTTCAGATTCCTCCTTTAGTGGCAGCACCAGGTAGAGTTTTTTAGGTGTTGATTCTAGCACCTCGATTTCCAAATCCTCTGGCAATTCTTGTCCCATCTCTCTGGCAATCACTGCCTTGGGGTTGCTAATTAGTTCACTCTTGAATGCTTCATCTGTCATTGCCTTGCTAATCAGCATGGTTTCCAAATCATTTGGGTGTTGAGTCATGGTGTAATGTCCTCCGACAATTCATCAGTATAAATTTCCTTAGCCTCTCGCAGCACTAGATAGAGTATTTTGGCATTACTGATTGCAGAAATGATAGTAAGAGAATTGATGAAAATTTTCCTGGTTCCATCACAGAATTATTTTGTAATTCAGCCATGCCATTTTTATTGTTGACTCTAGTGCCTCTGGGGAGCTGCGCAGAAGAAAAAGTGGTGCGTTTTATTAGGATTTATACGTACTTCACTTCGTAAATCCAAGTTTTTTGTCAATAAATCTGAGACTGCGCCTCCTGCCACAGCTTCTAATTCTTTATCGGACAATTCGTCAGTAGAAATTTCTTCAGATTCCACCTTCAGCGGCAGCACCAGGTAGAGTTTTTCTGGTGTTGGTTCTAGCACTTCGATTTCCACCCCCTCTGGTAATTCTTGCCCAATCTCTCTAGCAATCACTGCCTTGGGGTTGCTAATTAATTCATTCTTGAATGCTTCATCTGCCATTGCCTTGCTAATCAACAAGGCTTCCAAATCTTTTGGCTGTTGAGTCATCGTGTAATCTCCTCAGACAATTCATCAGTATAAATTTCTTTAGCCTCTCGCAGCACTAGATAGAGTCTTTTGGCATTACTGATTGCAGAAATTATAGTAAGGGAATTGATTAAAAATTCCCTGGTTACATCACAGAAGTGTTTTGTAATTCAGCCATGCAACTTTTATTGTTAACTACTCTTGTACTTTACTCCAGAACCGCAGTTTATTTTATAGTGAGTTAGATTTGAATCGTTAACTCTTTCATCTACAAAATCTAAGCTTTCTGTCAATAAATCTCCGACTGGCAAGCCTCCTGCCACAGCTTCTAATTCTCTATCGGACAATTCATTAGTAAGAATTTCTTCCGATTCCACCTTCAGGGGCAGCACTAGGTAGAGTTTTTTTTGTGTAGGTTCCAGCACCTCGATTTCCAAATCCTCTGGCAATTCTTGTCCCATCTCTCTGGCAATCACTGCCTTGGGGTTGCTAATTAGTTCACTCTTGAATGCTTCATCTGTCATAGCCTTGCTAATCAGCAGGGTTTCCAAATCATTCGGGTGTTGAGTCATGGTGTAATCTCCCGTGGTAAATGACACAATTTTTACGACTTAAGTTGAGAACTCGTCGATCGCAGTTTCTAGAGCGCTGGTCTAGTAATCCCAGGCATAAGGCAAAATGCTCATTCTGACGCTCATCCTCAACGGAAAATCAGGCTCTTGACCATTAGTAGGCCGGCGCTCTAGCCGCTATAAAATCGGCCACTTTGTTCCTGAATTGCAAAGAGGGTTGTGCGTAGAATTGGGCTGGCCTCCTGCCACAGCTTCTAATTCTTGAGCGGACAACTCGTCAGTAGGAATTTCTTCAGATTCCACCTTCATTGGCAGCACTAGGTAGAGTTTTTTTTGTGTAGGTTCCAGCACCTCAATTTCCAAATCCTCTGGCAATTCTTGTCCCATTTCTCTGGCAATCACTGTCTTGGGGTTGCTAATTAGTTCGCGCTTAAATGCTTCATCTGTCATTGCCTTGCTAATCAGCAGGGTTTCCAAATTATTTGGGTGTTGAGACATGGTGTAATCTCCCGTGGTAAATGACACAATTGTTACAATTTAAGTTGAAAATTCGTTGAGCGCAGCTTCTAGATGGCTATCAATTCGACTAATGTACAGGCTCTATGAATCAATAATTTGGAGTTTAGACTAATCTCACCTATAGAGAGAGGTTTTAGACTAGGGTTTGAGGACAAAAACTCTATAGGCGCATTTTTTCAAATTAGTCTAAGCTCCAAAGCAATGTGTAATTCGTCTAACACCTAGAGTACTAATTATTTTTAGTCAATTACATTGGAAAAAATCGCGATTACATAGAAAATTTTGTAGTTAAATTCTATTTTATTGCGCTGTATAACCTTGTTTTGGGTTTGAGTCCCACAGCAATACTGAAGGAAGTATATTTGGATACGCCAACCGCAAGAGTTCAT
>CBDTXL010000619.1:0-3455 GCA_965364435.1 uncultured bacterium
GGACAAGCTGGTGAAGGAAGAAGCTAAGGTTTGACCTCTCCCCCTGCCCCTCTCCACCTCTCCCTAACCCTCTCCTACTCTTGAGAAGGAAAAGGAATAAATTTTTTAGTCGAGAGGGGGGTAAGCAAAAAGTCTCTTCTCATTAGGCAATATATAGGGGCGATCGGATGTGCGATCGCCCTTTTGTTTTATGAACGGCAAACGTTAGTAGGATTAATCTAAAATTCTTAGCATAAAACAGGTTGATTTACGTAAGTCCTGACTATATGAATACCACACTCTCTCAAAATGAAAGCCGTGAGATGCTGAAGTGGCTGAACCGCAACCGCCGGATGTTGTTAGACTTATATCGAAATCAATATGTTGCTTACAATGCTAATCGATTAATTGCTCATAGTGAAAATTTGCGTGAACTTTTGGACTTAGCTGAGGCTTCAGGAGAGCGTTTTGCAATTTACTTAGTTCCACGACGTACTGCTTCTATTCAGATCTTACCAATTCGCTTTGGTACAGTTACGCGCCATGATTGGCAACCAAATTATCATGTGAAACTGAAGCATAGAGATTTAGAAATTTCAGCAGCAATGTTAGTAGATTCGGGTGCTGAACTGAGTTTAATTTCGTTAAAGGTTGGTCAAGATTTGGGATATGCTTTAGCTGATGCGGAATCAACTTTATTAGCGGAGACTATAGGCGGAAGGGTTGAGTATGTTTTACGCAATGTTGAAATGACAATTGATGAACAAAGTTTTATTGCTCCTGTGGCATGGTTACAAAGCAATACCGGCGGAGAGCAATTGCTTCTAGGGCGAGAAGTTGTATTTGATAAGTTTAATATTGAGTTTAGGCAAGCTGACGAGCAAATTATTTTTACCTGGCGTGAAGATTAAAAGTGATAAGGTTGCCAAGTTTGAGCAAAGAGTTGAGGGGCGATCTTCGCACTAGATAAATGTTGTAGCGCTCGGTGTAAGGCTTTCACGACTGAAAGTTGAATACAAGTCAGATCATTAATTTGTTGAGTCTAGCCAAATGGTAGTAAAAAATCAACACTATGTACCCCAATCTTATTTAAGAAATTTTGCTGATAAGCGGGATATGATATTTGTATTTAATAAATTTACGCAAAATTTATTCAGAAGCAATGTAAGCAACGTAGCAAGTGAAACTTACTTTAATGATTTTCCATCAGACTCAGAAAGGGCTGAACGTAAGCAGGAGATGGAAAAGTTATTCTCAGAACTCGAAGGTATAGCTTCTAAATTTATACGGCATATACAAAGAAAGGTAGAAGGAATATTCAGCTTAAGAAACATGGGTAGGGCATACTCTACCCATGTCCTTACTCAATCTCAAAAGCTTGACCTATCTTGTTTAATAGCTATTCAGGCTCTAAGAACTAGAGATTTCAGGAATTTCCTGATCGAGATGTCTAAGAAATCTGAGTCTATAGCGAGTGACATAATAGAGGTAGATACTCTCAAGCTCATAGAAAAATTTGAGGGAGAATATTCTGTTAAATTAAAGGAAGAGCAAGTTGAACAAATAAAGTCTTTTAGCTCTGGAGTTGGCTTGTCTATTTTGAATTTTCTCCAGACTGATGGAATGCCTGTAATGCAAGCTAAATTTATACTTAACCATTATAAGGAGCTTTCAGAAACCTTACTCAAACATATTTGGCTGATTGGTATTAACGATACTGCTCAGCCCTTATATACATCCGATCATCCTGTAGTCAAGCATCGGCATCAAAAATTTAGTGGCTACTCTTC
Organism: uncultured bacterium; assembly: GCA_965364435.1. GTDB lineage: Bacteria > Cyanobacteriota > Cyanobacteriia > Cyanobacteriales > Coleofasciculaceae > CBDTXL01. The sequence goes on from CBDTXL010000619.1 coordinate 1,770, forward strand.
GGAAGGAATAGAGATAGCCTATCCTCTTGACAAGAAGATACTAATAATCCTACGCGAAAGAAACTACTTCCAAAAATATATAGACTTGGATAGTAAACTTTTTCCATTAACTTTCGAGGATATTCGTTATTACAATGGTTTACAAGTTTTCCACAGCAACAGGCTAGTTTTTTGTAGTGAAGATAAATTTGGTTTAGCTGGAGAAATTTGCCAAAATTATCCGGAAGTATGCTCTGAAGAGAAAAATAGAATTCAGGTTAAAAAAGATCAGCCGGAATAACCCTCTGAAAGATACAATTGTGAACTACAAGAAGGATTCCTGGGAGTGGCTCAGCGCGTTACGCGATCGCGCAACGCACCCTACAACTTGTCAGCTTTGGGAAGAAGCGATAACTTCATTACGCTGGGCTAACGCGATCGCCACATCCTCACGAGTTGCCCCCATAGCCAACAACGTCCGCACCATCAAATCAAGAGAAACTGAGGGATCGCCTGCCTCCATCTTTGCTACCCGCGACTGACTGGAGTTGATTCTCTTAGCTAAACTCTCTTGAGAGAGCTTCTGACTTAGGCGAAGCTCCCTCAATCGCCTACTCAGAGACAGCTTCATCTCAATAAAAGCCACCTCCTCCGGTGAAAGTTCTAGAAAATCCGCTGCATCTCCAACGCGCCAACCCGCTGCTGCCAGACGTTGACGCTTAACTGCGTCCATCGTTAGCCCTCCCTTGTGCAAACAATTACGTCACCTCTGAGATTTCGTCATACAATTTCAGCCGTCTGGAGACAGTTCTCAATCACACGCTTGGGCGTTTTCTGGGTGGTCTTTTGAAATACCTCAGCTATGACTATCGCATCCGAATCAATCCGGTAAACAATTCGCCACTGTTTATCAGCCTCACTATCATCGAGCAAGCAACTCATGGCAGTGAGCGCCGATGCTGGGCATGGGTCGAGAGACAGGCATCGAGAGAGTTTCTCCCTCCTGTAACTTCCGTAGCAAAAGCCCTGCCTCAATCCGAGCTGATGTCGAAAAGGGCGGAGTCTTAACTTCGCCACTGAGCCAAACAACAACCTTGCTCTGGCTTTGATCTTCCATCAATTAATTGCTTCATGATTATTAAATAAATAATGAGCTTGAATTATTTTATGTCACATTTGACATAATTTAAATATAGCGCAAGATGACTAAACGCGATCGCTCTTTTTATCTTGAACCCCAACGGCACAGAGGATGCCGAGGGAGGACATAGTTCACCTCAAAGAAACTCATAGTTAAGCTGTTGTGCATTAAAAATGCACAACAGCTGGGAGTAGGGAATAGGGAATGGGGAATAGGGAAAGAATCTTAAAACGGTTTCTGGGATTATGTTTCCGCCACTCCCGACTCCCGACTCCCGACTCCCGACCCTCATGAAAAATATGCGATTTAAACGCGCAACAGCTTAGTATTCAAGAAAAATTTAGAAACGCTAGGTTGGAAGGTAATCGCACTCCTATACAGTTTAGGCATCCCTATGAGTCACGAACAAAAGCCGAGTTCAGATGCTCCCCATAGCCATGAGGCAGTAACAGAATCAGCAATAACTGTTACCAGCACAACCGAGAGTCAGCTAGCCAATAAAACCAACAAAACCGGCTCTCCAGGAGTCAGGGTGATAAGTATTTTTAATAAAAGGAGTTGAGGCT
>CBDTXL010000620.1:0-3445 GCA_965364435.1 uncultured bacterium
GCAAGAAGTCTATTGAAAGCAACTCGTTACTCCATCGGCAGTTATTCTCGACTTAAGCCTTGAGCTTCTTGTAGCCACTCGATCGCTTTTGCTTGTTCCGGGAGTTGGGCTTCTTGTTGTCCAACAGAGCGAGACCAGGTACAAAACAGGTTAATCGGCGTATTCAGCAGGTCTAAAACAGGGGCTTGCTCTTTTATCACCTTTATGGTATTAATCGGCACTTCCTTCAACAGCCAACGGCTGATCAGATACAGGGATTCCTGTCCTGTCAATTTACGCCTCAAATCAACTCCGTGAAGTTCGTGCAAGTATCGATTCGAGCGACCATAGCGTTGCCATTGGCTTTGGAGTTCCTTGAGAGTAGCGCGGTGGCGATGCTGGACAATAGCCTGTTGTGCAAAATAGAGTTGCCAAGAAGTTTGCCGCAGAATTCGCCAACACATATCGGCATCGCCGCCCGTAGTCAGGTAGGGACGGAACAGACCAACCTCCTCGAAGGCTTTACGTCTAATTGCCAAGTTAGCTGTTTGACCATAGGGACAGAAGGGATGCGCTAAGGTATTCTTCTGAGTTAATATATTCAGGCGATCGGCATACTTTTCCAACAGCGTGTGACCCGGTAGGGCGATAATTTCACCAACGACTAAACCCACAGCTGGGTCAGCAAACGGCTCAACGAGGGTACTGAGCCACTGTTGCTGGGGGCGACAGTCAGCATCCGTGAATGCCAGAATCTCACCAGTGGACGCCCGAATCGCTTTATTGCGAGCGGCGTAGGAGCTTTGAATTTGGTTTTCAGTGAGGTGGTAAATCTTCAACCCCTCAGCTTTTGCCTCCTGAGCCGCTGTTTCGAGAATAGCAGCAGTGCGATCGCGACTCCCATTATCTACCAGCAAATACTCCACCTGCTCTGCTGGATACGTTTGATCCCGCAGGCAACGGATTAAGTCAGGCAAGTCCGCCTCGCCATTATAGATTGGGACAACGACTGAAACCCTGGGTAAAAAAGTCTGGTTCGCTGGGCTGTCCGTTGCTTGATTAAGGGTCATAGTATTAAAACGAATCCACGCTTCTTTGGCTATGGGGAGGCAGTCGATTCAGTTACCTGGTAATTTTGGATTAATTCTGCTAAAGTTTGGCGAAATTGAGCGAATTCAAACCTCTCACTCGCTTTCTGCCGTAATTGTTCTGGCTGATACATCAGGGGATTGGGATAGGTGCCCTGTAGGATTTGGATCAGACTATGAGCGATCGCTTCCCCATCATCTGGATCGACCAAGCACCCCAATTCACCATGAGCTAGAGGATCGACAGCACCATCTTTGTTGCCAGCTAACACTGGCTTCCCACAGGCTAACGCTTCGAGATAAACAATTCCAAACCCTTCCCCCTTACTCGGCATAGCATACACATCACACAGATTGTAGTGGTCGCAGAGTTCATCTTCTGGGACAAATCCGGCTAAGGTGACGCACTCTTGCAGGTCAAGACTGCTGATCATCGATTCAATGCGAGTTCGGTCATCGCCTTTTCCAGCCAGAATGTAGTGAACATTGGGAATCTGCTGACGAATTTGGGGTAAGGCTTGCAGGATTTTGTCGTATCCTTTGTACTTGGCAATGCGATCTAGTCGGGTTACAGTCAGAATCACAGGCTGTTCAGGTGATAGACCATAGCGTTTGAGTAGGTAGTCAGGCTTGGGCTTAATTTGAAATTGACTAGCATCAAAGGTGTTGGGCAAAACGGAGATCTGGCCTGGGTCAAGATAACCCTCACTCAGCAAGCGATCGCGAGTGTAGTGACTAACTGCAATAATCCGGTCTGCACGGCGCAAAGCCTTTTTATGGGCGGGATTCTGGATATTCCAGGCTTCCAATCCATGAAGAACCACCCAGTAGGGAACGCCAGTCCAGCGTTTAAACCAATCGAAGACAACGGTGTAGGTGTTGAGTTCGGTCGATAGAATCAGCGTAGGACGTTTCCAAATCCCTAACCCTAAGATTTTTGCACTGCCTAGGCTATATCGCAGACGCCGTCGCCACCGATTGGTTTCGTAATGTGGCTCACCGAAACAATGAAATCCCTTTTGGCGTAAAAACTGCAAATTTCGTAAGTTCCTGGAGGCAGAGCGATCGCACCGGAGAAACACATCATAGTGGGATTCTGGATACAATTCCTGCAACGCCTGTAAGAAAAAAGCCGAGTAAACCTGCATCCCAGCCTTGACATCAAAGATACTAGGAATCATCAAATAGAAATGGTACTGACTCTTCGCTTTTCTCAACATTGCTCCATTATCTTCAGTAAATGACCCATAAATTAATTGAGCCTTCCTGATGGAAGGCCCAGTACGTCAAGATATTGTTGAATTACAGTTTCTAAGGTAAACTGCTCCAGCCAAGCTGAATCGACGGACTTTGAGTTACCAGACAATGCACTCAAAATTGCCTCTGCCATTGCTTGACTATCACCCACTGGAACGAGGGAACCGTACTTGCCATTATCCAGAATCTCCGCCGGTCCACACGGGCAATCTGTAGAGACCACTGGCGTTTGTGTTGCGATCGCTTCGACGATGACATTGCCCAAACCTTCCCAAATGGAGGATGATACAAATACGGCTGCCCGAGCCAGATAAGGATAGGGATTGCTCACAAAGCCAACCCAGGCAACCTCGTTTTCTAACCCCAACTCTTTCACTAGAGCCTTGAGGGCTTGTTGTTCCCGACCCGTACCCAAAATCACCAGGCGAGCAGGTCGCACCTGTCGCACCTGAGCAAAAGCCCGAATCAGGGTGGGAAAGTCTTTTTCTTCCTCCAATCTCCCTACTCCCAGAACCACTGGCGGTTCCCCTGAGGCGAACCAAGGATGGTCTAGGGGTGCTTTTGACTTTTCCCAGAGATCGGGAGTTACTAGCGGATTGTAAATCACTCGGATGCGCGTCAAGGGAAGACCAGTGACCTGAGCGACATCCTTGGCTGCACCCTGTGAAACTGCCACGATTTCATCAGCCCAAGGATAAAACAGCCGTGCAAATACAGGCGACCAACGCTCATGGCTTCGATGCCGCGCATTTATCGAAAGAATACTATGCTCAGACACTACTAGCCGTGTGGACACTCCAGAGAGGCGCTTTGCCCACAGGGCAATCTCATTCATATAATGCAAGCCTGAGAGTAGAGCTGTAGGTTGCTCCTGTCGCAGGTAACGAGCCAGTTTGAAAAGACCTCCTAGCAATCGCGGCGCTTTGAGATCGACAATTGTGACTTCAGATGGTACCTGCGCCAAGTAAGGGCCATCTACCGTGTTAAGCACCAGATCTACCTTCAGTCCCCGCTGGACAAAGCCGTGCATCAAGTTCACCATGACTCGCTCGGCTCCGCCACCGTAAAGGAGGCGTAGGTAAAAAGCAATGCGGGGTGTATCTTCGGGCATAGATAGGATT
>CBDTXL010000621.1:0-3445 GCA_965364435.1 uncultured bacterium
GTGAACAGAAGTCTAATCAAGAGAACATTGGCGCTGCAATGCCTGCCGCAGCAAGACTTGATACTGCGGCTCCTCAACCGTACAAGCACCGAAACGCTCCAGATGGGGGTTCATCATCTGGGCGTCAAAGAGGAGAAAGTTTCTGCGACGCAGCCGCTCCACCAACTTCACCATCGCTACTTTCGAGCCTTCTGGAATCCGGTAGAACATTGATTCGCCAATGAAGGCTCCGCCAATGACAATTCCTAAAATTCCACCCGCCAATTGGTCACCCTGCCAGGTTTCAAAGCTATAAGCCCAACCCGCTTTATAGAGCGTCCAATAAATCTCTTGGAGTTCAGTGGAAATCCAGGTGGAATCTCTATCAGCACAACCGGCAACAACGCTTTTGAAGTCCCGGTTGATGGCGACGCTAAAACGCTCTTGATTCAGAACGCGACGTAGCGATGTTGGATAGCGAAACCGATCATCTAGGGGAATTATCGCTCGCGTGCGGCTGGAATACCACCCTAAAGTGCCGCTTTCATCTGCCATCAAGAAGTAACCTTGGGCATACCCTTGGATAAGGGAAGGAATGTCAAGTGCCATGAACAGAGCTAGCGCCGCAGTCGCTCTTGTATATTATCAAACAGCTATATTGATCCTTCGGATTTTAGATTTTGGATGCGAGGATTTTGGATTCAGTGGCACATAAAATGATTTCAAGACAGCTGTCACGTTACCTTGCCCCATGTCTGAACCTATTCCACCGATCACGCTCCCACCTGCCCAGAATGCCCAGCAGGAGGGTGAATGGTTGCGAGACGCTCTTGCCAGGTGGCTCGATCAAGAGTTTCTCCCAGAGCCAGTTAATCAGCAGATTGCCCAAAGAGCATCCCAAATCTTTGTCCGCCAGCGTATGGAAGGCGAGAATGATCTGGGATCACTGGTGATCGCAATTCTGACAGAGATGCAGGCGTTTGACTTTCGAGAAAGTTTTTATAGCGAGTTTGCGATCGCTAATGCTGTCAGTGACTTACTTCTAGAGAGTCTTGGCATTGACCGCTGCTGTGGGCAATAGGATTTGAAGGTTGAAGGTTGAAGGTTGAAGGTTTAAACTACTCTTGTGACCTGCCAACCTGCTCGCCCTGCAACCTCCTAACCTACCAGCTAGATTTAACAACCCCTGGCAGCAGACCTTTGTGCGCCCATTCCCGCAGCACATGGCGAGATAGTCCGAAGTCCCGGTAGTAACCACGAGGACGCCCTGTAACCCAACAGCGGTTCCGCACCCGGTTAGGCGCACTGTTGCGGGGCAACTGTTGCAGTTTCCGGTGAGCCTCTAACTTATCGCGTTGAGAGGTAGCATTTTCAAACTCTTCCTTCAACGTTTCTCGCTTCTGGGCGTACTTCTCCACAAGCTTTTGGCGCTTTTTTTCGCGCTCAATCATGCTTTTTTTAGCCATGAATCGTTCAAGTTTTCCTAAATAAAGACACCGCGTTTTTTATCTTATCTGATCTGATAGCCTCACTTAGAGGCAGGTACAGAGGCGGCAGATTTCACAATACCCGCCTCGGCAGGCGTTAATCCAGGTAGATCGGCACTAGGACATAAATCGGCAAGAACACAAGCATAGCATTCCGGTTTTCGTGCCTTACAAATTGCCCGACCATGATAAATAAGCCGGATTGACCAGTTCTCCCACTCCGGTTGAGGCAACAAGCGCATCAAATCTCGTTCAATGCGAATGGGTTCAGTGTGTTCAGTCAAGCCTAGAAGCTTGCTGAGGCGCTTGACGTGGGTATCCACTGTGACGCCGTAGTGGATGTCATAAGCATGGGCAAGAACCACATTCGCCGTCTTGCGGGCAACCCCTGGCAACTTCAGGAGTTCTTCCATGCGTTTTGGCACTTCACCCCCAAACTCCGCCATAATCATCCGGCAGGCACCTTGAATATTTTTCGCCTTGTTGCGATAGAATCCGGTGGAACGCACCAGGTTTTCTATCTCTTCCACATTTGCTGCTGCGATCGCTCTGGCATCTGGAAAGCGACCAAACAACGCTGGGGTAACCTGATTGACCCGTTCATCTGTGCATTGAGCCGAGAGGATTGTTGCTATCAGCAACTGTACCGGCGTTTCGTAGTTCAGCGTACAGGGGGCTTCGGGATAAAGTCGCTTGAGGCGAATCAGAATCTCTAGCGCCCGCTGCTGCTTGGCGGACCATTTACGGGTAATGCTCATCTTTTGAGGAGTTGAAGGTTGAAAGGTTGAAGGTTGAATAACCTCTAACCAGCAACCTTTGAGAACGTTCGTTACTGGAATAGGTTTTGTACCCAACTGGTAGGAATCAGGTTAGCCGTATCCCGAACAATCAAGAAAATACCTAAACCCAGTAGCAGCACTAGCCCGGTTTGCATGATGTTTTGCTGGACTTCCGTGGGCAAGGGCTTACCTCGAACCCCCTCAATCAGCAAGAACGCCAGCTGACCCCCATCAAGCGCCGGTAGGGGCAAGATATTAATAATCGCCAGGTTGATGCTAATCAGGGCAGCGAACTGGAAAAGATCCGCTGCATTTGAACGAGCAATATTAGCGCCAATCTCGACAATCTTTACCGGACCAGAAACTTGGTCAGCGGTTTCGCGAAAGTTACTCAGTAGTTGCCCAAAGCCCTGAACGGTCAAAACGGCAATGCGCTCATATTCTTCGGCAGCGCTACTGAAAGCCTCGACAAGATTGTGGGCACGCTTACGCACCACCTCGCCGTTGGGAAACAAAGCTACGCCGATTTTGCCTTTGCCGTCTTGCCCCGGTTCCGGCGTCACCTGAACCGAAAGGGTTTGTTTGTCTCGCTGAATCGTCAGTTTTAGGGGATGATTTGGAGATTGCTGAATTGCTTTCTTCAGGGATTCAGTGGCTTGCAGTCCTGTCCCCAAATCTTTACCATCTACGGCTAAGATTACATCTTTTGGTTTGATGCCTGCTTGTTGTGCCACTAAGCTGCTTTTTGAGGCAACTTCAGGAATCAGAACACCCGGTTGGTTAAAACCTGGAATGCCCACTGTTCCTATCTGAGCAACAAGCAGGAAGTAAGCAAAGACTAAGTTGGCAATGACACCCGCGCTGATTACAATCGCCCGGTCTAAAATCGGTCGGTTGCGGAGCAAATTTGGGTCATTGGGGGGAATATCGCTATCAGGGTCATCATCGGGAAAACCGACGAAACCGCCTAGCGGAAAAGCACGGATGGCATACTCAGTTTCCGGCCCCTGATACTTCCAGATAATTGGGCCAAAGCCTAGGGAAAATCGATTGGCGTAAATGCCTTGAAGACGAGCTGCCATGAAATGACCCAGCTCATGCACTACAATCAAAAGCGCCAAGACTGCGATCGCTGCCAAAATTGACATAAGAAGAATTTAATGTAACGATAGCTTGCGTTTTTTCATTGTACGGTGTAAC
>CBDTXL010000622.1:0-3435 GCA_965364435.1 uncultured bacterium
TTACCGTCTTCTAGAACTGGACTAATCCTTTTTGCTCAAAGAGTGTAGGGTGGGAACTGCTGACTGGAGCTTGAAAAGCTGATTATTATGTTGGTGATCAGTGCCCACCTTACGGTTATCGAGACAGATGCAAGATCTCAGTTTCAACCGACAGAAGTGATTTGGCTTGTATTGCAACCGAGCTAGCTAAAATGAATCAGGCGTACTCTCAAGATTTCACCCACCCATTGCAGCAACTAATGCAGCGGACGGGCGTTTCTAGTTATAAGGCACTCAGCAGGAAAGCTGGCGTTTCGGAACGTCAAGTGAAGCGGTTGCGGCAGGGACAAGTAGCGCAAATGCGGGTAGAAACCCTGCTGAAGATTAGTCAGGCACTGCAAGTGCCCCTGAGTGAGTTACTAGCAACTTTTGGTGAGACTAAACTAGCTGCTGAGTCGGATTCACAGACAGATTTAAAGCAGGAATACCAACGACTGCAAGCACAGTTAGAGCAGCAGCGAGAGACTTTAATGCAGGAGTTTCAGCAGTCGAGTTTAGAAGTGATTGAATCCTGGCTGGTGCAATGGCCAACTGCTGCTTATGCGGCACAACAGAATCAGCAGTTACCCGCAGTGAGATTGCTGCCTTTGGTTCGACCCCTGGAGCAGTTGCTGCAAGACTGGGGAGTAGAAGCGATCGCATCCGTTGGCTCAGAACTCCCTTATGACCCGCAGTGGCATCAGCTGATGGAGGGAACTGCTCAACCTGGAGAATTGGTAAGAGTCCGTTACACAGGTTACCGTGTTGGAGATAAACTCCTATACCGCGCCAAGGTTAGTCCGATTGGCAATGCCAACAAAGCCTGATTTTTTCTTGCCCGTACCCTCAAAGCTTCGTACTATCGACTGATCGCGTTATCTCCCCTTTGACTGATGTTGCCTTTATGTAGATTTGTTGCACTAGAGGTATTGAGCCAAACTGTGGAGAAAACAATTTAATGCGTAAGTTAAACATAGGTTTATCAGAAGAGCAGCGCCAAGGCGTCATCGATTTGTTGAATCGTGACCTGTCGGATGCATATCTGCTGTTGATCAAAACGAAAAAGTACCATTGGGATGTCGTTGGGCCGCAGTTCCGCTCGCTGCACACACTATGGGAAGAACACTACAATGCGTTGACTGCCAACATTGATTCGATGGCTGAGCGGGTTCGGATGTTGGGTGCTTATCCAATCGGTACCGCTGAAGGCTTCCTGAAAAATGCTTCGATCAAAGAAGATGCGGGTACTCTTCCAACTGCCTATGGGATGGTAGAAAACTTAGTAGCAGATCATGAGCAGGTTATTCGCAATCTGCGCGATCATATCGACCAGTGCGGTGAACAATTCCATGATCAGGGGACTGCTGATTTCCTCACTGGGTTGATGGAACAGCATGAGCAGATGGCTTGGATGTTGCGTTCGTTTATCGAAGGTGAATCCATCCAGCCTGATGGCAGGTTATCGGCAGAAGGTCTCAAGGTTCCCGTTGAAATGAAATAGCCGATTAATGCGATAAGCGTAAGTCCTGACCTTGTAGAGACGTTCCGGTGGAACGTCTCTACAAGGTCATTGTTGAGCTTGATGAGTTTCGACTCCATCACACAAATGGCGTGAAGCGAGAGCGTTGCGGGACGAAGTCCAGCTATCCCGTAGGGAATCGGTATGCGCCACCTCAGCATTTGTCCGCAGATAATCCCGGACGCGATCGCAAGCATAAGCCAGTTCATCGAGTTTGAGAATTCGCTCCACATCCCACAAAATGATTGTGCGATCGTCCCCAACAGAGGCAATCTGTTTACCATCCGGACTAAACGCCACCCCCCAAACGTTCCCTTCATGTCCCGTTAGCGTCGTTATTTCTCTCCCGTCTGTTTTCCAGAGTTTGAGTGCGCCAGTTGAGCCTCCCGTCACCAACATTTGACCATCTGGACTGAAATCAACTGCCATCACGCCTCTAGTATTTCCCTTGAGGGTTTTGAGCAACGCACCATCGCTTGTCCAGAGTTTAATCGTGTCATCTCTGCTGGCTGTTGCTAAAGTGCCACCGTCTGGACTGATCGCAACTTCCCAAATCGGGCTGCGATGACCCAATAGACTCTTGGAAAACCGACCATCGAGACTCCACAACCGAGCAGTGCTGTCGCTACTGGCAGAAACCAGCTTCTGTCCGTCAGGGGTAAAGTCCACATCGTAAACCCTAGCCTGATGTCCTGTGAACGTTCTCAACAAAGTACCGTCCAGCTTCCACAGTTTCACAGTTTTATCGTTGCTGGCAGAAGCAAGTAGCCGACCATCTGGACTTGCGGCAATATCCCAAACTCCCGCGCTATGCCCTGTTATGGTTTTCAGCAGTGTCCCGTTGAACTGCCAGAGTTTAATCGTTTTATCTTCACTGGCAGCAGCGAGGATGGGTACAGAATTGGCAGAACTCGCCCCTTGGAGGAAAGCAACAGCGTAAACGGTAGTCCCGTTTCCAGCAAATGATTTCAACAACGTGCCGTCTTGCGCCCACACTTTGAAGCTACCATCCGAACTGGCTGAAGCTAGCATCTTGCCTTCAGGGCTGAAATCCACATCCCAAATCGTGCCGCGATGTCCGTAAAGAACTTTGGAGAAAGGGCTTGTTGGGTTCCAGAGTCGAGCAGTATTGTCATCGCTAGCGGAGACAACCATTGGACTGTTGGGAATAAAGGTAACACCGCGAATTCCAGATTGATGCCCTTTGAGGGTTTTCAAAAGTGTCCCGTCGGGCTTCCAGAGGTTTATGGTTTGGTCGGCGCCAGAGGAAGCAATGACATCGCCTGCTGTGCTGACGGCGACTTTAAACACTTCCGAACTGTGACCGCTAAGAGTTCGTAGCAGCGTTCCGTCGGGTTGCCAGAGTTTGACAGTGTTGTCAGCGCTAGCAGAGACAATGGTGGGACGTTTTGTGCCGCTATTGTCTGCAAGTAAGGCGAACTCAACGTCCCAAACGGCAGCGCTGTGCCCTTCGAGGGTTCTTACCAGTTCGCCATCTAGAGTCCAGACCTTGACCGTACCGTCCGCGCTGCTAGAGGCGAGCAAGTTTCCATCTGGACTAAAGGCAACACCCCAAACCCCACCTTGATGTCCCTTCAGAGTCTTGATTGGTTTGCCATCGGCACTCCACAGGCGAATGGTGCTGTCTTCGCTGGCGGAGGCGATGCGCTGACCGTCAGGACTAACGGCGATCGCCCAGATCGCAGCGTTGTGTCCCTGAAAGGTTTTGAGTAGTTTGCCCTCCCGACTCCACAGATAAATGCTGCCGTCCACAGTGGATGTTACTAAGCGCTGGCTGTCGGGAGTAAAACCGATAGCGTAGACGCTACCAACCTTGTGCTGGAGAGTGTGCAGCAAGGTGCCATCGGGTTGCCAAAGCTTGGCTGTTTGGTCGCCGC
>CBDTXL010000623.1:0-3433 GCA_965364435.1 uncultured bacterium
AGAGGCTAAGCGTCAGAACTAGGCGTAGCATCGATTGTCCCTTGCGGATACTTTGCACCTGCCAAACGAGTATTCCACCCGTCAGCGACCAACCCCATACCCAGAGAGCATCACCCCATTGCGGCAACCACCAGATCAGAGGGCGTCTATCCTCAACTGCACTGAGAATCTGACTTACTAGATGTGCATGAACTTCCAGCCCTCGTCTTCTACCGTAAGGAGTATCGTGGTAGTCTTGAATACTGCTAGCAGTAACACCGATAAGAACGACCCGATTCTTCACCCAGTTGGGATCGAACTGCCCAGTTAAGACCTCCTTGAGCGTAACTGACTGAGCAATCTGGGATGTTGCACGGTAATTGAGCAACACCTGGTTTCCCCGCGCATCCAGGTTTTGGTATCCTCCACTACGAGGCTCTAAGCGTTTAAAGACGACACTACCAAACTGCCAGTTTTTCTCTTGAGTTGTTTTAACTGGGATGCCCTTGGCTTCTAGGTATCGGTAGGCCAATTGCAAGCTAAAGGAATAGGGTGTCTGGCAGGGTGAAAGAGACGATATCGGATTTGGGGTACGGGATTGGAGATGGCGGCGAACAATATAGTCTTTGTCATTTTCTAGACCATTAAAGCCTACTTGTTCGGCTGGACTGTTGGGTGGGGGGGCAACAGCATTTCCTTGGTCAGTGCCGAAGCATACAGTAACAAGACGTTGATTTTGCTGTAGCTGGGTGACCAGTGACTCATGACCAGGCGGTACAGGCTGGTCGCGAAAGATATCGAGACCCATTGCTACAGGTCGATACTGAGCCAGTTTTTCAATAAGCTGAGCAAGAACGGCATCAGGTAGCGGATGCTTGTATTGACGGATATCTGCTTCATCTGCTCCAACCAGCAGAATGCGAGAATCTGCGGGTTCAGCAGGGCGTTGACGCAGGAGTTGGTCGTAGCTTTTTAACTCCAAAGTTTGCACTAATCCAAGCGATCGCACTCCCATCACTAAACTAGTTACAATCAAACTTGTAACGAAGACAGATTGGAAGCCACCCCAGGTCGGGCTTTTGCGTCGCGTTGAAGGTTCGGGCAATTCAGGCCATGTCAGGGGAATGGCTGCTGGATTCTGACAAATTACTGGCAACCAGCTAGCACAGGGAAATTCATCCTCTAATCCTTGCAATCGTTGCCGCGCTTCCTGTACTGCTGGATAGAGAGGCTTACCCCTGGCAAAGCTGTGAAGAAAATACTTCAAAAATGCTTGAGCAACCACATCTGGCACTGGCTCCCGCATGACAATCAGTTGGGGGATGTGCAACTGTTCTAACTCCCGCGCCAATCCCAAACCATCACAGGAGTTGAAAATCGCCAGCTGCAACCCCCCTTCAACTGCTTTTTTCAGAGAATACCTGAGTTCGTCCAGCGTTAAGCTATCAGTCGGGTTGAGATAAATCCGACCTCTTTCACCCTCACTCTGACTATGACCCGCGAAAAATAGAATATCCCAAGATTGCTCCCAAAGCTGGTCGTTTAACTCCTGGCGTTGCGGTTCCACCAGAAAGGTTGTGGCTGCACCCGGTAAATTCTCTAGCTGTTTTCGGTCTTCCTCAACTTTAATGCCTTCGCTATTACCCAAAATCGCCAAGATTCTGAGTTGGTTGTGACGAGAGGCTGTCCCTACTCTTGGTGGTCGTTCGTACTCCAGAGTACTCAGTCCAATTTCAGCAAAGCTGTAGCGTTCCAACAAATCCCACTGATTCCAGGGAAGTTGCCATAACTGGTGGTTGTTGGCCCGAATCAGCACCCTTACCTCGTCGGATGTGCTGACTTTTTCTAACCACTTCTCCCGAATCGAGAAAAACGACTCGGATCTAAGCCAACTATTCAGGCGATCGCGCAATTCCTTGGCGCTAGTGCGGCACTCCTCCTTCTCCTTTTTGAGCGAACCATAAATCTTAGCTCTTTTGGCTTTAATGATGCGGGTAGCCTTCCCCAGACTGCGATAGGTTGACTGCCAGCCGCTATACTGTTGGGTCAGTTCGGTTGCGGGGGGTAACTTACCCATAATCTCAGTTTCAGGGCGATCGCCTTCTAACCCAATCTCCAGCGCCACCCGAAATCCCTGCTTAAAATCACCATCCAGTTTGAGGACAATTAACTTCCCCATTGCTTGCTGAGCAGCAATTGCTGCGTCTGTTCAAACGACAAAATTCTCTGTCACGCTGACATCACCCAGAGCTACCTTAACGCTAAAACGGTCTCCCGGCTCCCCACCAAACTCCAATTGAATAGTCTTATTGTCACTTCTGGCATGGGCATCAATGACCGCTTCTCCATCCTCATCCAGCACGATCAGCTGTAGATTGGGGGGAAGATAGGTTTGACTTTTTGGGGGCTGCACCTCCACAGTAATATCCATTTCCTGCTCAGATTCTCCCGCGATCGCAACAATCACAGCCACCGATTGACCAGGCGTTCCCAATTCAATCAGCTTGCAGCGCTTAATGCTCGGAACACTTCTAAAGCTAAAAGCTAGCTCAGGGGGTTGGGTACCTATAAGGGCTTCCACAGCTTGCCAACCCGCTTCAAAGACATTCTCAAACCATTGGCTCAGGTTAACCAAAGGTTTGATTTTATTCAGGTATCCCGGCAACGCTTCGAGCGATCGCAATCGGCTCAAGGGTAACTCTGACCTAGATACCTTTTCAACAAATCCCAGCAGCGTTGCTTCCCTTAATGATTCAGAAAGTTGCACCGCCACATAACCAATCCGTTCTTCCCAGACTTCTGCTGGAATGCAGACAACCTCTGCATCTGGCAACACGGGTCTACACTCCAACTTCCCGCGATTTTTCACCACTAAATCAGCCGTATCCATCAGCATCTGCATTACCGGGTCGTAACTCGCACTCTTATCCAAATCCGTCTCAAATCCCCGACCTTGTAGGTAACTATTCACGGCATACACCGCCAGGGTATTAAGATAAATTTGTTTTGCTTTGTGAGGCTCTGATTGAGAACGTCGAAATTGTTCCGCTTGTGAATGAGCTTCTAACGCTAGCGGAACGGTGAAAGTCCAAGCTTCAGTTTCTGGATTCATGATTGATTATGTACTGTTTAGGTTGTGTCTAGTGAACCAACGGGCATCGCGCCCTCGTACCTGCTTCCCGAACTGAGAATTAGGAACCTCTAATTGTTACTCAGCCTAAACATCCCAAAAATTATACTTTCTTTACAAAAAGTTATATAAATAGATTTAACTTCTAAACTGTTCGCACTTAGAGCCTATCCGAAAAGTAGATTTAAGAGATTTGAAACCACAGATGTAGGCGCTTCGCCTTCCCGAAGGGTACACAGATGTAGACGCGAAGCGGCTTGCCGTAGGCTACACAGATGAATAGGGAATGTTGATGATGCGCCCCATTCTTTTCCAGGATTTTTC
>CBDTXL010000624.1:0-3426 GCA_965364435.1 uncultured bacterium
TGGGAGTGAATCGTAAACGAATCGAAACCATCAGAGCTAAACTAAACGAACTCAGCGGAAGTTGAAAATTCAGAAGTAGGGGCTCCTGCCCCTGTCATTGGTGTCAACTTAAGGTCAAACTCCCAGTCCGACAGGGGTTGAAACCCCTGCCTCATAGCCCAAGTCCTCTGAAGAGGACTGTTAAATTCATTAGTCCTCTGAAGAGGACTTTAGCTATTAGCCAGGGACTTAAGTCCCTGGCGGTTTTCAGATTAAGTTGACACCAATGCCAGGGGGGTTGCGCCTACTATTACTGAACTGGTGTTCTAGGGGACAGCGAGGGACTTTCCGCTAGGAATGTTAAACGTTACAACAGTTTAGTCATCTTGTTAACGTCCCATTCTTTTACCAACTCCGCGTCTTCGTTGCTGGTTATATCCACACTAAACACAAACCTAGTTATCGCATACCGCGGGGAAGCAAGGACGTAGAATTGGTCCTTCTTCGCTGAATCAGCAACCAAGCTGTTTAGGCCATTGTTCAAATTCTTCTGATCGGAGTTTAATTTCTTTTCGTCCACACTTGGCTCGCCCTCATCGTTAACGGTGGCCGTATAGATTGTTCCATCCGCGGACTCGGCTAAATTAGTGACCCGTTTGCTTCCTGGAATTGTATCCTCCTTACTAACCTTGCCGTTGCTGCCGATAGATACTATTTTATTGGGGGGTCTACCGTTGCGTTTAGCGACTAGACCGAGGAGTTTGCCATCCTCAGTACCCTCTATATCCACAACGGTCTCCTTTTTATCCTTGAGTCCTGATATCTCCACGGTTCTTGGAGACGCACCCAGATATATCAGGTAAGGGGGGTCAGCGTCTTTCTGTTTCTTCTTGCCCTTGTCACTGGCAGGGGTAATGCAAACTACGAGTGTGCCATCCTTAAGGGAAGTAAAACCGGTTAGTTGAGCGCCAGCCTTCAGGGCGATGCCGCTCGTGAGGTTTTGACTCACGTCCTGGACAACCCCACTCACCAGGTTTAGAGTCTCTACAGCCAGTTTTCCTCCAAACTTAACTTTCAGACCGTAGAGGACTAGGGGAGTTGTTTGCGCGACGGTCTTGTTGGCGAGGTACCCGATCGCTGCTACTGCTGTGCTGCCGATCGCTAGTTGACCAAACCGGCGGCGTGTAATCATTAGGCCCATATTGGCACTCCTGGAATTACTGAGTTTTGTGATTAAAAGGCATTGTTAAGTTAAAGCCAATCTTGGCTTTTTTCAGGAAATTAAGTGATCTTACTCCGGTCATAGCCTCATGCCCTGTTGAGTAACAACGCTCTTGCTCAAAGGTAAACGTCGCGAAACATCTGGCATATTCTTTGCTACAGTGCGTTCCCCTTAGAAATATCGTTGGGTTATAGACAATGAATTGATTAAACGGATTTGAGATGACCCTGAGCGCGATAACCCTAATTCTTCCCTTAACCTGCCTAATCCTTGTTGACTTCATTGACAACTATTAGGCTTTGTGCTAACTAACTCGACTGTAACTTTCGGAACGCGATCGCCCTTCACACAGACAACGCTACGAGACTTTAATCCATTTTGCCACTGACGGAACTTTACTTTGGTCAGTAACAAAGAGCATGTACCAGCCCGGTGGCGCTAAGTTACTGTTACTCGTTAGCGTGACCGTGAGGCTACTGCCTGAAGCCGAGTTGATCGTAAAATCAACGAGCCGTTGTTCTGTATCACAGGAATGGGTGGTTGCACTTGGTCTAACCAAACTGGCCCATCTGATGTTTGAGGCTTGGGGTGTATTGATTGTGATTTGTTGACCGTAGGTTACGCTTGAAGGAGCGCTTGTAATCGTTGGTCGTGTTTGCGAGATGTACGGCGGACTATAAATTTCCAGCCGCAATTCATTATTCTTCCGCACCGGGTTCCCTCCCACTGTGAGGACTCTGCCATCTGGCAGGAGCAACGCCCCTGAATGATATAACCGCTCGACCGTCGCACTGGCTGTTACTGTCCAAGTATTTGTACTGGGATCGTAGATCTCTCCCGCCTTCCTTGCATTAGACTTCGATTCATTGCTGCCGCTGCCACCACAAACAAACACGGTGTGATCGGGCAAGATCACAGCACTACAGTGCATACGGCTGTAGTTTAGAGAGGCTGCTGCTGTGTAAGTTGGGGTAGTAGCCTTTAGATCGACGATATTGACTCTATTCGTTGCCGTGCCCCCATTGTTACCCCCGCCAATGATCATTACCTTCTGGTCTTGGGCAGGTGGTAGCAGCACACTGGCAGCTTGGTTGCTGAAGTTTGCAAGTTGCAAGCCAGTCACTGCCGTTTCTGTAATTGCCCCTGTGATCGGTTTCGTAAAACTTGTAGGTAGGGTAGGCAGGGTTAGTATGCGTGGCGACACACCCCCGTAGCCGTAAAAGTCGCCACCTGAATAGAAGAGCTTACCATTATCTAGTAAGAACAGGTGGGCATACATCGGCAAGTTACTAGCCGTATTTTGAGAACAATTCGTCCAACCGTTGGTTGCATCCCAAAAAAACTCTGGATTCCGGCTAAGATTGCCATTTTCATCGAGTCCCGACACCGCTAGGAGTTTACCATCGCCCAGGGTTACAAGAGTTGGGTACCACCGACCCTGCGTCATTGAGGGTAGAGTTGTCCATTGCTCGGTGCTAGGATCGAAGGCAAGAGCATCCACCCTACCAGCGAAGGGATCGTAAAACAGGGTACCACCCGCGACAAGTAGGCGACCATCGGGCAGAAAGGTCTGACCCGCGCAGAATATATCAACCGGGAATCCTGTTATATCAAGTGGGGTAACTGGACGGGAAAAGGTGCCGTTACTCAGATCTAACAGAGCACTGCCCTTGGGTTCTTCTGTATTATCCGGATTATTGCCCGAACCCGCGAAGAAGAATACCTTGCCAGTTCGCAAGAGAGCGGCATGGCAAGGCAGTATCGGAGAGCTGTATGACAAGAGCTGCCAGCTGCCCACACCTCCACCTTGGGCTATAAGGGTCGAAGAGTCGGGTTGATTTTGGAGCGTATCTGTTTGATCTTGGAGCGTAGTCGTGCTATCTTCCTGAATCATTTTGGGTGATTGCTCCCATTGTTTAAGTAATTAAGAAATGGTTCTTACTCTACTAGCAACTTGAAGATTTCTAAAGGCGCTTCTTCAATTTAGGAATTATACACTAAGGCACAAAAATTCTGCGTATTTAAGGTTACATTTATTTTCAGATGCGACCCACTCTATACGAAAGTCATCTATCTAAGGTTACAGGTTGCACTCAAGCTCAAGTATCCTTAGTTGCTCCTTAACAGCGAGCCGTAATTTTACGCCTAGACTCCGGCTAAGACTATTTTTTTTACAAAAACTTTAAAAACCCTTTGTTAAATTAAAGAATCTGTGAAGCTGCCCG
>CBDTXL010000625.1:0-3424 GCA_965364435.1 uncultured bacterium
GGGATGCTCCCATTCTTTTCAGGCAAGGTCAGTCTAAAAGACTATTACTATTGACAGTTGAACCGTTGACCCTAGCTGCTGCAACATAGCACCTGAATCTATATCTAAAATATATTGCATGCAAAATCCTCACTCGATATTGAAGGACGACCCCCTGTGGTTTAAAAACGCCATCATCTACGAAGTGCCTGTTCGCGCCTTTGCCGATAGCAATGGTGACGGTATTGGCGACTTTCGGGGGCTGAGCGAAAAACTGGATTACCTGCAAGATTTAGGAGTCACCGCACTCTGGGTGCTGCCGTTCTTCCCTTCACCACTGCGGGATGATGGCTACGATATTTCCGACTACACCAGCGTTAACCCGATCTATGGGACGTTGGAAGACTTCAAAGAGTTTTTGGAAGCTGCCCATCAGCGCAGTATCCGCGTGATTATTGAATTAATTATCAACCATACGTCTGACCAACATCCTTGGTTTCAGCGGGCACGCAGGGCACCCAAGGGTAGTAAAGAGCGAGATTTTTACGTCTGGAGTGACACTCCTGAAAAATACCAAGAGGCTCGGATTATTTTCCAAGATTTTGAGACCTCTAACTGGGCGTGGGACCCCGTTGCTAAAGCTTACTACTGGCATCGCTTCTACTCGCATCAGCCAGATCTGAACTATGACAACCCAGCAGTACGCCAAGCCGTCTTCGATGTCCTCGATTTCTGGTTAGAGATGGGAGTCGATGGACTACGCATGGATGCGGTGCCTTATCTGTATGAACGAGAGGGGACTAACTGCGAGAACCTGCCAGAAACCCATGCCTTCCTGAAGCAGTTGCGATCGCACGTTGACAAAAAATTCCCCAACCGCATGCTCCTCGCCGAGGCGAATCAATGGCCTGAGGATGCAGCTCAATATTACGGCGCTGGGGATGAGTGCCACATGAACTTCCATTTCCCCCTGATGCCTCGCCTGTTCATGTCGCTGCGGATGGAGGATAGCTTCCCGATTACTGATATCCTCCAGCAGACTCCTGCCATTCCCGATAACTGTCAGTGGGGATTGTTCCTGCGTAACCACGACGAACTGACCCTGGAAATGGTCACGGATGAAGACCGAGACTATATGTATCGGGTCTATGCTCAAGACCCAGAGATGAGAGTTAACCTAGGCATCCGCCGCCGTTTGGCTCCCCTGTTGGGCAATGACCGCCGCCAGATTGAGTTGCTCAATAGTCTCCTGCTTTCTCTGCCAGGAACGCCCGTGCTTTACTACGGGGATGAAATTGGCATGGGAGATAACGTTTATGTAGGCGATCGCAACGGCGTCCGCACTCCCATGCAGTGGAGTTCAGACCGGAACGCTGGTTTTAGTCGTGCCAACCCCCATAAGCTATATTTACCGATCATCGTTGAGTCGGAATATCACTATGAGGCACTCAACGTCGAGGCACAACAGGCTAACCCCAATTCCCTCTGGTATTCGATGAAACGCCTGATGGCTACCCGTAAGCGTTTCCAGGCATTGGGTAAAGGCAGCTTTGAATTCCTGCACCCGGAAAACCGCAAAGTTATAGCCTTCACGCGCACCTACAATGAGGAACACATCTTGGTGGTGGCGAATTTGTCGCGCTTTGTCCAAACGGTGGAATTAGACCTATCCGCCTTTAAGGGCATGGTGCCAGTGGAGATTTTTGGTCGGACTGAGTTCCCAGCGATTGGCGAGTCGCCCTACTTCCTCAGCGTTAGCCCCTACTCGTTTTACTGGTTTACCCTAAAGCTGCAACACAGTTCGCTTCAGCCCAGCTTACCTCAAACAGAACTGCCCACTCTGGTTGTCAGTGGTAACTGGCAGAATGTTTTTTCCCAACCGCAGTTGAAAGCCAGTCTCGAATCTAGCTTGTCGGAATATCTGTATAGCTGTCGCTGGTTTGGCGGCAAAGCCCGGACTATTCAATCGGCACAAATCACTGAGGTAATCCCGGTGTCATACGAGGGCATTGACGCTCAGATGATTTGGCTGCATTTGGATTACATCCAGGGGAACCCCGAAACGTACCTGTTGCTACTAGCCTACACAGAGGGTGAGCAAGCAGTGATCATGCAGGCAGAGAAGCCTCAATTCACGATCGCTCGCCTCCAGCTTCAAGGAAAAGATGAAGCTGGGGTTCTCTTCGATGCTATGGCAGACAAGAACTTTTTGTCCTTCCCGCTGGATGCGATCGCGCAGAATCGTTCCTTCAAAGGAATGGCAGGGAAACTCGTTGCCACGACTACCGATCTCTTCCAACAGCTGAGCGAAGGGGCAACTGACCTGGAGCCTTCCTTGATTAAGGGGGAGCAGAGCAATACCTCGATTATTTATGGCGATCGCTTTATCCTGAAACTCTTCCGCAAAGTTGAGGAGGGCATGAACCCCGATCTGGAAATCGGGCGTTTCCTGACCGAGAAAAAACTCTTGGAACACTTTGCCTCAGTTGCCGGGTCTTTGGAATACCGCCGCCCAAAAGCTGAACCCATGATTCTGGGGATATTGCAAGAGTTTATCATCGATACCCGGAGTAGCTGGGAGTATACCCTCGATAGCCTGCGCGACTACTTCGATTATGTCAGCGTGCAGCAGACGGGGATTACTGAGGTGCCTGTCCCATCAGACTCTCAGTTAAATTTGGAGGCGGTCGAGATTCCCCAATTAGCTTTCCAAACCATCGGTACCTACCTATCTAGCGCTCAACTGTTAGGTCAGCGCACGGCTGAACTCCATATTGCCCTAGCTTCCGATCCAGATAATCCCGACTTTGCTCCCGAACCCTTTTCAACGTTTTACCAGCGCTCGATTTACCAGTACGCTCGCAACCTCACAGGACAAGTTTTGCTGTTGTTGAAAAAGCAAGTGAACTCACTGCCAGCCAACACGCAAAACTTGGCGAAAGCTGTCCTCAACCGTCAAGAGCAGATTATGGGGCGCTTCCAGTTACTCCTGAACCAAAAAATCACTGCCATGCGTACCCGTACTCATGGGGACTACCATCTGGGGCAAGTGCTTTATACGGGTAAGGACTTTATCATCATTGACTTTGAGGGAGAACCCGCTCGGACTTTGAGTGAGCGGCGCATGAAGCGATCGGCTCTGCGAGACGTGGCAGGAATGCTGCAATCGTTCAATTACGCTGCCAGCATGGCACTTCGCAATGAAGAAGAGAGCGGGATGATCCGCTCTGAGAATTTCCCGATCATGGAGCAATGGGCGCAGTTTTGGTATTCCTGGGTGAGTACGGCTTTTCTCAATAGCTATCTGGCAACCGCAGGCGGCGCTTCCTTCTTACCAAAGACCAAAGCAGAGCTGCAAGTGCTTCTGGATAGCTATCTTTTGGAGAAAGTTATCTACGAATTAGGCTACGAACTCAACAACCGCCCGGATTGGGTGGAAATCCCA
>CBDTXL010000626.1:0-3415 GCA_965364435.1 uncultured bacterium
TTGCGAGCATTATACCAAGTTGCATTCAAACGTATCACTCTCTCTTTCTCTTACCGAGAGCGTCCTCTGTGTCTCTGTGGTTCGTTAAATTCTACGTTAGACTGCAACTCAGTATTAGTCGTTAGCCCAGCTTCAACTAATGACTACGAACAAGAAAACCCTAAACGAAGGAATAATTTATAGACGACTCCTTATGTTTAACTCAGGTAATTGAAACCCCCAAGGATTTGCACCCTGGGAGTTTCAAGACTATGTGACAGGTGTTCCCAAGCGACGCCACGGTTTGAAGGCATTAGTGACGCCAACCAAAGCGGGTGCAAGTTCGGGATGGTGACGGCGAATAATAGTCAGCATGGAATTGTTGTCAATCCAATCAAGACCAAATTGAGTGTAAATCTCAGCTCTGTAGTCCTTAGTAAAGAAGCGATCGCTTTTCAGCCGTCGGGAAGCCATGAGGATAAAGACGCGAAACGCCGTATCGCTAAAACCAAAGCCTTCTGGTAAATCCTCTGCAAATAGACCCACCATTAAATCTACGCTGTCAATGTCATTGTTATAGACCTCGCGCAGTTCTCTCGCCCATTGCTTATTGCTGGTAATTTCCTCAAATGAGTTGACCCGACCGCGACCGATGATCTCCCGAAAACGGTTGTAGCGAGGAATGCCCCGTTCCCTGTCCCGAAGGATATCAACAGCGGCCAAATCAAATATTTCACCATCGTCTTTTCTGAGTTCCCGCAGGAAGGCGGGGTAATTATGCAGCGTAATTGCTCCAGGGTGAGAAATCCCAAACGAGTACAACAAATCCGGCGTCGCCACCTCTTCCATGAGGGGACGAGCTCGTTTACCGAAGCCTTCCTCGAAGTCTTTCTCCGCCAGGAATTTGCCATCCATGTGTGAATGAAAATTAAACTTGTCTGGAATCAGAGGATGCATCCGATAGACCGATACGAATTCTTCAGTAAGGTAGTAAGGAGCTGTATGATGATCGGTCGTCGAGCCAACAATTCCACTGAGCAATTCAGTTTCACCGATGCGCCCGACAAGCTTTTTGACATCCTTCCCAAGAATCCCGTACCAGTTGGCATTCAAGGCAATATCTGTAGCGGGATGCGGCAAGATGGCAGGCGTCCATTCCACTGTATGAATTTTAGCCAACAAAGCGGCGTTAATCAGTCGAGCGTGGTCGAAGAGTTGGTCGTCTCTCCAGTCAGGATACTGTTGCTTAAGGCGATCGCAGATTGAGTTATGCTCTTTGACGAAAAGAGTATGCAGCATACTCAGACCAAACCACCAAGTCCCCGGAAAGCCCACTTGCTCAATCCCCTCTGAGTTGAGTGGCAAAAAGCCATCCTCACTGATGAGCAATTTTCCATCCACATGGGAGCGGACTCTGTCAACCGTCTCTTGTTCGCTGCCATAAATCTGCGACGCATCCCACCAATGAGTCACCTTGCTAATAAACGTGGGAGGGTTTTCCTCACCATCAGGGCGAGTTGAGTCTTCTAACGTTTTTCTAACCCTTAAAGAGCCGTACTTTTGACGCCAAGGGTCATCCTCTTCCAGGGGAATCTCAAAGCTATTATCGGGTTCACCGGGGGGCTGACTATCCCCATGAGTGAACCAGTCATGCGTCTGAAACTGAATCCATGACGCAGCATGGAGATTCAAGATAGTTGCAGGATGAAATTTATCCCGTTTCAGTAACACTTGACTGACAGTCCGAGGACTCGGTTTTAGCAGGTTTCTTTCATCAACTTTGGCATCAGCCAGCGGCACATTACGCCCCAACCGCGTGCCAGCCATGCCCATTTCAGGGCGATCGAGGTCATTAAAGCTCCCATCTACAGTACGAACTCGCAAATGGCTTCCATCAGGACTCGGAACAGGCTTAGGTAGCTCGCCTTTATTAGGTATTTGTGATGTATCGTGAAGGTTCTCTTCCCGCAATTTATTGCGGAACTGAAGTAGTTGTAAAAGGGCAAGAGGAGTAGGTAGCTTATGCCACGGAATTCCAAACATTGCGATACTCCTAGATAAAAAAGCTAGTGAATGGTAGAGAAATATGCCATTAAGGCTTCCAATTCGGGATAATCGGCTGGCAATCCTACATCAGGTTACTTTAGCAACCTTTTACTCAAGTGAGAGTACCCTTGAGGGTACTATTAAACAGGAGAATAATTTAGCGAGTCATACATCAGCAAAGAGGGAAATTTCTAAGCCTGCTTTTGAAGTTCTGCCTCTTTCAACTCTCTCTGCAAATCCTTCATAAAGGCTAGAAAAAAATCCTTAAAAACGCAGACTCGATTTGAAGTACCAGCGCTGAAAGTAAAATTTATATCATGGGTTTCGGTAGCCGCTTTGGCAATTTGAAGGATTACCACTGTCTTTCCTGGGGTTGTGGGAGATGACAGCAGACCCTCAAAATTTGAAGATTTTACAGCTATCCTTGGTGCTTGGGGCGTCAGAGGGTGTGATGTAAAGATTTCTTCAACTGGCTTTTCGAGGTTATCTTTTAACGTTCTTAATGCGCCTGTTGTCGTCTTAACAACCTCTCCGAGGTTATGGGAAACATCCAGAATATGAACATCCTTGGAGAGGTTTCGTTCGCAGTAATCCAGTACCTGCTTAGACGATTTCCTTGCATGTATATATTTCCAGGGAAAGATAGACTCGCGTAAATTCTGCAATGTCCCTTTTGCCGCTTTGGTAATGGGCAGTGGAATCTCTTCTTCAAAGAATCTACGGTTGACTACTTGAACCATTTCATGAGCGAGAACCTCGTCCGAAGCATTTGTCTTCAATAGTTCGGCAATTTTCTTAACATCTTTTTCGCTATAACTTGTCGCTACTTTTTCCTCAAGATAAGTACGTCTTGGTTGATAGCTAGTATTAGAAGCCGATTCTAAGGCACAAAACCACAAGTCGCGCTGATCATCATGGAACCTCGTCGCCTTGAAATAAAACTTCACCCACCACGGTAAGGATTCAGTCTCGTATGCATGCAGACGGTCAACATCCCCTGAAGCCTCAATTTTCTTTATTTGTTCAGGGTCTGAGACTATTATGATGTCTAGCAAAAATGGGATTTTTATCCGAAGAGGATTAAAGAAAGATTTGATATTATTTAACATTTCTTATCCTTTCTTTAACTGGTAAAACTAGAGTAATGCCACTGCTGGCAATTCCTGATTGATTCGAGTGTAACCCATTCTCTGAATTAGTCCTCTGCGTATAGGCGAGAATAGATTTCATCGTAGCTGCTCAGCACTTCGAGGCTGGGGCGATAAGCTTTCTTCGGCATGCAACGCTTGGGCGTTTTGGATGGAAAGGAGAGAGATGCGATCGCACCCTGGCTCTGCACCAGCAGCATCTAGATTCACGACATCCTTATGTCATTTTTGACCAGTGTTTC
>CBDTXL010000627.1:0-3408 GCA_965364435.1 uncultured bacterium
ACACAGATGAAATCGGATTGGAAAGTTGGTTTCGATAGACTTTTGCAAAAGACAGCCATAAGCTATTGCTCACAACCAAGGAGGAAAATCTCTCTTCCCCATTTCCTACTCCCTCCTCACCTTCGCTTTGGTCCCCACTCCCGATTTTCAAGACAGTCCCCATGCTCTTTAAGTGCACAACGAAGAATGAAAATTTCTCTTCCCGACGCCCGACGCCCGACGCCCGACGCCCCCATTTTCAAGACAGGTTTATTGGTTATTGGTGGACTATCGAGTTGGTGTCGGCAAATCGAGTGGTTGCCCAGAACGGTCATAAACCACAATGCCCCACTTCCCGTTCTCGCTGGATTCAAAGGCAATCATACTGCCGTCAGCACTGATGGTTGGATTACGGACTTCTGCTTGGAGATTTTCTGTGAGGTTCCGTAACTGACGTGTTTCCCGGTTGTAGAGGTAGATTCCTGAACGACCCTCGCGCGTGGCGGCAAAGACTATGGTTTTCCCATCTTCGGATATCCCTGGGTGAGACGCGATCGCATCCAGGGAATTCAGTCCTGGTAAATCAATCAGAGTGCGGGCAGTCGCGTCATATAGATAAACATCCTGACTCCCACGCCGGTCAGAGATAAAAACAATATACCGCCCTACCACATTGGGAGTTACTTCTGAGGCCGAACTATTCAAACTGCGCCCTGCTGAATCAAAGGGAAAATCCACTAGGCGCGTGGAACTAGTACAACTCGTCAGCAAACCGGCAAGGGCAACAGCTGTCGATAGAAATAGGGAACGCTTCACGGTCGAGAAGATGTGCTGCCATCGGGGATATCTGGTTCAATATTAGGCCCTCGGTCTAGGACTTCAATGTCCCACTGGCCGCGACGACTCGTTTCAAACACGATGTAGCGACCCTCCGGACTCAGACTGGGATTTCGCACCCAGCCACGATAGCCTCTAGTGAGAACTTCTGAGCGCTTAGTCACCCGGTCGTAGAGTTCGATTTCTGGGCGTCCTTGGTCACTTCCAATATAAGCAATGTAGCGACCAGTACGGCTCAAACTCGGCTTTTCTGCGATCGCGTCTCGTTGATTCAATCGCGGCAAGTCAACAAACTGCTTCGCTTGTAAATCGTACATCACAATTTTGCGATCGCCATCCCGATTAGAAACAAAGGCAATAAATCGACCATTACCGCTCAACGCCGGTTGTTCATCCGTGTAGCGGCTATTGAGAGCAGCTGGTTGCTGGAGGCGGTTGGCTGGGCTACAAGCTACGACTATACCTGAAAGGCTTAACCCCATACCCCAGCGGAGCCACCTGTAAATTTGCCGTCCGCCAGTAATTTTTCTCACCTTGAGCTGTGCTGATTCAGCCTTAGCCAACACGCCGTGTCTCACTGCGGCCTCGCGGATGCCTTTCTCAAAACTAGAAGTCTTCTGGAGTAGATACCCTTAAAGAGCCTCATGCCACCTCTTAGAGGCTATCCGAAAAATCCTTTAAATAACCACTAAACATCTGTGTTCATCTGTGTTCATCTGTGGTTTCAAATCTCTCGCCACCCACTTTTCGGATAGATTCTTAGTAGTCAAAACGCCCTGGCTTATCGTTCTCTTCCTCAGAAGAGTCTATTGGTTGGTAATCGACATAATCACTTGGTGTCGTCTCCACATCTCTAGGAGGTGGCGATGATTCCCTGTCTTGAGGCGGACGACGCTTTCTGGGTTTAGATCCCATTTCTGAGTCGCGGCTTTCCGGGGGTGTACTAGGGCGAGTACGACCAGTGCGAGACGGTTTTTCCTCCCAGCTGCTATCTAAGTCAGCCTCCCAACTCTCTACAGACCGTTCCGGAGGGCGACTGGTAGGACGAGGGCGACGTTTAGGGGTTCGGTCTCCCGGTCCCAACCGTTCTGAGCCTCCTCGACTCCTTGAACGGCGGACTTCTCCTTCAGACCTCTCAGTGCGGCTATTGCGGGAGTCTTCCGTTGACCGAAGCCGACGACGACTTCCATATCGTTCCTCCTCCGGCTCTAGTTGATCGTAATCGTATAACTCTGCCTCTTGGTCGTATCGATACGCCTTGCTAACGGGTCGATCATCATCAACAATTGGCGTCCTCTCCTTGACCATTTTTGTTGCAACGCCCCGTAAACGAATCGCTTCATAGGCGAAAAAGATGGTAGTACCAGTCAAGAGAACCTGACCAAATTGCAGAATCGGATCGAGTCGCCATCCCTGAAATAAGAGAATGAAGCCGCACAATAGTCCAACCGCCGCAAAAAATATATCCTGGTCGCGTGCCAGTTCTGGACGTACCGAGCGCATGAAGTATAGCGCTGCTCCTGCAACTGCAAGAACAATGCCCAAAATACTAGCTGAGTTCAGCCCAAAGTTTACCATTGCTGCTCTCCTAAGTCAGTCCTATGGTAGCGATTTATCCTTAACAAGTCTCTACTCTCACTAGATATTTTGGTAAAGCTTGCTCTCGTGTGCGCTCCCCTGATATAAGCTTAAGCGAACTTGTCCCCTGCTGCTTTATACCAAACCATGAGTGAACAGATATGCTTCCTGTGTTGAGCAAAACAGGGCAGCTGAGTTACTCGCTGCCCTGCCCTTCCGTTGAGGTTTTACCTGGTTCAGTTTAAAAGCGTTGGATTTTATCCTTTTGGCTAATAAAGATTAGTGCCGCTGTTGCGGGGATAACAACAATCAAACCACCCCAAAGGAGACTGTACAAAAAATTTGCTAATGAAGGAGTCATAGAACTTCAACCCTTTTTGATATTCTTCATAATAATTCTAATAGTCTGTTACTCTCTTGAGAAGTAAGCATATCGTGGAGTTTAAGGGTCAAGTCTGAGCCGCACTTTGGGTAAGTGAGCCGGGATAGCAGCATCATTCGCCTGCCAGACTGTTGTTTAGCTCCCTGGAGGATGTTCGACCGCAAGAGAAGCATAAGGCAGCAGTGACCCGACAACCCTTGCGGCAATCTTGATGACTTTTCTGAGAAGTCTCGTTAACATTTGTGTAGTTATCCAGCTTAAAATTAAAATAATTGTTGTCAGAACGTCACTTGGCCCCCCACTTGGGCTAGGGATCGACCTTCCTACTTAAAAACTCATGACTGCTGCTACTCTTACTACCTGGACTCTGGGTCCTTTTCTGGGACTGATGATCTTTTTGTTTATCTTCCGGATTGTTCTTACCTGGTATCCCCAGGTAGACCTGAATCGCTTTCCGTTTAATTTAATTGCTTGGCCGACAGAACCATTTTTGGTTCCGGTACGCAAAATTGTGCCTCCCATTGGAGGGGTTGACATTACCCCAATTATATGGGTGGGGATTTTCAGCTTGCTGCGGGAGATTCTCCTGGGTCAGCAAGGGCTGCTAAGGATGATTCTTTGACAAAAAAGGG
>CBDTXL010000628.1:0-3401 GCA_965364435.1 uncultured bacterium
CTGGTAAAGATGTGTGTTTCTTACTGCGAATTCAAACCATTAAAAGAATTTATTGTTAAAATCGGTAACAAATATGAAAGTTCTGGGAAGCTATTATCACTATGGGTCGTGTTGGGGTATTATTACTTAATTTGGGTGGACCAGATGAGTTAGAGGATGTTCGTCCCTTTCTATTCAACCTGTTTTCTGACCCAGAAATTATTCGCCTGCCCTTTTCCTGGCTGCAAAGCCCCCTTGCCTGGTTAATTTCTACGCTACGCGCTAAAAAATCGCAAGAAAACTATCGGCAAATTGGGGGTGGCTCACCCCTGCGGCACATTACAGAAGCACAGGCTCAAGCCCTCCAAGAACAGTTGCAGCAAAAAGGGCAAGAAGCGAGGGTGTATGTAGGAATGCGTTACTGGCATCCCTTCACTGAAGAAGCGATCGCCCGCATTAAGCGCGACAGAATTGAACAGGTGGTAGTCCTCCCTCTTTATCCCCAATATTCCATTAGCACTAGTGGTTCTAGCTTCCGTCTTCTGGAAAAACTTTGGAAAGAAGATCCAAAACTGAGCGGAGTTGAACACACCATTATTCCCTCCTGGTACCAGCAACCGGGCTATCTGCAAGCGATGGCAGAGTTAATTGCCCAGGAACTCGACCAGTTCCCCAATCCAGACTCTGTTCACATCTTTTTCAGTGCCCACGGCGTTCCTGTAAGTTATGTAGAAGAAGCCGGTGACCCTTACCAGCAAGAAATTGAGGATTGCACAGCCCTAATCATGCAAACTCTCAACCGCCCAAACCCCCACACTCTGGCTTATCAAAGTCGGGTTGGTCCGGTAGAGTGGCTCAAACCCTATACTGAAGAGGCTCTTCAAGAACTCGCTGCCCAGGGCGTCGAAGATTTGCTTGTCGTACCGATTAGCTTTGTCTCCGAACACATCGAAACCTTGCAAGAAATTGATATCGAATATCGGGAACTGGCAGAAGAAGCAGGCATCCACAACTTCCATCGTGTACCAGCACTCAACACTCATCCTGTGTTTATAGATTCCCTTGCAACTTTGGTTGTTGAAGCCCTCGAAGCCCCTAGTTGCTTGCTTTCAGAAGTGATTCATCCAAAGAAGAAAGTCAAGATGTATCCCCAAGAGGGTTGGGAGTGGGGTATGACCACAGCAGCAGAAGTCTGGAACGGTCGTCTAGCAATGATTGGCTTTCTTGCTTTGGTGTTGGAGTTAATCAGTGGACAAGGACCACTGCACTTCGTCGGATTGTTGTAAATATTTATCCCTCTTGTGTCACTCTACTCTGGTCAGAGAAAAAAGGTAAAGCTTTCGTACAATAGCTTCTGTACCCCAAGCCAAGTTTCTCGCTCACTTTGGCTGCGTTCACGCAAAATCAATACTTGCGAATCCTCTACAGCGAGAGTGACAAAAGAGGTTGATTACTTTGGGCGTTAACGGAATTGCCGCTTACGTCTTCTGGCAACAGCTTTGCGCTTTTTCTTTTCAATAGGAGTCTCAAAGTGACGCAGACGTTTCATATCTGCAAAAATCCCCGCCTTTGAAACTTGACGCTTAAATCGCCGCAGCGCTGACTCAATCCCTTCATTTTCGCCTACAACCACTTGGGTCATGCTATCTCCTTCTGAGCTTAAACAAATAATTTGGATGATTGTGTTCACCCAATTGAATCTCTAGCAAAATTTAGTGATGACAAGAAACTGGGAGCATTCTCTTCTCAGTTACTTAGACTGAAAAGCACGCTGTTTGATGTATGCTCCCCGCCCTCTTCTCACATCAGACTACTCAGTAAATCGAGAGCAAGTTTGGCTGCTTAGTTCACTCATTAGAGCGAAAAACTGAATGCTCCTGACTAAAAGTTTACTGGGTTGACTAAGTTTGGATGCTTGGGCATCCAAGCTTAGTAACGATTACTACGAGAGTAGCCGCCACCACTACGTCCTGGTCCTTTCTCTTCGCGAGGCTTAGCTTTGTTGACTCTGAGGCTACGACCCATCCACTCAGCACCATCAAGCGCTTCAATTGCCGCATCTTCCTCAGCTTCCGACTCCATTTCCACAAAACCAAAGCCACGAGGGCGACCCGATTCACGGTCAGTCGGAATTTGAACTCGTTTTACAGTGCCGTATTCTGCAAAGACACTGCTGAGATCCTCCTGTGTAACGTCGTAGGATAGGTTGCCTACATAGATTGACATAGAAAATTCTCCCGAATCATCAAATAATGTAGAGATTTAGATCCGGAGAGACGCCTGTAAATACCCAACACAAACACTGCAGCCGAACATAATTCTCGCTAACTACCCTAACACATCAACTTGTGAGCTAGCTACTATAACTACAATGACAAACAAAACTCAAAACTCTCTCACTTCCTAGCATGACCACTTCGCTCAACGAGCTTGAGACCCAATTAGCCGCACTAAAAGAAGAAGCGACCAAAGCGATCGCACTCGCCGATACCCTGGAGCAATTAGAACAGTTGCGCGTCAGCTACCTGGGCAAGAAAGGACAACTGTCTGTGGTCTTGCGGGGTATGGGTAAGCTAGCGCCAGAAGACCGACCTCGCATTGGTGCTTTAGCAAATGTTGTCAAAGAAGCCCTTCAAGAGAACCTAGAACAGAAGCGCAAAGACCTGCAATCCGCGCAAATCCAAGCGCAATTGGAAGCCGAAACCCTTGACGTGACAATGCCAGGGGTTTACAGAACCCAAGGTCGGCTTCATCCCCTTAACAGCACGATTGACCGGGTTTTGGATATCTTCGTCGGCCTGGGCTACACCGTTGCCCAAGGACCGGAGATGGAGACGGACTACTATAACTTTGAAGCACTCAATACCCCACCTGACCACCCGGCGCGTGATATGCAGGATACGTTTTACCTGCCGGATGGTAACTTGCTGCGAACCCATACCTCTTCGGTGCAGATTCGCTACATGGAAGCCAATGACCCCCCCATCCGAATTGTTGCACCCGGTCGCTGCTATCGGCGGGATACAGTGGATGCCACTCACTCCGCTGTCTTCCATCAATTGGAAATTCTGGCAGTGGATGAGGGGATAACCTTTACTGACCTTAAAGGTACCCTCAAGGAATTCTTACAGGAACTGTTTGGTGAAGAGCTGGATTTACGCTTCCGTGCTAGTTATTTCCCATTTACAGAACCTTCGGCAGAAGTAGACGTGCGGTGGAAAGGTCAATGGCTAGAGGTGGGGGGTTGCGGCATGGTTGACCCCAATGTGCTCAAGGCAGCCGGTTACGATCCGGAGGTTTACACGGGTTTTGCAGCTGGCTTTGGGGCCGAGCGCTTCGCCATGGTGTTGCACCAGATTGATGACATTCGCCGGTTGTACAGCAGTGACCTGCGCTTTTTGCGACAGTTTTAGAGGCAGCAA
>CBDTXL010000629.1:0-3390 GCA_965364435.1 uncultured bacterium
ACTCAATCTAGCTTTACGCATTGAGTCTGTCTACAAAGTGGTTAATCACACACCTGTTTACAGCAGCGGACTCAATCATGTGGGTGTTGCCCATATGGGCGATCGCGAAGTCACTGTTGTAGACTTGTACTGGCGATTTTTCAAAGGAAGTCAAACCCATGAATTGTCCACCAGTGGTTATCTAGTGATTGTTAAGAATACAACGGGTGAACTCTATGGAATTCCGGTTGCTAAGACTCCTGTATTAATCGAGGTGCCATTATCGATGATTCGCGTTTTACCAGAGTCTTATCGTCGTGCTGATACGCTAGAAGTCGCCAGTCATGTTGCTGTTATTCCCCAGGAAGGGGCACCACTCACTGTCTTTTTGTTGGATGTTGATCTACTTTTGCCAATCTTCCAACAGATCACAGCGGCTCATTTACACTGATTTTGGTGTTGAACTAGGGTGATAGGTAAATACGGGTTAAATCGCCCTTTTTTTAACGAACCACAGAGACTCAGAGTTCGCAGAGTAAAGAATAAGAGGAGATCAGGATGATTTGAGAGGTTATAGATGCGGATTTGGTATCATAGCTAAATACTCAGATCTTGCACCAGTAGACCTCTTGCAAAAATCAGATATCCCATCTGTGTTCATCTGTGTTCATCTGTGGTTTCATTTCTTAAACCTGGACTTATGCAAGAGGTCTAGTCTCAAGAAGCCTTTGATGGGGCAGGCTTTCCGGCCTACCCCACAAGAAAAATTTCTAGCTCTTGTGGGATGGGCGTCCCGCCCGTCCTGAAAATGGTGCAAGCTCTCAGTCAAGTTATTGCTTGTATACTGCCGCATGATGGTCGCATAGCCAAAGGTAATGCCCCTCTGGTGTCAATATCTTCTTCAATCCGCCCCAGTACTGCTGCGGGTCTTTTTCCTCTAACAGTACACGCAAGGCACGCAAAGCAGCCCCCTCGGCACGCTCTGGATCTGGATCGCTTATGTCACCCATACCAACTTTACCGGCTAATTCCAAATCGTCAGAATCTTTGATTTCAGGCAACTTTTCAGCTACTTCTTTGAAGAGTTCAAGGTCATTCTTGAATAGTGTTTCATATTGTTTCTCGTCTACGACACCCAACCAAGGACCAATTATGGGTGCAGCAAATTTCAATACACGGACTAACCTGCCGATATAAGGTGCCGTTACCCTGAGCCATTTAGCGGGTTCATCTATTTCGTATAAACCACCTTTTTGGGTGGGATGCCAACAGCCTGGTGCTTGGCAGTAGAGTTGTAAATCTAATTTTTGTCCTATAGTCGCTTTCCTCCATCCTTTACCATCGCGAGGACGCAGGATAAAGACGTTGGGGCAATGGGAATCGATTTTTGATTGTTCGCGGCGGAAAGTATTGGTGAATTCACGCTGCGTCAGTTCCCGCAGATTCTTTAATTCATCCAGAATGGTATCCTGTCCCTCAACAATAGTTGTTTCTATCTCATCAAGACGCGAGAGAACGGCATCCTGTGTACTCCAATCTAAGCCGAACAATAGTTGTGTTACCGATACATCTTCTATCGCTTCTGGACATTCGATTTCTAGCTTCTTTTTTTCGTACCGCTTCAGTAATTGCTCGTAGTTAAATTCGTGACGACAGGGTTGACCATTATGACCGCAACAGGGAATTTTGCGTTCAATTTGCAATCCGGGAAACCGTGCGAGAGTCACTTCGATGCCGTCCCTGAGCAAGGCAAAGAAATTCAGGGGGTTTGAGCCTCGGACTGTCAATTGAAGATAGCGCTCATGGGGAAAGGCTTGCACCAATGCGAGATGCTCTTGTTCGGGAGTGTATGCCAAATGCTTTTGTTCGGGACTATAAGCAAAGAGGGCACCGTTACGCCAATGGGTGCGGGTAGTGAAGCGATGTTGACGGGCAATGAACCAAGTGGGAATTCCGGCAGGAATGGTATTGAGTTTGAATTTCATTGAGATTTCATTGCAATCGCCCGTTTCTTTGATTTGGTTCCATTTCTGTTCATATTTGGGCGGCTCGAAGGGCAGACGCTCAACAACAAGACTGATATCCTTGTTTTCTAGAGTGCGGTAGGAAAGATCAAATCGCTCCATCAGTCGTAGAAAGTGGTCGCGCATGGATGGCACAAGGTTTTGCCAGAGTCGATCCATGCAAGCACGGGTGAAGATACCGAAACTGTTGATGACCGCTTCACTTTCCAAGACTTTGCTGATGTATTGGGTTACCCACTGCGGCTGGAGGATAACAATATCGTTGAGTTCTTCATTGTTCTGAAAGTAAAGAATTTCGCCTAATTCATGGAGCCATTGTGCTAGTACTGGCTGACTAATATCATCGTCAACACGGTATTTAGCCATGACTTTCCATAATTGTTGCGGGGTAATATATTTGTATTTTTGTGACAGGAAACGGAGGGCATTAGCAGCCTTGAGCCAGCTAGTGGGCCAGATTTCACCCATTAACGGTAATTTGGCGGCAGCGTCAGCAATGGCTTGCCGGAGTGTATCGATGCCTTTGCCTGTCTTACTGCTGATTTCGCACTGACCGATAATCTGGGGGTACTTGCGGCGTAACTCGGTAAGGGGAAGGTCGGCATCTCGCTGATCGATATGGGTGGCAACGAGGAGGATAGGTGATACCAAATCCGCTTCGTATACCCCTTTTTCGACTTCAGCCGCCAATTTCTCCCCGTCTCCCCGTCTCCCCGTCTCCCCGTCTTTTAGAGAATAAGGGGGTTATTAAAACGGATTTAGTATGAATCGGGGGCAAGGGCTTGGATGGTGTTGAGCCAATAGTAGAGTTTGCCCTGCTCAAATCCATATCGGGAATTCCAGCCTACCAGAAAGAGGGAGCGGTTGGTGAGAAAGAACTGATGGGTGGCGTGATTGATTTCTTGTCCTGCAAAGTCCCAGGTGTTGAGCTGCATGGTGACATCGGCTTTGGTGGGATGAGCCACATTTAACGAACGGATTTCAATGCCGTGGGTGGTTGATTCCTGGGTGTTAAACGCTTCGCCAAGCAGCACCCGTAACAACGAGGTTTTGCCGACACCCCCTTCGCCAACGACTAGCAGCTTGGATACCCACTGCTGTTGGCTATTGTGTGACCGCTCTCGGAGATAGGCCAATATAGCCCGTTTCCCTTGCCAGACAATCTCACGAGGCGGCGAGGTAAGTGGATTGTTGCTGAGGGATAGCTGGGTCAGGTGAGTCAGCTGAGCAATTTCTGGTGGCAACACACTCAGTCGATTGTTCCTGAGGGATAGCTGGGTCAGGTTGGTCAGCTGAGCGATTTGTGGTGGCAGCTCTCTAAGGTAATTGTTGCTGAGGTCTAGCCCAGTCAGGTTGGTCAGCTGAGCGATTTGTGGTGGCAGCTCTC
>CBDTXL010000630.1:0-3383 GCA_965364435.1 uncultured bacterium
GCAAGGAACCTCTTCAAGAAGACCAGTTGCGCCGCAGGTTGAAGAAGCCTTCCAGGAAGTTTCGTAAAGTCCGATTGCGGCTGAGGCGTTGCCGCTGCCACTCAAGAGCGGTTTTTTGAGTAATCTCTGACAAAGTCGGGGAAACCTGGGGTAAATCCGCGATCGCACCCATCTTAATCTTCTGCCGAATCGCCAGCGCGATCGCCCCAATCAATTCACTCGCGTCTGGGCCAACTATCGATGCTCCTAAAATTTCCCCA
This sequence comes from uncultured bacterium, assembly GCA_965364435.1. GTDB lineage: Bacteria > Cyanobacteriota > Cyanobacteriia > Cyanobacteriales > Coleofasciculaceae > CBDTXL01. Next base: position 261 of record CBDTXL010000630.1, read on the forward strand.
TTTTGACGCCCAATGATTTTACAAAAACCTGTAGTTTCTCCCAACAGCTGAGCTTTGTCTAAGGTTTTGAAATATTGCCGCACGACGAAGACCTCCTTGCCATAGCGAAGTCTAGCTTGCGCTTCCGTCAGACCCACCCTTGCCAACTGGGGTTCACAAAAGATCGCCCAGGGAATCCCCCGATAATCCACCTTAAAAAGGGGCGCAAACAGAGCATTCTTCAGGGCAATGCTGGCTTCATACTGAGCAATATGGGCAAACTGATAGCCTCCAATAACATCTCCACAAGCATAGATGCGGGGATTAGTGGTTTGCAGTTTCTCGTTTAACTCAAGACCCTGCCGGTGGACCTTAACGCCAACGCCTTCCAGATTTAAGGATTCCACATTCGGCTGCTGACCAGTAGCAAGCAAAATTTCATCGGCTTCAATGGCGTGATTTCCCGCTTGAACCCACTTTTTATCATCAATCCGCCTCACCTGGGTAACCGGACTCTCGGTGAGAACGCGAACCCCCTCAGCCTCCAACTGGGCTTGCACCAAGCGAGACGCCTCTGGGTCTTCTTTTGACAAGATCTGGGCAGCCCTCACGACAAGAGTGACATCACAATTTAGCCGCGCCAAGGTCTGAGCCAGTTGGGTGCCAATGGGCCCACCACCAACTACCACCCAGCGACCCTGAAGGGTTGAAGGTTCTTCGCCGTAGGCGTTCCCCTTCGGCGTAGCCGTTCCCGAAGGGTAGGGTAGGTTAGAAGACTGGCTTGATAGCGAAGCGGTAGCGACGCCTTGAGCGTCACTTTCAACCTGCAACCTGCCAACCTGCAACTCTTCTTCAACTTTCAACTTGCCAACGTGTAATCCTTCTTTCAACCCTTCCTGCCAGATATCTGCCGGTGTAAGATAGCCTATGGTTTGTAACCCTTCGATATCGGGAACAGCTGGGCGAGAGCCAGTTGCTATCAGATAGGCACGCGCCCGAAGACGGCGGTCATTGACGACAAAGCCAAGGTGAGGGCGTCGGCAAAATTCACCTATACCAGTAATGACATCGACACCCAAAGACGCCAAGACAGGGGGAGAATTCAGTTCTGAGCAGGTGGAGACGACGGTCGCAGCCCACTGTATCGCCTCGGTTAGTTCAACAGATGGGACTTGTTGATGTTTTGTTGAGTCAGCTACTGAAAAGTGGATACCAAATTGAGGGGCGTCACGCACCTGCTGAGCGATATGCCCAACCTGAGTCAGCGCTTGGGTGTAGATAGCACCATGACCCAGCCAGTTTGTCTGTAGCTGCTCATTTTCTACTAGGGCAACACGAGCATTCAAATGGGCGGCGGCAACGGCGGCATAGGTACCGGCAGTGCTGCCCCCAATGACGATGAGGTCGTATTCAACGGTCATTGTTCAATGGGTTGAAGGTTGGAAGTTGGAAGGTTAAAAGGCTTACTGTTGAAAGTTATAACCTGCAACCTGTTAACCTGCTAACCTTCAACCTCTTAACCTTCAATTTTTAAGAATAGTCTTTAGACCTTCTAGTAAGCGTTGGTTGTCTGCCTCTGTGCGTACAGCAACCCGGAAGTAGCGATCGCCTAATTCAGGAAAGCTCAGGCAGTCGCGGATTAAAATCCGGCGGTGTTTGAGTAGTTTTTCTTGCACCTGTGAACTCGGTTGTTCAGATTGCACCAGTAAAAAGTTAGCGGCGCTTGGGTAGGGTTGCAACCCTGGTAATGATGCCAGACCCTGAAATAGCTGCGATCGCGCCGGAACCAGCCAGTCCCAGGTTTGCTGCTGAAATTCTGTATCCTGCACTACAGCGGTAGCGGCAGCAGCGGCTAGGACGTTCACTGGCCAAGGGTCGCGCCACTGCTGCCAACGCTGGAGCCGGTCGGGGTGAGCGACGCAATAACCTAGCCGCAGCCCAGGGAGGCTGTAGAACTTGGTGAGCGATCGCAGAATCACCAAATTTTGATAGTTCTGCACCACTGGTATCAGGCTTTGCTGCTGGTCAGGAGGTAGAAAATCCATAAAGGCTTCATCCACTATAACCAGAGCAAATTGCTCTAAAAGAGGCATAATTGTCTCTCGGTCAAACAACTGACCTGTGGGATTGTGGGGATTATTCAGCAGCAAACCACTTCGATTTTGGATTTTGGGTCGCTCCTTGGCGAGCGCTCCCGCTCGACTTGGGTTTTGGATTGCTAATCGCAAATCTAAAGTCTTAAATCTCAAATCGATAGGGTACTCCCTGACATTTGCCTCAAACGCCTTGAGGGCGCGTTGGTAATCGCTAAATGCCGGGGTGAGTATACAAGTTTCCTCCAGTTCTGATAACTCCCTACAAGCCCAAGTTAGCAGCTCGGCGGAGCCGTTCCCCGGCAGAATCCAGTCAGGCGTCAGAGTGGGGTGCAATTGACTCAGAGACGCCCGTAGCTGGTGGTAATTGGGGTCGGGATAGGCTACCAGGTCTTTTAGTTCTTGCTCAATCGCCGCGATCGCACTTTTTGGAGGTCCCAGTGGGTTGATACTCGCAGAAAAATCAAGAATCAAAGAAGGGGAACAGCCTGCCAGTGTCGCTGCCCAGGCTAAGTTTCCCCCGTGAGTCGGTCGGTTCAAGGATAGGTTCCGTTAAAATCAGCCGTTATTTCTCTGGCGCAACTTTCTCCTTAAACAGCTTACCGGCAGAAAAGGCAGGAACCTTAGTCGCCGGGATTTCCATCTTGTCGCCGGTTTTCGGATTGCGACCCTCACGGGCTTTGCGCTCCCGCGACTCAAAAGAGCCGAAGCCCACCAACGTGACTTTGTCACCCTCGGAAACGGCTTCCATAATCGCTTCTAACGCCGCAGATAACACCGCATCGGCTTGTTTTTTGGTCACAGTGGCTTTTTCCGCAACCTTATCAACTAATTCGCCCTTGTTCATTAGTAATCTCCTTTTTGTTTGCATCACAGGTCAACTATCGCTCTAAAATCTCGTTTCGAGATCCAGATGCGTGACCCTAATTGCGGGGACTTTCAACTCAAAATCGCTGCAACACCCGCAGGCTCGTAGTTTCACTGCATTATTCTAAGGTCTGCGCTGTAGATATGGATCGTTGAAAGCTTTAAGTTATGTGGATTTCAGGAT
>CBDTXL010000631.1:0-3382 GCA_965364435.1 uncultured bacterium
ATTGAAGAGCAGCCGGAAGCGAAACTTGAGCAAGAGGATGAGTCAGCGTCCGTTCAGGCCAAACTAGAGAACGCTACGGTGCAGCGCCAGAGTGAAGCAAACGTTGAGGAAGAAGCAGAAGAATCATTACCCGTTCAGACCAAACTAGAGAACGCCACGGTGCAGCGCCAGAGTGAGGTCGCACAAGAGTCGGAAAAAGAAGACCATTCAATGCAGTTGGTTCAACCCAAGCTGACGGTTGGCGCTCCAGGGGATAAGTACGAGATCGAAGCCGACGCGATGGCTGTGCGGGTGATGTCCATGACCGAAGCGACTAACCCGGCAGCCATTGAGCGCTCACAAGCAGGGGAAGAAGACCCCCTCCAAAGGCAGCCCCTAGCGGACTCCATAACTCCACTCATTCAGCGCCAGAGTGAGGAAGAAGAAGATATCCAAACGAAACCATCGGTTCAACAAACAGGCCGGGATGGGGTGGTCCAGCTTCGTTCGAGTATAGAGAACACTTTGGCGAGTCAATCTGGCTCTGGCAGCCCATTGGATGAAGACGTTCGCTCCTTCATGGAACCGCGCTTTGGCAACGATTTTAGCTCGGTCCGCATCCATACTGGCAGCACGGCGGTTCAGATGAATAAGGAGTTGCACGCCCAGGCGTTCAATCATGGCTCTGATGTCTATTTCAACGAAGGCAAATACAATCCAGGGAGCAATGAGGGCAAACAGTTACTTGCACATGAACTGACGCATGTAGTACAGCAGACAGGTGCGGTTCAGCCGAAATCAGCCACCCAGTGGGTGAACAAAGGAAACAAGATACAAGCCAAAGGACTCTCTGCTGTATCTTCTCTTGCTCAACCAGCAATCCAGCTCAAGGAGAATCCCCAACAACAGACTGAGAAAGATAACAAGGTACAGCCAGCAAAACCAGCTCAGGCGGCAGCAACCGCAACTGAGTCGGGACAAGGGGGAGTGAAGTCTCAGGCTTGTGCCGCTAAAGGGGGCACGACGGCGGCGAAATCCCAGGGACAGGGGAATGGCGGCACGGCAGCAGCAAAACAGAATGCCACTAAGCCAGCCGATTCAGGCAGTACATCTGATACTTCTGCCGGAGGAGGTGGCGCGAAGTCTCTAGCTTCGCTTCAAGATGACCCGGCATTTCAGGCAGTAGTTAATAAGGCCAAGGGAGTAGCTCAAGACAAGAAAAAACACGACCCAGCTAAAGCGGAATCTAAAGAAGCGCAGGATGCGGCGGAACCTCCAGCTAATGAGGTAGAGAGCAAGGCGCAAGACAAGCAAGTTGGGGAAATGAACCAGCAGCAGCCTGGAGAATTCAACGCCGAAGCCTTTAAAGCAGCACTGATGGAAAAAATTGCTGCTGTTATTCCCAACAACGAGGAAGACGCGAAGAAATTTAAGGACAGTAATCAAATCGATTCTGTGAAGCAGGATATGTCCTCACAGGTCACTCAGGAGCAAGAACAAGCTGCTGGTCCCATTGAAGAGAAAACCAAAGAAGCCCCCAATACCAGTGGCATTGAACCCAAACCAGTAACCCCGTTGCAGCCCCCGGAGGCGGGTTCTCCACAGACAGACATTGGTGCAGAAAAGGCAGCACCAAAGCCCAAGCCGGAATCGGAAGTATCCGATCCGCTCAAGGCGAATAGCCAAGAAATCGACCAGCAAATGGCTGATGCTCATCTTACGGAAGAACAACTCAAGAAGTCCAATGAGCCACAGTTTCAGGAGGCTCTAGGAGCAAAGAAAGCAGCTCAAGCCAATGCTGTCGAGGCACCAAAAGCCTATCGCCAGGACGAAAAAGCGACTCTGAATAAGGCTCAAGCTGAAGCACAGGCAACGAGCCAAACGCAACTTCAAGGAATGCACGGTGAGCGGGAGCAGCTATTAGCTCAGGTAATGGGCGCTCAGAGCGAAACTCAGGGTAAGGATACCCAGGAACGGACTAAAATCGCCAAAGAAATTAATGGCATCTACGAAAAGACCAAAGGAGAAGTTGAAACTGTCCTCAATGGTATAGATGCAGAGGTCACCAGTAAGTTTGATGCCGGTGCAGCAACTGCCAAGCAGAAATTTGAGACTTATGTTGGTCAAAAAATGGAAGCGTGGGAGAAGCAGCGCTATGGTGAGTGGTACGACGTAACGGGCTGGGGTGAGCGCGTTAGCGATGCTTGGAATGGGTTGCCGCCAGAGGTGAATCAATTCTTTGTAGATGGGCGACAGTTGTATCTCAATTCGATGGATGTCACCCTCACCGGCATTGCCAACTTCGTTGCTCAAAAGCTGAATGAGGCGAAACTGAAGATTGCCTCTGGCAAGCAGAACATTCAGGAGTATGTCGCTGGTTTGCCAGAAAATCTCAGGCAGGTAGGGCAAGAAGCCGCCCAGAACATTCAGGGTAAGTTCGATCAGTTAGAGGAGAGTGTTAATAATAAGCAGGATGAGTTAATCGACTCCCTGGCACAGAAATACAGTGAGAACCTCAAACAAATCGATGCCGAAATCGAGAAGAGGAAGGAAGAAAATCGGGGTCTGAAAGATAAGGCTAAAGATGCGATCGTTGGAACGATTCAAACCATCATGCAACTTAAAGATATGCTGATGGGTGTGTTGGCAAAAGCCGCAGGTGCAATCGACAAAATTATCTTAGACCCCATTGGTTTCTTGGGAAACCTGATTTCCGGAATCAAGCAAGGTTTTGATAAATTCTCCGGCAATATCGAGAAGCATCTCCAGAAGGGTTTGATGGGCTGGCTGACGGGTGCTATGGCAGGAGCAGGCATTACAATGCCGGAAAGCTTTGACCTCAAGGGCATCTTTAGCCTAGTGATGCAAGTTCTGGGGGTGGTTTATGAAGGGATTAAGTCACGAGTTATCAAGGCATTGGGCAAGAACGGAGAAAAGATGTTCGCTGCCTTGGAATCAAGTTTCGAGATGTTCGTCATCTTAAAGAATGAAGGAATAGCAGGTCTATGGCAGTTCCTCCAAGATAAGATTGGTGACTTGAAAGTGATGGTGATTGACACCATTAAGACCTTCGTTATCGAAAATGTGATTAAGGCAGGGGTGCTGTGGGTGGTGAGCCTATTGAACCCAGCGAGTGCATTTATTAAAGCGTGTAAGGCAATTTATGACATCATCATGTTCTTTATTGAGCGTGGCAGTCAGATTGCCCAGTTGGTTAATGCGGTTACGGATTCGGTAGGTGCGATCGCGAATGGTGCTGTCGATGGGGCGGCGAAGTTGATTGAGAATGCCCTAGGTACATCGCTGCCAGTGGTAATCAGCTTTATGGCGAGTCTGTTGGGCTTAGGCGGCATCAGCGAGAAGATTGAGGGAATTATTAAGACGGTGCGCCAACCGATTGATA
>CBDTXL010000632.1:0-3381 GCA_965364435.1 uncultured bacterium
GTCTACCAATTTGCTTATTCCGTGATGCAGATACATGGCTTAGTGCTAAGCGTCTAGAGTAGCCGGTAACACACGAGGAGGTTACAAAGCGATGCCAGACGAGCCACGGCTGGAGGAGCAGGCGCTCTCTGAGGCAGCCGAGAAGACGATCGCGACCCAGCTTGATCAAGTAGAGAACATAGATGTAGATGTCCGAACTGATCTGCTTAAGATGGTTCAGGGACAGGTGAATTCCGTCTCGATTGCGGCTCAAGGGCTAGTCATGCAAAAAGACATTCGTGTGCAGGAAATAGAACTGCACACCGATAGTATTGCAATCGATCTCCTCAGCGCTCTTTTTGGTCAGATTGAACTGAACCAGCCAGTAGATGCTACTGCCCGTTTGGTACTAACAGAACAAGATATCAACCGAGCTTTGAACTCAGACTACATCCGTAGCAAGTTTCCCAGCCTAGAGTTGAATGTGGAGGGTCAAATCGTAACCTTGGAACCGCAACAACTGGAGGTTCATCTGCCGGGTGGGGACAAGATGGGATTCCGTGGAACTATTCTGCTACACGAAATGGGTGACATTCGGCGTCTTGGCTTCACTGCTATGATTCGCCCAGGCACTATGAAGCAACCCCTGTTGCTGGAGGCGTTCCACTGCACCGAGGGAGAGGGCATTTCACTGGAATTTGCGATCGCCTTTATAAAAAAGGCAGGAGATTTGGTGAACCTACCCTATGTAGAGCTAGAGGGAATGGCGCTCCGCATCAAAAAGCTGGATCTGCAAGAGGGCAGCCTAACGCTTCACACCGATGCCTATGTCAGACAACTTACTAATCTCAATAGTGAAATCGTGAAGGATAATATCTAACTGAGCGGCAAGTTGTCTAAAAACTCTTTTCCGACATTTTCTGGTAAAGCTTTTACTTTCTGAGCATGATTAAAAATCTTAATAATCCAAAATAATCAGCTTTATCAGGAATGAATAATACTCAAAAATCATCTATCTAAGGTGTTAATCTACAGCAGCGACGAACTCAAGCAGAAACAGCGCCAAAGTTGTAAGATTTTTGGTGATTTCGACTAATCCTTAGAAATCTCTCAAGAGAAGGATGGCTCGAATTCACCTCAATGACAAACTGAAAGAGTTGAGATTCATAAAGATCCTTAAGAGAACAACCAATGGTAGTAACACTTGACGATACAAAACGTATTGCGATCGCCCAAAAGCTAGAAGACATGAAAGCGATCCAAAACCTGATCATTTCCAACGAACAAAAATTCATAGAATCGACTACGGATGAAGAGATTCGTAAGCGTCTACAGGACTTTCTCCAAGATGATCAGAAAAACTTGGGCGTTCTAGACACAGTTATCGTTCAATACGGCGTCAAGGGAGAGCCGAGAGAGACAACCCAGAAGCTAGTTGAGCAAGTTCAGCAAATGATGCAAGGTTCTGAGCTTACTCTTTTTGAAAAGGTAGCTCAGCATGAATTGCTCAAGCACAAACAAGCCATGTCTGGACTTCTGATCCACAAGGCTGCCCAAGTTGTTGGCGCTGACGTTATGGCGGCGATCGGTCCCTTAAATGCCGTTAACTTTGATAATCGCGCTCATCAAGAGCAACTCAAAGGAATCCTGGAAATTCTAGGCACTCGTGAACTGACGGGTCAAGACCCAGATCAAGGACTCTGGGGTCGGGTTCAAGATGCTGTCGCCGCATTGAGTGGTGTAGTTGGTAGTGCAGTCACTCGTAGCGATGATGAGATGAAAATCCGGGATCTCATTCGCATGGACCACACCAAGGTCAATACCCTTTTCGCGGAAGTTCAGGGTACTAACGATCCTCAGAAGATCCAAGAGTATTTCGGCCAAATCTACAAAGATTTAAGCGCCCATGCCACAGCCGAAGAACAAGTGGTCTACCCAGCAATCCGCTCTTACTACCAAGACACCCAGGAACTGTATGATGAGCAGGCTGAAATGAAGCGGATGCTGGAGACAATCAAGTCTTTGAATCCCTCTGCTACCGATGACTTCAAAGCTCAAGTTCAGCAGCTGATGCAAGCGGTTCAAGCTCACGTCCAGCAAGAAGAGAACGAGATGTTCCCCAAAATCAGCGACAACTTCAGCCATGAGCAGGAGAAGCAAATGGCTACTGAGTTCAAAACTGTGAAAAGCCAGCTGCAAGACCAAATGGCAGCTTCCACGAAGTAGTAGTCGGCTAATCCAAGCGGAAGGCGATCGCTAAAATAAATTAGCTGACATTGGCTGCTCCCACCACTCAAGTGGTGGGACTCTTTTCATCAGAACTGCTTCCAAATAAGCTTTTTATCCAAGGAGTGAAACAGGAGAAAGCAAAAAGCTGTTAAAAATCAGACAAATAAACTTACTATATATAAAGATATAAACTAAGATTCCCCCGTCGCCTCCTTGGCAAGGCAAAGGTGGGATTAGAGGGTGCATCAGGTTTAGGTTTCCTAAACTCTACATACCTAATTAAGTGTTGCTGCAAACAAAGCAACAGAGGTAAAGGCATGCACCCTGATGAACTCTTAAAGAAATATGCGGCGGGAGAAAGGGATTTTTTTCTAGCTAACTTGAGGGGGATCAACCTTAAGCAAGCGAAGCTGAGGGGGTCAGATTTCACGCAGGCAAACCTGAGGGAAGCGCACCTGTTGCAGGCAGACTTGAGCCGCACCTCTCTGGGGGCTGCTGACTTGCGGAGGGCTGACTTGGAGGGAGCTAACCTGCGGGGATCTGACTTAAGCGGGGCTGACTTGATGGGCGCTCACTTGACCAGAAGCAACCTGAGTTTTGCGAGTTTGACTGGTGCGGATTTGAGTGGAGCCAATCTGATGATGGCTGGGTTGATGGGGGCGGATCTAAATGGAGCTAACCTCTGTGAAGCTAGTTTAATTGGAGCAGACCTGCGGGGAGCCAACCTGATTGGAGCTGACCTAAATGAGACAAACCTCATGGGAGCCTACTTGCATGAGGCAGACTTGAGAGAGGCAAACCTCAATAAGGTCAACTTACAAAGAAGTATATATAACGAAAAAACCCAGTTTCCCCAGGGGTTTGACCCAACTGATGCTGGAGCCTACTTGATTGCTCCTAATGTGTCACTTTCAGGGATAGATTTGAGTAGAGTTGACCTGCCTGGAGTCAACCTAAAAGGGGCTAACCTGAGTTGGACAAACCTGAGTAGGTCAAACCTAATTTGGGCAGACTTGAGCGATACAGATTTGAGTGGAGCTAATTTGAGTGGAGCCAACTTGAGTGGAGCCAACTTGAGTGGAGCTAACTTGAGTGGAGTCAACATTGAGGGAGCAAACCTCAGCGGAACCACTATGCCCAATGGTGACCTGCACATTTCCCAGAAAATAGTGT
>CBDTXL010000633.1:0-3377 GCA_965364435.1 uncultured bacterium
ACTATATAACGTTTCCATGGTTTGGGCTGCAAGCTCATGAGGTATTTGTGTGTAGTGAGCGCACATCGAGTTGTTTTCTGCAAGTACCTGCTGGAGATGTTTCAAGGGTAGGCGTCGCGATCGCTATTGAGGGCAAAGCAACAATCAGGCGTATTAAACTGTTTTTGGGATAGCGAGATAAGGGCACAATTGAGCTGCTACAGATGACCGCTGGCTCCACAGCTAAGCTGAATACAGTCGGCTCCAACGCAGTGTTTGGGCCCGTTCGGCTTCTGGTGACTGGATTGAATGGTTAGGGATGGAAAGCCAAAGAATCTTCTAACGAGACAAGTTGATACCCCGCATCGGCAGGAGATACAACTGAAATAAAAATCAATGGCTCATCACCATTGTTGAATACTCCGTGTACGCATTCGGGATAAGCGACTACCACATCTCCTGCAACGATTGGCTTCGTAGTGCCTGCTTTATCCAGATAATATTCCCCCCTCCCCGCCAAAACAGTCCAAGTATCTTGCCCGTTAGGATGGATGTGCGCGGCAATTTCCTGTCCTGGCTTGATGTACCAGGCTACAACGACGGCATCCTCGGATTCCGTAACGACCGAACGAATAGGCTCCCCATCCGTCGGCTGAAAAAATTTAGAACTGTTGAATATCCTGGTCGTACTCATCTTTGTTTTCTATCACGATTGGAAATAGACTACACCAGCAAAAACAGTGCTGCCTTTGAGAGTTCTCTGAGGTGCAATCTTCTCACCGATCACTTTAAAGGATTGTTTCACCGATAACATTACAGCAACTTGACTCTGAACACTGACAGAAAAAATTTCGGCATCTCTCAGTGAACTATCAAAATTCTCAAATTCGTTGCTCAGTTTCCCCTCACCTTCTACTCATCTTCAGCATTTAGATTATCAACACAGTCAAAGCACTTCACTGAAATCAACTTGCCAACGCTCCCTGCTCGCTACACATCACACTTATTTATGGAGGGGTGAGGACGGTTATGACTACCCAATGGGACAGATTCAAACCCTAGGGAAAGTCAGTAAGGAAGCACTAGAGGGAAATGCAGAAGCTTACGCACCTCTAACTCCAGAGCAAGTTGCGACTCATTCAATCGAATGGTGGCTGACGGTGGAAGACTTACCCGACCCCAAACCATTATCGCTAATGCCTTGCGGGTGGCAGAGCATCTAGTTGAACGGATGAAATAGTTTGAGGAATTTTTACCCATGAAACTGAAACATTTACTAACGCTTAGTATCGCTTGCTTGTTAACGGTTAGCTGTACGCGACAAGAATCAGTAAATCAGCCTCAAGCAAGCCCCCTTACGCAGTCAAACCCTACTTCAACAGAATCAGCTAGAACTGTAAACCAAGAGGCAGTCAAATCTGGCACTTTTGTTTCTGGAGAACATCCTACCCAAGGAACAGCCAGAATTGTCATGAAGGATGGTCAACCTTATTTAGACCTAGATAAATCATTTAAAACCTCAGACAAAGGGCCAGATTTAGTGGTAATCCTACATCGTTCTGATAACGTGCTTGGTTCTACTAAACCACCCTCCTATCCGATTCAACAGTCCGATTATGTGATTCTTGCTCCCTTGCAAAAGTTTAGTGGTTCTCAAAGCTATCCCATTCCTGACAATATCAATCTAGCTGACTATAAATCTGCTGGAATCTGGTGCCGCAAGTTCAACGCAACCTTTGGTGTTGCTGCCTTAAAATAGCCTGTCATCTCGTTCAATTTAGATTTGTGGCATTACCCAGCAACAGTAAAATTTAGCAAAGATAATCCTGGCGAACATCCCACACTATACCCTACGGGTTAGTGTGTGGTAGTTGACCAAAATTAATGGGATTCAAGCCTCCCCCTTCTAGGGGGACTTTTATCCGGCTCCGGGAAACGAGCGATTAAACTCCTAATTAATTCTGATTGGGTCATACCACGTCTAACAGCTTCCTCTACAAGCTGTCTTTTTTCATATTCGGTAACTCTCAAAAATATTTTCTCAGTTTTCATAAAATTGTCCTGTCAAATAGCAACACATTTAGTATACTGTAATTAAGGAGGACATGCAGATGAAAGCTAGATATCGCTACAGGTTTTATCCAACAGACGAACAGAAACAGAGTTTAGCTCAGTTGTTTGGTTGCGTTAGAGTTGTTTGGAATGATGCTCTAGCTATCTGTAAACAATCCGAGAAGAAACCTAAGTCGGCTGAACTTCAGAAGCTGGTTATTACTCAAGCAAAAAAGACGCCAGGTAGAGCTTGGCTTAGTGAAGTATCAAATATCCCATTGCAGCAGTCTGTAGCTGATTTAGAAGTAGCTTTTAAGAACTTTTTCGATTCTTGTAAAGGGAAGAGAAAAGGTCGTAAGGTTGGTTATCCCAAATTCAAAAAACGCACTTCTAGTCAATCTGCACGGTTTAGGATTGGTGGATTTTCCCTTAAAGAGGATGGCGTCTATCTAGCAAAAATCGGAGTTGTAAAACCTATTTGGTCGAGAAGGCTACCCTCTGAACCTAGTTCAGTTACTGTTATCAAGGATTGCGCTAATCGCTATTTATTGAGCTTTGTAGTAGAAGTTACACCAATTAATATCAACGCCAAAAACCAAAGTGTCGGTATTGATTTAGGTATCAAAACTTTCGCGGTAATGAGCAACGGAGAAAAAGCTGTTAGTCCCTGTTACAAGGCACTAGACCGTAAAATACGCAAGCTTCAAAAAAAGATAGCTCGTCAGCAACCAGGCTCGAATCGTAGAAACAAAACCCATATTCAGATAGCAAAAGCTCACAACCAGATTGCTGATACTCGTAAAGATTTCTTGCACAAGCTGTCAACCAAAGTCGTTAGTGAGAACCAAACTATCGTCTTGGAGGATTTGAATGTGGCTGGGATGGTTAAAAACCGCAAACTTTCAAGAGCTATCAGTCAGCAAGGTTGGGGAGAGTTCAGGGTTTTAGTTGAGGCGAAATCCGATAAGTACGGACGAAAGTTCGTAGTGATTAGCCGATGGGAACCTACAAGTCAGGTTTGTTCTGATTGTGGGTTCAAATGGGGCAAAGTTGATTTGTCCGTGCGTTCTATACTTTGCCTAAATTGTGGTACAGAACACGACCGGGATGAAAACGCCTCGGTAAATATAGAAAAAGTCGGGATAGGGCATTGCCACGACTCTAAACGGACACAGAGGAACTGTAAGATTACCTCAGTAGCACGTCCCAGTGAAGTGTCAAGAATCACCGACGCTTTAGCGCGGTGAGTATGTCAATCTATAGAGCTTGTTAAAATTTGCTTAGCTATGGGGTTTAATCTGGGTTAGTGCCAAATCTACCGCCCATCCAGACCATTTTGGTTCCTC
>CBDTXL010000634.1:0-3376 GCA_965364435.1 uncultured bacterium
CTGCTCATGATTTTTCGGATAGGCTCTTAGCGTTGTTTTTTGTCTGCTTGCTACGAAATCCTTACTTTTGGTATCTAAAAGAGTTGTCGATAACCACTTTCGGTAAACCCCTACGCACTAAGTTGCGTAAACCAGCATCAGCCTGCAAAATCACATCCTTGACTTTCTCCTCCGGGCGACCTCGGAATGAGGCAACGTGAGAATAATCCTTGTCCTCAATTGACTTGGGAGAGAAATAATAGTTTGAGACACAACATCTGTGAGCATTTGCAAGGACAGGACTCACAGAATGGAGTGAAGTCTTGTTTGTGACCATGACGACAAGCCGATTGAACTGACTCCATATAGTCTGCTGTTTTGCCTTGAGACCATAAGGCCAAAGTTCAAGATTCCCACCATACTCCTGTTTCCATTCCGGGGTCACGTAGTAGAGCGCATTGAGAACCCGATAATTCTGCCGCTCTTTATCGTGGGAATTATCGAGGTGGGGATTCAGGAAAGAGCCTTGAGTCATCAGGCTAATTCCACCACCATAAAGACTTGCGTCTGGTAACAGCTTCTCAATTTTGGTGATTTCAGCAATGAGAGAAACAATTTTCGGTTCCTGAAAGGCGTAGATGATTTCCTCCAGCAGAGGATTGTATCGATTCATCTGTACTGCAATATACTTAGACCCTCTGAGGCTATTCGCAGGTACCATCTCCTCCTTTCTTGGAAAAGCATTGTAGATTTCTCGTGCCTCGTCTTCACTCAGGAGATTGTCAATGATGAAGTTGTTAATTTTATCTGAACCAAAGAAATCTCTCTGCAAAGATGCTTTACACGCTGAAATTCTTTGGAAAATTTTGTCCGCATACTCATGTCGATTCATCGTTGTACTCCCTCTACAACTGCAATGAACTAGCGCTGAGACTCAATCAGTGCGCTTGGCAATGCACATTAGAGATAACGCGGCTTCGGGCGAATCCGGTTTGATACCAGACAATCGCTGCTCAAAGCGATACTTCCAAGCTGCTCGACCATAGTTGCCTTGTAACACCTCAGCACCAACGGTATGGTTGTGGGGATAAAGCTTGACTGTAAAGCCGAGAGGCTCTAAGGTTTTGTAGTAAAGATTTGGTGTCATCCCATCACCAGGTTTGTGATGAACCTCACCCGCCAAAGACCACTTCTGCTCTTCTGCCGAAGCGTGACCACCCCGTTTTATCAGGCGATACCACGGTAACCGCGTATTCCACAAGAACAGGGCAATCCCTTTGTAGTCCCAGGCAGTCCGTTGGGGGTCATGATCCGTTACTAAAATCCCGCCGGGACGCACTAAACGAGCAGCTTCTGCTAAAACCTGAGCCATATCATCGCAGTGGTGCAGGGTTGCATTGAGGGCAACAACATCAGCAAAGCCAGCAATGAAGGGGAGGTGGTGGGCATCTGCTAGGAGCGGTGTATAGCCGATCCGCTGCGCCATCTCCAATGCACCGTAGGAGACATCCACACCAATTAATACTTGAGGTGAACCTCCGAGTGAGGCATATAGATTACCGGGACCGCAGCCTATATCAACTACAACTTTGTTGTCCCAACTACCGATCGCCGATCGCCAGCGTGCCTTGAAGTTATCATCACGGTGACAGGCTTCAAAGTAGTTTTTCGCCCATTCAGAATGCCCAAAGTAATAGCTATTTGCTTGAATCGCTGGGCTGTGATTAGGGATTTTGCAGGTGGGAATAGTCCCTTGGCTCAAATCAACATTACTGTCCGACTCCAGGTATTGGGTCAGAATGGATGGTGAGCCGGTTAACATGAGCTTTACCTCTAGGGATAATGAGTGTGCTTCACCTGAACAGCTGACTCTGATGGTTCGATGCACTAGCTCTGGTAAATCTCTAATATCTGCTCTTGCTGAATCAAGCCTATATTAACCACTACTTTTAAACTGACCATGGGAGTAAAAAAAAGTTTACTTCTTCTTCACAATTCGCCCTTTACCTCTTCCCTCTTACCCAGAACTAGTCTTTCCTCTTAAGTCCTCTTAACCGGAACTTTATTGCTGTCAACCGGCTCTCTTGGAAGGCATTCTAGTTGAGAAGGCTCTCTTAGATCATTGGGTAGCCCATAGTCCTTGACGGCGAATTCTATTTGTAATACGAGGCGATCTCTACTACCGGGAGGAGTTCCCTTGTGGAAGCAAAGTGAATCTTCCACAAATCCCAAACCGGCTTTACCGCAGATAGGTACTATATTCTCATAGCCGTAATACTCAGCGATTTCTTGGTGGGAATGTCCTCTACGGAGAAACCGATGTGAAAGCTTCTTCTTGACGTGACTCCCCCGCACACAGACATGAGGACTACTACACAAATCTACATCTGTTAAATAAAATAAAAATTTCAGAACACGACGATTATCCAAATCATGGTGGAATACTTGAGCCGCTCGGCGTCGCTCATAGATACTTGATTCTACTGCAAAACTCCACCAAAGTTGATTTCCCTGATGTATTGGTTCAGCCTCCAGATACTTAGCAGCGATTTCTAATAATTTTGGATCACTTTCCAGTTTTTTAATGGCTGGACAGAGTAAAGCTGTGTTGTAATAACTTCCAATGACCAATGGCTTGCCATACTTCGTTTGTGCTTGTTCTTTGTCGGCATAATAAAACCCCATTTTGGCATTTTTATTCGCATAACAAGGCGTGTGCATTGCAAAGTCATTGATTTCCTGAACAACTTCTTGAGGCAGGTTAATCCCTAAAGAAAAACCATCCTTTTTTAGAAAATTCATAGTTTTATCTATGTTGATTGTTTCAAATACAGACTCTCTGTTCTGAATTGGCTTAGCTAATTTAGGCTTTCTGCGATATAAAAAACAATAATTTAATCGTTTATATTTCAATTGGCTAACCTCGCTCGTGAGAATATATAGAGAATTAATAGTCATAGCGTTTAGCGTCTTCATACAGTACTATCGAACCCTCACGGAAAGAGTTAAAGAAGGCATTGATTAGCCGCCATATTCTTAGCTCTATCGCTTGAAAAACTTCTAAGTTCGATAGAGGTAAGGTTTTTATGCAGCTTTATTTAAGGTTGCAGGTGAGTCAGCTAGGAATTTCTTGCAGATGCGAATCCTTGGAAGTTATAAGATTACTGCAACTGTTTATTAGTAGATTCAAGAAATTCGCTGATTGTAGAGTTACCCAGGGTAGTTGAGATGCATGATAGGGCTGACTGACGTTATCTTAACTAAAAGTTGTAAAGAGCGATAGCAGGTAGATAATACTTTTACTTAGTCTTCACAATTTACAAGAAGTTCTGAAAAACTGATAAAGCTTTATTGAATTTAATTTTAAAAAAGTATATGTCTAAAGGTTGTGCCAGCT
>CBDTXL010000635.1:0-3369 GCA_965364435.1 uncultured bacterium
TCTCGTAGCTCACCATTGATGGGCTGTAGACCCAAAGCAGCAATTCAGGAATTTCCCTTTGCCGCTGGCTCTGGGAATGTGTCAAGATTAAGTTTTGCAAATTCTTGTGTGTTTCCTTCATGCTGGTGCAAACATCTACCGCTGTTCAGCCATTTCTGGGTTCTGAAATAAAGGCGTCCTATAAAGAGTCGCGAGTAGTCATTTTACCGATTCCCTACGAGGCGACGACAAGTTACCGTAAAGGCTGTGAGAACGGACCAGACGACCTTTTGGAGGCGTCTGTGCAGCTGGAATACTACGACGATGAGCTAGAGCGGGAAACTTGCTGGGATGCCCGGATTTTTACTCACCCTTCTATTGCCGACACGCGCAACGGTCAAGTGATATCGTCAGAAAAGATGCTCGGTGTCACCCGTGAGGCAGTGTCCCAGCTGATTCAAGACGACAAATTTGTGATTGCCTTGGGCGGCGAACATAGCATTACTACCGGGATTGTGGATGCCTACCGCCTCGCCTCAAGAGAACCTTTCACGGTGATTCAGATAGACGCGCACGGCGACATGCGCCATGAGTACGAAGGCTCGATTCACAACCACGCTTGTGTGATGCGCCGGATTGTGGATATGGGGTTACCAACGCTGCCAATTGGCATCCGCAGTATTTGCAAAGAAGAAGCGGATCTGATTCAGGAGAAATCAATCCCCGTGATGTGGGCGCGGGAGATAGCTAAAGATCCCGATTGGATAGAACGAGCGATCGCACGGATCTCTAGCGAACGAGTATTTATTACGATTGACTTAGACGGACTTGACCCGGCTCAGATGCCGGGGGTCGGGACACCAGAACCCGGTGGACTGAACTGGTACGCTCTCACTACCTTTTTACGGCGAGTGTTTGAAACCCATCAAGTCATTGGTTGCGATGTCATGGAACTGGCACCCGTTGTTGATTCGGTAGTCTCTCAATTTACAGCTGCAAAACTTGTCTATAAGTTAATTGGCTATCAAGCTATCACAAGAGGCTGGTAGGGCGAATGAGTGAAAGAGCAGATAGGATCAAGACTAGGCAGACACCTAATGGGTTCTTTTCAGAGAATTGTTGTTCACAAAAGGCAAGCAGATGAGCCTCATGGAAAAGACTGGTACTCCCATTGGCAGTCATGCTCCGGATTTTGAACTGCCGGGAATTGATGATCAAGTCCACCACCTCTCCCGTTACCTGGAACGGTGGAGGGTAGTGGGGGTAATTTTTATGTGCAACAACTGCCCCCATGTCTTCTCCTATCTAGACAGGCTCAAACAAATTCAAGCCAAGTTTCAGCACGAGGGTTTTACCTTGATTGGCATTAATGCCAATGATGCTAATCAGTATCGGGAAGAAAGCTTCCAGAACATGAAGCAGTTTAGTCTGGAAAGGAAGCTTAATTTTCCTTACCTTTGGGATTCAACTCAGGACGTGGCTCATAGCTTTGGTGCTGAGAAGACCCCAGAGGCATTTCTCTTGGACGACCTGGGGATTCTTCGCTACAGTGGGCGAATTGACGATAATGCTCAAGCACCATTAGCGGTACAGGTGCCTTATTTGCAAAATGCGATCGCGGCTATCCTCGCCGGGGAAGCCGTCTCACCCAAATCGACAAAGGCAATTGGCAGCGCTCTGAAGTGGCGCAACTAGAACATATTTCTCGAATCGGCAAGAGAGACATAAAACGTCTGGACTGTTATCTTATGTGGGAGACAAATTGAGAAGGAAAAGAGTCGTAGCATGGGGATGAAATACCGACGGGTTTTACTAAAGTTGAGTGGTGAAGCCTTGATGGGCAACTTGGGCTACGGCATTGATCCAGTCGTTGTTCAAGAAATCGCGGCTGAAGTGGCCCAAGTGGTGAGCGATGGCGTCCAGATGGCAATTGTCGTCGGTGGTGGTAATATTTTTCGAGGCGTTAAAGCGTCGGCGGCAGGAATGGATCGGGCAACGGCTGACTACATTGGCATGATTGCCACGGTGATGAATGCCATGACCTTGCAAGACGCCCTGGAGCGAATCGAAATCCCGACGCGAGTGCAAACCGCGATCGCTATGCAGCAAGTCGCAGAATCTTATATTCGCCGTCGTGCCATCCGCCATCTGGAAAAAGGACGAGTCGTGATTTTTGGAGCCGGATCGGGTAATCCTTTCTTCACCACTGACACCACTGCCGCCCTGCGAGCGGCAGAAATCGACGCGGAGGTGATCTTTAAAGCGACTAAAGTAGACGGGATTTATGATAGTGACCCCAAGCTAAATCCCAATGCCCATCGCTATCAGAGTCTCACCTACGGGCACGTCCTCACTCATGATTTGCGGGTGATGGATAGTACCGCGATCGCATTATGTAAAGAGAATAGTATCCCGATTATGGTATTTGATCTTACGGTGCGGGGTAATATCTACCGCGCTGTTAAGGGAGAATCTGTCGGAACAATTGTGGGAGGTTCCTATGAAGTTAGCTGACGCCGAAAGCACTATGCATAAGGCAGTTGAGGCAACTCAACGAGCTTTCAATACCATTCGCACGGGTCGTGCCAATGCCAGTCTACTCGACCGGATCATGGTTGAGTACTATGGTAGCCCAACGCCCCTGAAGTCTCTGGCAAGTATCAACACGCCGGATGCTAGTACAATTATCATTCAACCGTATGACAAGAGCAGCCTGAACCAGATAGAGAAAGCGATTTCTCTCTCAGATGTCGGCTTGACTCCAAGCAACGATGGTCAGATAATCCGGTTGAATATTCCGCCACTGACCAGCGATCGCCGCAAGGAATTCGTAAAAATGGCAGCAAAGATGGCGGAAGAAGGGAAAGTCTCCATTCGGAATATCCGTCGGGACGCCGTTGACTCTGTCCGCAAACAGGAAAAAAATAGCGAAATCTCCGAGGATGAATCGTTAGATCTCCAGGACAAGATTCAAAAGCTGACTGATAAGTACACAGCCAAGATTGATGAATTGCTAGCGGAGAAAGAAAAAGATATCACTACTGTTTGACGCAATAGCTCTATTCTGACTGGGGGGTTCAAGAGCAAGTCGGTGAAGCCTTTTCCAGCAAGCCGAAAGATATCTGGTGACGAGGCGACTCCTCACCAGATGGGAACTCCCGACACCTACTAAACCAGCGGGGCCGCTGCTGTTGTGTCTACAGGACAAACAATGAAGGCAAGGTGCATCGGATAGCCTTGAGAGTACATCAAATCCACGTACTTCAGGGCAATCTCCCGCTTCTTGTAAACTCGTAAGACTTCCTCTTTCCCGTTCGCATACTGGACGCGGACTTCCCAGGTCATGGGTTTTGACCTCTTTATACTAGTCAAAGCACAGGAGCTTTAATT
>CBDTXL010000636.1:0-3369 GCA_965364435.1 uncultured bacterium
CGAAGTGGGCCATCTGCTGAAAATTCTGAGGTACTGCCATCAATAAACGTACCTCCTGCCATCACCAACTGACTCTCGTAACCGTGCATTTCCGCTGGCACCGGGTCGAGATAGGAACCCACGGGCGAGTGCTGCTGAATTGCTCGACAAAAGGCAATTAACTTCTCCGGTGAACCCAGCCCAATCGCCTGAATCACATCTCGGCGGGGTGCCATCGGCAGAGGATTAACAGGGTAGCCCAGCTGTTGGAACACATGGGCAGTTAAGTGATTACCTTTAAGCGCTTCTCCCACCATTTGAGGTGCTAGGAATAATCCTTGAAACAGCAGCCGATTCTGATCAAAGGTAGCGCCACCCGAACTACCAATTCCTGGGGCAGTCAGGCGACAGGTAGCTGCCTCTACTAAGTCAGCCCGACCAGCAACATAGCCCCCAGCTGTAACAATTGTGCCGCCGGGATTTTTAATCAGGGAACCGGCGATTAGGTCAGCACCAACGGCTGGGGGTTCCCGGTCTTCGACAAACTCCCCATAACAGTTATCGACAAAGCAAATCGTATCGGGATTTTGTTGTTTCACCAGTTGGATGATTTTTTCAATATCGGCAATTGAGAGGCTATCTCGCCAGGAATAGCCACAGGAACGCTGGATTAGTACCAAGCGAGTGCTTTCGCCCACCGCTTGCCCCAAGGCTTGCCAATCGACTTTTCCCTCACTAGTTAGAGGTAACTGGCGGTAATCAATGCCAAACTCTAGTAGAGAGCCTTGATTTTGACCTCGTAAACCAATGACTTCTTCTAGAGTGTCGTAAGGAGGACCAGCAACAGCTAGCATCTCATCGCCGGGACGAAGGACACCAAATAGGCAACAAGCGATCGCATGGGTTCCTGAAACAAACTGCACCCGCACAGCTGCCGCCTGGGCCCCCATGACTTCCGCAAACACCTTGTCCAAAGTTTGGCGACCCAAATCATCGTGACCATATCCGGTTACACTGGCAAAGTGATGGACACCTACGCGGTGATGCCGAAAGGAATTTAGCACTTTTTTGAGATTTTGCTTGACGGCTGCGTCAATTCCGTAAAAAATCGGGGATAGTGCCTTTTCTGCTGCTTGCATCTGTTCTGAGCTGTTCATTAAAACGTCGATTGTCGAGTTGGGTTTTTAGAACCAATAATAAATCTGAAATTCGCACATCAAAACTTGGATAGTAGATCAGGCTCTGAAAATTTGTATTTTCGTATTTGGTTACTGCATGACAATTGCCACCTCAAATAATCTCCGCTTCGATTGGGTCACTATTATCTATATGGCTCTAATTCACATTGGAGCGCTTTTTGCACTGCTTCCCAGCAACTTTAGCTGGACGGCAGTCGGCCTATTGGTCTTCTTACACTGGGTAACTGGTGGCTTGGGTATCACTTTAGGATGGCATCGCCTAGTGACCCACCGCAGTTTTCAGACTCCCAAATGGCTGGAATACTTCCTAGTTTTCTGTGGCGCACTTTCCTGCCAAGGAGGAGTCATTGATTGGGTTGGGTTACACCGCATCCATCATTTACACTCTGACACCGCACCCGATCCCCATGATTCCAATCTGGGTTTCTGGTGGAGTCATATGGGCTGGATGTTTCATTCTATTCCTGCTGACGAGGATGTTCCTCGGTTTACAAAAGACATTGCAGACGATCCGGTTTATCAGTTTTTAGACAAATATTTTGTTCCTGTCCAAGTTGTTTTAGGACTTTTGCTTTATGCCCTCGGTGGCTGGTCGTTTGTTGCTTGGGGAATCTTTGCACGGCTAGTTGTAGTGTTTCACTGCACTTGGTTCGTCAATAGTGCTACTCACAAGTTTGGCTATCGCACCTATGATTCTAGCGATCGCTCGAAAAATTGTTGGTGGGTAGCCTTACTTACCTATGGTGAAGGTTGGCACAACAACCATCATGCTTATCAGTATTCCGCTCGACACGGCATGAAATGGTGGGAAATTGACCTTACCTGGATGACGATTCAGTTCCTACAGATGCTGGGTTTGGCACAGAAAGTGAGACTGGTTGAGAAGAACTAGGAGCTAGGGACTGGAGCGTTGGGGTTAGAGACAAGAGTGCTTAGTCGCTGGATAATCATACCTTTTCCCTCATTCTTCCTTCTTCCCGACGCTCCAGCCCCGACGCCCGACGCCCTAAAATTGTCCATTCCCTTGAACAACTTGCTTAAGTGTTGTTAGGGACTCCAGGTTAATCATTCCTCGACGATATCCTTTCTGGTTAGACATCCCCAGAAAAACGGCGTCTCCCCGTTTCGGGTTGCGTGAAAATCGTGGCGAGGAATTAATATAGACCGAGGCGCTATCGACACCTAAGGCAAACTGGCGGCTTTCCTGGTAAGACTCGGTGACAAGGCAGTCGGCATGACCACTACTGTACTGATTCATCCAGGAAATCGCCGACTCGATGCTATCTACCACTTTAAAAGCAATGGTCTTATTAAGATAAGCTTGGTTCCACTCGGATGCTGCCGCTAAGGTCAATAGCTCAGGAAACTCAGCAACCAGTTCGGCATCACCTCTAAGCTCGAAGCCCTTTTCCTTGAGGCTGTTCCATAGGATCACTAAGGAGGAAGGCTTTGAAGAGCGATTAATAAGAATCTTTTCGATCGCATTTACAGGGTCTGGTTCGCTAGCGTGACTGTCTAAAACCACCCAACGTAGCATTTCTAGGCTACCAGTAGCAGACCAGTAAAGGTAGCAGTTGCCCATCGCCGACTTCAACACGGGTGCAGTTGATTGTTGCATCACCTGTTGCACTAGGGTTGGTCGTCCGTAGGGAATGACTAGATTCAAATATCGGTCTTGAGTTACTAAATCCCGAATCGAAGCGCCCTGTTCTGAGGGCAATAGTTCCAGGCATCCAGATGGCAGCCCTGCTTCATCAAGGGCAGTCTGTAACGCCTCGGCAATCACCAGGTTGGATTGACTAGCTTCGCTACCCCCTCGGAGAATTAGGCAGTTACCCGTTTTGATACAAAATCCCGCTGCGATCGCGGCTAATTCTGGGAATGCTTCATAAATTAAAGCAATCACTCCCAGCGGCATCAGTTGGCAGTAAGTCTGAGAGTGGTCAAGTTGATAGGAGGCGTTCATCACCCGCCGGATCGGATCAGATAACTCCCCAATCCTTTGCAAAATCTGGATAGTTCCCTGGAGTCGCTCCGGTGTCAGCCTTAACCACTCCCAAATTAGCTCTGGCACCGCCATTTCTCGGCTTGCTTCCAAGTCCAGGGTGTTGGCTTCCAAAATATCATCAAAGGAGTTTTTAAGCGCCTTCGCCATCGCTTGGACGCCACGACTGCGGTCTACTCCTTTAGT
>CBDTXL010000637.1:0-3368 GCA_965364435.1 uncultured bacterium
CTCACCAACCGCTACCTGCACTCTATCTTCAACAACCCTAACTGTAAAAGTGGGGATGCTCACCGTTTCATCATCGAGGCATTGTCCGGTGAGCAGGTTGAAGTTTTGCTTGTAAATTGGGGAGGCGACTTTGGGGATGCCATTGCGATCGCCTACAAGTCCTCTTGATAAGACAAACGCCTTGCTGAAGGGATCGTAGTTACTCAGAGCAAAAACATCTGTCTCAGTTCCCACGCGGAAAATCGCTACCTGTTGACCTTCAACCAGGGCACACACTCCTGTATTCGGTGCGATCGCACAAAGCGAGCAGATATCGACCCATTTTTTAAGAGTCTCACGGATAGGTATTGCTTGAACCATTGTTTCTTCTTCTTAATTTAGGGTTGCAATGTGACAACAGAAAGCTCTCAGTAATCAGCACTCTCCCGTTGGAGCACTTCTGCATTCAGCCAGTTGAGAAAGCCTTCATTGACTGATTTGGGAGAGAGTTCGGCAATGAAATTCGTATAGGTGATGTGTTGACGAATCACCTGCTCAATGTCTTCTCGATAGCCAGACTGGGTTTTGATAATCAGCACGATTTCTGGTTCTTCCACAATTTTTCCTTCCCAGCGGTAAGCACAAGTTATGGGAAACCAGTTAGTGCAGACAGCTAGCTGTTGCTCCAGTAAAGCCTGACTCACCAGACTAGCTTCTTCTGAGGTGTTGAGTGTGATGTAGTAGAGTTTCATCGCTTGAAATTAGGCTGTGATGCGATTAATTAACTCTGCCTACATTACCAACTAGGGATTTCTCGTGTTCGTAAGCTGGGCGTTTTTGCCCTCGCTCTTCTACATGCACAAGACTTGGATCGGGTTCGTCGGAATTAACAAAGTGGCGGAATCGCTGGACTTTTTCTGGGTCTTCAATCGTGGCTTTCCATTCACATTGGTAGGTGTTGACTAGGTGCGCCATCTCCTGTTCCAACTCCTCGCAAATGCCGAGGGAATCGTGAATAATCACCTGCTTGAGGTAATCAAGTCCACCTTCAAGTTTGTTGAACCAAGTTGCAGTGCGCTCAAGTCGATTTGCGGTGCGGATATAGAACATTAGGAAGCGATCTAAATATTTGATCAAGGTTTCCTTGTCGATATCCTCGGCTAGTAGTACCGCGTGTTGAGGCTTCATACCACCGTTGCCACACACATATAAATTCCAGCCTTTTTCCGTCGCGATTATCCCAAAATCCTTGCTTTGCGCTTCGGCACACTCACGGGTACAACCCGATACAGCGGATTTGAGTTTATGAGGCGATCGCAAACCCCGATAACGCAGTTCTAACTCAATCGCCAGACTGGTAGAATCCTGAACTCCAAAGCGGCACCAGGTACTACCAACGCAAGATTTTACAGTCCGCAGTGCCTTGCCATAAGCATGACCGGATTCAAACCCAGCATCTACCAATCGCTGCCAAATATGGGGCAATTGTTCCACACGGGCACCAAACAAATCAATCCGTTGTCCACCAGTGATTTTGGTGTAAAGCCCAAATTCTTTGGCAACTTCTCCTAACACAATCAGTTTATCTGGTGTAATTTCGCCACCCGGTACCCGTGGCACTACTGAATAAGTCCCATCCCGCTGAATATTCGCTAGGTAGTAATCATTGGTATCCTGAAGACTAACATGAGGCGTCTCCAAAATATGCTCATTCCAAGTGGAGGCGAGAATCGAAGCGACAGCTGGCTTACAAATTTCACATCCCTTACCCTGACCATGTTTTTGAATCAACTCATCAAAGGTTTGGATTTTTTGAGTCCGCACCAAATGATAGAGTTCTTGACGGGAATAGGCGAAGTGTTCACAGAGATGATTCTTCACCTCTATCCCCGCTTTCTTCATCTCAAACTTGAGCAGATCGGTCACTAGTGGCACACAACCGCCGCAACCTGTTCCGGCTTTTGTACATTTTTTGACGCTAGCAATGTCGGTGAAATTGTTTTCTTGGATAGCCGTGCAAATCTGTCCTTTAGTGACATTATTACAAGAACAAATTTGGGCTGTATCGGGTAAGCTTTCCACTCCCATGCCAACAGTAGCACCCTTGCCTTCCCGTGGTGGTAGTAGTAAATCCTCTGGATGGGGTGGCAGCGCGATCGCGTTTTGGGCAAACTGCAATAGGGTGCCGTAGGCAGAAGCATCTCCGACTAGAATTCCACCTAAAAGACGGCTACCATCCTCATTCAGAACTAGTTTTTTGTAGACGCCTTGAACTGAATCGGTGATGGCGATTTCTCTAGCGCCGGGAGTTTTGGCAAAGTTATCGCCGAAACTGGCAACATCCACTCCCAAAAGTTTGAGTTTGGTGGACATATCCGCGCCGGTAAAGGTGCTTGTGGTGATGTTGTTTAAGACATCTGCCGCAACGCCTGCCATTGTATAGCCGGGAGCAACTAAACCATAGATCCGATTTTGGTAGAGGGCGCATTCACCAATAGCATAAATGTCTGAATCGGACGTTTGGCAATAATCGTTGATGACAATACCACCTCTTTCCCCTACTTCTATTCCGCAGCTTCTGGCAATTTCATCACGGGGGCGAATCCCAGCTGAAAAGACAATCATGTCTGTTTCTAACTCGGAACCATCAGCAAAGAGCATCTTGACAACTTTGCCATCTTCACTAATAATTTCGGTGGTTGATTTACTGGTATGAACCGAAACCCCAAGCGCTTCTATCTTGTTGCGAAGAATCGTGCCACCTGCATCATCAATTTGTACCGGCATCAGTCGGGGGGCAAATTCAACCACATGGGTTGTCAAGCCCATGTTTTTAATGGCGTTAGCACATTCCAGACCTAATAAACCGCCCCCAACAACGACGCCAACCTTACAATTTTTAGCGTAGGCAGACATTGCCTCCAAGTCGTCAATCGTGCGGTAGACAAAGGTCCCTTTAGCGTCATTTCCCTTAATCGGCGGCACAAAGGGATAGGAACCTGTTGCTAGTACAATTTTGTCGTAGGCAACGGTTAAACCATTCGCGGATGAGACTGTTTTTTCTTCCCGGTTGATGGCAACGGCTTTATCACCGATATGAATCTGAACACCGTTTTCTTGATATAAGCCCGGTTCAACCAATGATAAATCTGCCGCAGTTTTGCCAGAAAAGTAGCCACTGAGGTTAACGCGATCGTAGGCAACACGCGGTTCCTCACAAAAGGTAATCAAGTTCCACTGCTGTGTCGCACATGAGGCAATCATCAGCTCTAGGAACTTGTGTCCTACCATGCCGTTGCCAATAACAATGAGATTCTTTTTGGCTGTCATAAACTTCTACAAGCCCTATGCCTCAGTTATCCTAAATAACACCTATAAAAGTTTCTCGA
>CBDTXL010000638.1:0-3368 GCA_965364435.1 uncultured bacterium
ATATCCTCGCTATATGCAGTTGGGTGAAGATGGGGAAAGCTAGATTTTGAGCGATCTGCGCTTCTGTGCGAGACGCTACGCGAACGCTCTTCTCGCAACGCGATCGCACATTCTCTCCCTTCAACCCAATTAAACGCGATCGCTTTCTCAGCGGATATGCTCTCTTGATTGAATTAGGGGAGATTTTGTTGGCATAGTTGGAAGATATACCGCAGCCGTCCGAGTAGGAGTTCCATATCTCCAGTTGAGTACAGGGGCGTTTCATACCCAATGCCCTCGACAGCTAACTTGTAGAATCTCCAGCCTTCGCCATTAGTAACAATTCCCAGAATATCTATGGCATGGTTATTCTGTTGGTTGTTCCACTGGCAGGCTTGCATCTCTACCAGGCATTGAGCTAGTCCTTGCTCAAAGTCATCTTTTTTTGCCTCAATGATACACAACAAAGGTATATCCAGAAATCGTTTACGTTCAGCAATCAGGTAATCTACATATCCCGCTAGCTGATCGCTTTCAAGCTGTGCTCCTTTCCAGATTTTCAGGCGCTCACAGGGGTTAATTGCTTCATCACAGATGGCATCAATCAAAAGCTTTTTGGATTCTTCATAGCTTTCGAGGTCGAAGTTTCGGTTGAGTCGGGTGAGGTGTTCTTGGAAAAAGGCACTGGGTGGAACGGGTTCTGTTTCCAGTGTCCAAGGTAGCAGATCGATCAGTCCAAGGTACTGAAATGCCTCACTTTTCTTAAAGCTAGAAAATTTTCGCTTCTTTGATTTTGGGGTTTGCTCTCTGCGACTTTTTCCACTTTGCATGAGATCACCTCAACGAACCATTCTGGACTCGGAGCTTTCATATTCTAGGGTACTGGACTGTTAGCGAGTAATAATATAGCAGTTCTCAGTTGCGTGAAGTACAGAGCGAAAAACCTAACCCCCAGCCCCTTCCCTACAAGGGAAGGGGAGTAAGAATCAAAGCCTCTCTCAAGAGTAGAAGAGAGGTTTGGAGAGAGGTCAGAGTGTACCGCATCCAATCGAGAAGGGCTATATGCACAAAGCTTTTCAGCAATCAGCATTTCACTTTACACTGTCAGGACATCTACACTCCGTTGATGTAATTCATCTGCGATCGCACCCTCCAATTTAGGTTGGGTTGCTAGGCATTGCATTCTCTTCCTTCAACCTAATTAAACGCGATCTGCGCTTCGCTTTACTCGCAACGCGATCGCACTTTCTCTCCCATCAACCTAATTAAACGCGATCGCACTCTCTCCCTTCAACCTAATTCCACGCGATCGCACACTCTTTCCCCTCAACCCAAACGCGATCGCACACTCTTTCCCCTCAACCCAAACGCGATCGCACATTCTCTCCCTTCAACCCAAACGCGATCGCTCCCGTAGGGTAGCACCGACGTGCGCCCTCTTCCCGACACAATTAAAACGGCAAATCAAAGGAATTAATTAAATCATATTGTGAATATTGTGAGTCATCTATCCAATGACAAGGATTTGCCCGAATATAATTACGAACGTGTTCTAAATGTTCTGTATCACGCAAAACAGATTCATAATAATTTCGCTGCCATAAAGGTATTTTAGGGGTTTCTCGCAGTATGTTAATGCGTTTGGTGGTGGCGGATTTGAACCCAGCAATTATTGATGGTAGGGAATTGCTGTAACGGTGAAATTGTGGGCAGGCTGTATGGAGATTGGGCGCATTTTGGGATGAGGGCGCACGTCGGTGCGCCCCTACGGGGTGCGGGGATGGATGGCTATTGGTGATAATGATGATGCCGTGGAGATGATTGGGCATTACTATCCATTCATCTAAGGCAATTTCGGGTCGAATTTCTGGAGTTCGTAACCATTCTTGGGTAACGATTTTACCCAATTGATTTAAACACATTTGGGAATCACGAATTTCCCCAAACCAACATTCTTTGTTATGGGTGCAAACGGTAATAAAATAAGCTCCCGATTGCCCATAATCATATCCTTTGAGGCGAATGGAACGACGATGATGGATTTGGGGATTATATTTCATGTCCTACCGTAGGGGCGCACCGACGTGCGCCCAATTGCTGATGTGCGCCCAATTACCGACGTGCGCTCCATCAACAATATAGCGGTTCTCGCTTGGATGAGGTACACCTATCTTGGGTTGGGTTCATGGTTCATGGTTCATTGAGAAATCCTGGTTCTACTGCTAAATCTGAGCCTCGAAGTGTACTGCACTTAACTGAGAACCGCTATATACTCTGCTCAACCTTTCATACGATCGCGATCGCACTTCTTCTACTATATTGGGCGATCGCACTAATCCACGAGCGATCGCACTCTCTCCCTTTAACCCAACCCAAAGAGCGATCGCACATTCTCTCCCCTCAACCCAACCTACGAAGCGAGCGAGCGCTCTATTCATAGCATAGCATCATAACTCTCTTTATTTCCGCTTCATGCTTATATGGGTTTCGTTTCACTATCGGAACGTATCCACTCGGTAATTCCATTTCGGCTATCCCTTATGTGATAGTTCGCTTCTACCTCTAGGGTTGTCCCGTTTGCTTCCTTTTCCCTGAGTTCGTTGGTTTCCATTCCTCCGATTCGTATCCTGAAACATTCCTGTCAACCAACTGTGCTAATCGTCGATTTAGTTCCTCTTCAGGAAGATTGAAACTCGCGTCTAATATTTTCTGGGCCAACTCGCTTTTCGGGGTTACTGTTCCACTAGATGTGTAGTGTCGATCTAATGCTTCCCCGGGATCTCCGTCTCGCTTATCGACTAATGTTCCTTGAAAGAGATTTATCCCTGCCCAAGCTAGCTTCTTAACAGATACATCATTCTCTGTAACTCCAAAGAATTTCATCATTTGAGCGAGTTTATCATCGTCCTCCTTCTTCACGGCTTCATTCCATTGATCGCGAATTTCATGATAAGGTATCTTATGATTAGTCGTCAAAGGCTCATTTCTACTATCTTTTCCTTTTAATTTATTTGGTTTGTTGGGTCGTTTCTCCGGCATTATTATATTTTTTTGTTTTAATCTCTTAGCCAATCCGGCATTAGGTGATATCTTGTCCTTCCCTTTCCAAAACTCCGAAGAGAATATACTTGGTCCAGTAAATGGCCAAAATCCTTGGACTGATGGCTCTGTGCCTGTTTTGTGAATGTCCGGTAATCCGGTTTGATTGGGGGTTTCCGATTCTCGCTGACGTTTGAGTGATGTATTCTCTTGTTTTGCCTGAAGTTCCTCTGGCTCTTCTTCTAGACGCTGTACCGACTGCCCTTTAGTTGATTGGGCTGAAGCAGGGGCATGGATCTGTTCTACCACCTGGGATGCAACCCGATCTGCCTCCTGTTCGTACTGGTCTC
>CBDTXL010000639.1:0-3367 GCA_965364435.1 uncultured bacterium
GACCAAAGATATATTGCACCTCTTGTTGTTGCAAGGGTAGGGCTTCAATGCGTGCGATAGAAGTAAGAGCTTGTTTGGCTTGACTTGCCTCGTTACCAAGGGATGGGTCAAGACCAATCTTCAAGGTCAGGTTACTGGGAATGCCGCGCGTGCTTTCTTGTAACAAGGCTCCGGGTTGTGCCGCATCCAGCAGCTTGGCTCGCCCTACCAAACCTTGGCGAGATTCCAACTGCACCCGCCCCTTCTCGCGGCTTTGAGGGTCTACAACTGAAAGAATCGCACCCGACCCAAAGGCTTCTAGACTTTTTGGGTCGAGACCACCCAGCCATAACTCTGCCTGATTACCCTCAACTTTCGTAATCACTGCCTCAGCTGGGGGAGTTTGTTCGTTGATGAAGTAAACAGGGCTTCTGGGATAGTTACTGCCTGGTTTAGACTCCATTAGCGGTTCCTGACTGGTGAAAGATAGCCGTGTGGTGCTGCGAGCAATATTAGGTATGGCACTGGCAAAGGACTCATTCCCAGTTTGTTGCCAGAGATATTGAGTCATCAAATAGGTAAAGGCACCGGCAAAAAAGTCATTGAAAGGGGCATCCGCTGCCAGTTGGTCGCGTTTGGTGGAGGCAATCACAACGCCTTTGGCAATCCCCTGGCGGCGGCGTTGTTTAAATTCATCAGGTGAGAGGTTCAGTTTTGAGAGCCACTGTTGCTGGTAGGCTTGTTCAGCGTCTACTGCCTGGAGTTGAGAACCGCCACTACGCGTTAGGGAAGCGGCATCGAAGATGCTTCGCACCCGGAAGTTACCTCTTGTACCACCCCCGGAGTGACAACTATCTAGTACAACGGTAACGTCTTCTGTTTGTAGGGCAGCCATCAGCAAAAACAGGGTGTGTCCCATGATGTCTTGCACAACGCCCCCTTGATTGGTATAGCCGGTTGCTAAAGAACTATCTATTGGCACGAAGGTACTGTTGAGGCAATCGGAAGAGTCGCAGTCAGGGTCACGCACTTGGGAACCATGCCCAGAGAAGTGGTAAGCCACAACGTCACCCGGTTTGGCTTGCTTAATCAGGTGTTCCTCAAAGGCGTTGAGAATCCCCTGACGGGTAGCTTGCTCATCTGTGAGGATGAGAATGTCTTTGGGATTAAAGCCAAACCGATGAATCAGCAACTGCTGCTGCAAATTGACATCGGTAACGCACCCTTGCAATGGAGAATCTTTGTAAGTGTTAATACCCACCAATAAAGCCAGCTTACGCGGTGTACCTTGAGCAAGAACACGCGCATAACGATTGCCTGCCTGGTAAAGTTCCAGCTGACTCAAACCCAATGTTGCCAGGGTAGAACCAGCAAACTGCAAAAACTGACGCCGCTTAATCCGGGACATAATCCACCTCTTCTTCTACAGTTGTGTTCCTTAGAACCTATCCAAAAAATCCTAGGTACGGACGTGACGAGAAGAAATATCTGTGTTCATCTGTGTTCATCTGTGGTTCCAAATCTCACAGAACCTACTTTCGACGGAATAATGAAAAAGCGAAGTGCTTGACCATCTCTTGTATGTTATTTAGTTAGGAGTGTAACTTCTCAAGGACAATTAGCAACGTGTCAGAAGAACCACAAACCTCCGCCGAACTGCCACCTAGCAGTGAGATCCAAAGCTATTCTCTGACCGCCACTACAGAGAACTGGTTTGAATATCCCGTGCGATCGCAACCCCACCACACCGATTATGCTGGTATCGTTTGGCATGGCACCTACGTCGCCTGGATGGAAGAGGCACGGGTGGAATGCTTGCGCTCAATCGGCATCGATTTTGCGGATTTGGTAGCCTTGGGATGTGATTTACCCGTTGTGGAACTTTCCCTGCGCTACCATCGCCCGATTCGGATGGGGATGGCAGCGGTTGTGAAGACACGCATGGCAGAGATGGAAGGTGTCCGCATTAATTGGGATTACCAGATTCAATCCTTGGATGGACAAGAACTGTACGTGACAGGTCGCGTCACGCTAGTTGCCATTGACCGCGAGAAGGGCAAGATTCTGCGACAGTTGCCCTCAGCGGTGAAAGATGCGCTTGTGAAGCTTTCTGTATAGAGAACCTGTTGACCTGTTGCTCTAACTGAACTCAACTTGGGAAAGGTGGTCAAAACTCGATTGTTCAAGCCGAGTCAGACAGTTTTGAGGCAACAGCCATATTGAGAGGACAATCACAACTGTCTCGCTGTAACCACAGCTGTCCTACCTGATACAGACTGGTCATCACAGGCTGAATTTCGCGGCCTTTCTCAGTGAGAGAATACTCGACGCGGGGTGGTATTTCTGGGTAGACTTTGCGTGCCACCAAACCGTAGGCTTCTAATTCTCTCAGTCTTATAGTCAGCGTTTTACTGCTGATACCCGGTAGGGCGTCCAAAAACTGATGGGTACGGCGCTCGCCTGCAAACAGCTCTCGCAGAATTAAAATCGACCACTTACTGCCAATAATGTCTAACGTGAACTGAATCGGGCATTTGCTCTCTAAGCACTGGTGCGGTTCCAACATGAGATCACTCTAAATGCAGAGGTTTCGGTTCTTATTGTTAACTATCTTCCTAGCAGCGATCGCATTCAGTCGTTTGTAATTTGGAGATTTAACTTTCTTTTAACAAAACCCTAGAACACAGATGACGCAAAAATTTTTTACCTACGGTAAGTATAGGCTTGGGAAAGTACCTAACTTGTGATGGCAATAGGGATTAGTACGATAAAGGTGACTTGTTAGACTCCCGATGCTCAAACCACCTTCAAGAGTCCCCACAGCGTCGAGGCTGAGGTGGTGTTTGCCAAGTCAGAAGCAGCAAAAACCCATGGCGCTAAATAAGTGAGCGCTCTGCTTTGACATAAGTCCAGAGGTCATTGCTTATTTGTCGATTGCTACTGAATCAATAACCAATAACCTAACGGCTTCACGCATTGCAAAATCCAAGAAACAGGAATTCAGTATGAGTCAAGCGACTGCTCCTAGACTAGAGAAAGGACCCCTTGCCGCAGAAGAATTAAGCAAGATGAACGCCTACTGGCGTGCGGCTAACTACCTTTCCGTCGGACAAATCTATTTACTCGACAATCCACTGATTAAGGAACCCCTAAAACTAGAGCATGTAAAGCCTCGGCTGCTTGGACATTGGGGGACTACTCCGGGTCTTAACTTCATCTACGTCCATTTCAACCGCCTCATTAAAAAGTACGACCTAAACACCATCTACATTGCAGGTCCGGGGCATGGCGGTCCAGGCTTAGTCGCCAACACCTACCTAGAGGGGACATACAGCGAGTACTACCCTAATATTTCCCAAGACGCCGATGGGATGAAGAAGCTGTTCAA
>CBDTXL010000640.1:0-3366 GCA_965364435.1 uncultured bacterium
AAAAATGACCCTGATGACGCTATCAGCTTGAAGCGTTGGTGTAGCGTTTTAAGGCTTGGGTTGACTGCCGAAAATTTCTATAATGCAATAATTCAACAACTTGTTGGAAACAGACTTTGAGGCGCTAAAACTGCTTAGGGGTAACCACAGGGCGACGGCGCTCAAGGCAGTGATAGGATTGTGTCTCTTTTGGTCTTTGTGTAACGCAGGGAGATGCACCCGAAAAACGAGCAACGACTAAGAAGCCATATTCTCCCCTGACCAACACTTGACAACTTGTAACTCTACCCAGCTAGCAGGCACCACTGCTTTCTGATCACTGGGCACTTGTGTCTCAGACGTTACCGTGTTGGTGCGAGCAGAGAGAGCCGTTTGCACAGACGCCATCTGAACCATGAGTTGTTGGAGTTGAGTGTGGAGTTGCTCAACCTCAGAAGACTCTGGTAAAATCTCCCTCGGAGTGGCCTTGACGGCAGTCTTCGGTCGAGTATATCCCAGAAAAGTTTGGGCACTGGCAAAGTGACGTACCGCTTCTTGCACCGTCACCTGATGTGGTGCTACAGGCTGCGCCTCAAGCGGTTGAGTCGTAATCACCAACGGTTCAATCACCGCCCCAGCTTCAATGGTTGCGACTGGAGTCTTTTCCACTTGCTGTGGTGTCACTTGTTCATCCAGAAATGCGCTCAGTAGAGAAGCTTCCTTTTGTGATTCTGAGAGTTTGAGTGCCTCTAACTGTGCTTCCTTTTGTTGGAGGTTTTGCGCCAGAGTCGATAATTGTGCCTCGACTTGAGAGGATTTACGGGATTCTTCCCGCCAGCCAGCAATGGCGACGCTAGCAATGCCTGTTCCCAGACTCAGTGCACTTGCCAATGTAAGGTAAGGGGTTGCGAAATCCTTGAGGTGCCCCTGAAACACTTGCTCTTTCTGTAGTTGGATGATTACGGGCTTCGAGCCGAACAAAGCTAGCGGTAAGGTCAACACCCCAAAGACTGTTGCCGAAAGCAGTAGCGGTGTAAAAACGAATTTCTGGATTGGAGATGGTGATGCCGTCATGGTGGATAGTTCCCTGTGACAATTTTCCGTATCAGTCGCGAAACTCAAGGAGTAGTAGGAGAATTCAACTGGTGCGTGCTGGTTGCCGATGCTCACACAGTAAGTTGGCAGGAGAGATTGTAGTTGCGTGAATTTACTTCCCTTTGGAATTAACTTTAATATTTGTGAGAGGAGTTTTCCGTAAAGCGTTGATGAAGAGTCAGTAATTTTCTGTGAAGCGCTGATGAGGGATACTAATTCCCTTAATACTTGCTACACATAAGCATTGAATGAGAAATGGGGAATAGACCTCTTGCACGCAATCCTTTTTTTAGGATTTGGAACCACAGATGAACACAGATGAACATAGATGAAATCAGATTTGTCTGTTGGTTTGAATAGACTGCGTACAATAGGTCTAATGAGGAATCAGCAAGTTCTGAGTTAAATAACGCACCCTACAGATAGAGTTGCTGCGTAAGTCCTGTATTTGTTTAAGCCAACTCTAAATCTGTCACCGCACCTATACTGCTGGAGGAAACTAACTTGGCATATTTCGCCAGCACACCAGTCGTATAACGGGGTTGGAGGGGTTGCCAGTTTGCACGGCGTTGCTCTAATTCTTCATCAGATACGTGCAGATGTAACGACCTTGCTGGAGCATTAATCGTAATCATGTCACCTTCGTTGACCAAGGCGATCGCACCCCCAACTGCTGCTTCTGGTGCAACGTGACCAACTACCATCCCGTAGGTGCCACCAGAAAAGCGTCCATCGGTAATTAAACCCACCGCATCCCCTAAACCCGCACCGATAATCGCTGAAGTGGGAGCCAGCATTTCCCGCATCCCTGGTCCACCCTTTGGACCCTCGTAGCGGATTACAATGACATCACCTGCCTTAATCTGACCGGCAAGAATCGCATCCAGGCTGGCTTCCTCTGATTCAAATACCTGTGCTGGACCCGTAATTTCAGGCTTTTTAACACCAGTAATCTTAGCAACCGCGCCTTCTGTGGCAAGATTACCTCTGAGAATTGCTAGGTGACCTTGAGCATACAGGGGGTTATCCCAAGGACGAATCACATCTTGGTCTTTTGCTGGCTCTTCTGGAACATCCGCCAAAACTTCAGCGATCGTTTGACCTGTGATTGTCAAAGCGTCGCCGTGTATCAAATCATGCACCAGCAGCATTTTCATGACCTGGGGAATGCCACCGGCACGGTGCAAATCAGTAGCTACATATCTGCCACTAGGTTTAAGGTCACACAGCACTGGCACTCTAGCGCGAATAACTTCAAAGTCATCGAGAGATAACTCGACACCAGCCGAATGAGCGATCGCCAAAAAATGTAACACGGCATTCGTAGAGCCACCGACTGCCATGATCACAGAAATTGCATTTTCAAACGCTTTGCGGGTAAGAATCTGCCTGGGCAACAGCTGGTTACGAATCGCCTCCACCAGGGCAAAAGCAGATTTTTCAGCACTATCGGCTTTCTCGGCATCTTCAGCTGCCATTGTCGAGGAATATGGCAAACTCATACCCATTGCTTCAAACGCCGAAGACATGGTATTAGCGGTAAACATCCCGCCGCAGGAACCCGCACCTGGGCAAGCCTTGCGTTCCACCGCTATCAGTTCTGTTTCGTCAATCTTGCCAGCGCTGTATTGTCCCACTGCTTCAAAGGCACTGACAACCGTCAAGTCAGATCCGTTGTGATGTCCCGGTTTGATCGTGCCACCATAGACAAAAATCGCGGGGATATTCATCCGCGCGATCGCAATCATTGCCCCTGGCATATTCTTATCACAGCCACCAATTGCCAAGACGCCATCCATACTCTGCCCATTACAAGCAGTCTCAATCGAATCAGCAATCACTTCCCGCGAGACCAGGGAATACTTCATCCCTTCAGTACCCATTGAGATGCCGTCACTCACCGTAATCGTGCCGAACATCTGGGGCATGGCACCCGCGTCTTTAATTCCCGCCTCGGCACGTTTTGCCAACTGATTCAATCCCATATTGCAAGGGGTAATCGTGCTATACCCATTAGCAACACCGACAATTGGCTTAGTAAAATCTTGATCTCCGAAACCAACTGCGCGTAGCATGGCTCGGTTAGGCGATCGCTGTACGCCCTGCGTAACGACTTGGCTTCTAAAGTTTTCCGACATGGATGTGTTTTTCCCTGTAGCTACCTGTAGCTATCAGCTATCAGCTATCAGAAGAAGGGTCTGAAGGTTACAGGGAGAGCCGGTTGAAGCTTAACAGGTTGGCAGGGCGAGCAGGTTACAGGTTAAAACCTTTAACCTTCCAACCTTCAACCTT
>CBDTXL010000641.1:0-3365 GCA_965364435.1 uncultured bacterium
CGGAATTCCTAAGAGAAGTTAAAAATAGCGATCCAGATTGGGGGATCGACATAGGATGCAAAAAGTCACCTATATACAGGCAAGCTCTTTGAACAGGTATAAAGATTTAGTGGGCCATTACGAATTTGATGAAGCGATGTATGTTGTAGGTTGGAGCCGCAATAGCGAACCTGTAATAAAAATATAACAGGGTGACTGTAAGGATTTTGGGTATCTCATTAATGGTGAGCAGGGTTGGGTGGGTGGCAGGCGGAGTGAGCGCAAGTACAAAGACTTAAGAGCATGGCGCAAGAAACAACTCCTTGCAGGGAAATCGACAGAAAGGATTTTCTCTCGTAACAAATGTTCGCTTAACTCAGCTTACACACGGCGCTCTTAAAGAATTGAAACGATAAGATCCATACTCGCAAGTTTTTCTATTCATCACTAAGGAGTGTTCATGAAAGTAGCGATCGCTAAAGAAATTGAATACGGTGAACATCGCGTCGCCGTGATTCCTGATATGGCTGCCCGGTTAGTGAAACAGGGCATAGAAATCTGGGTGGAAGCTGGTGCTGGGGAAGCGTCGTACTTCAGTAACGAAGCCTATGAAGCCGCAGGAGCCAAGATTATCTCTGATACAGCTACCTTGTGGGGTGAGGCTGATGTCCTGATGAAAGTTGGCGTCCCCAAAGAACATGAAATTAACCAGATGCGGGAAGGAAGCGTCTTGATTAGCTTCCTCAACCCGCTAGGAACGCCAGAGGTGATACAGCAGCTAGCGAATCGAAAAATCACAGCATTCAGCATGGAGTTAATCCCCCGCACCAGCCGCGCTCAGAGTATGGATGCTCTGTCGTCTCAGGCTGGCGTGGCTGGATATAAAGCAGTACTGATTGCTGCTGCTGCTTTGCCTAAGTTCTTTCCAATGTTGACAACCGCTGCTGGTACCATTAGACCGGCGAAAGTGTTTGTCATGGGTGCGGGTGTTGCGGGGCTACAAGCGATCGCTACTGCCAGACGCTTGGGTGCTGTAGTAGAAGCGTTTGACATCCGTCCAGCCGTCAAGGAAGAAGTGCAGAGTCTCGGTGCCAAGTTCGTCGAAGTGAAACTAGAGGAAGAGACTGTAGCAGCAGGGGGTTACGCCAAGGAAATCTCTGAGGCGTCCAAGCAGCGCACTCAGGAAGTTGTCACTGAACACGTTAAGAATGCCGATGTTGTGATCACAACAGCTCAGGTTCCTGGTAAAAAGGCACCCTTACTGGTCACCGAAGAGATGGTGGCTCAGATGAATCCTGGCTCGGTGATTGTTGACCTAGCCGCTGAGCAAGGTGGCAACTGTGCTGGAACTGAACCCGGCAAGGATGTTGTACGCCACGGCGTCACGATTATTGGCCCGATTAACTTGCCGTCTTCTATGCCGGTTCACGCCAGTCAGATGTACGCCAAGAACGTCGCCACCTTGTTGCAATACATGGTTAAAGATGGCAATTTGCAGCTGAACTTTGAAGACGACATCATCGGTAGCACTTGCGTTACCCACGCTGGGGAGATTCTCAATCAACGGGTAAAGGATGCTTTGTTAGTTGCTAATTGCTAATTGCTGGTCGAGTTCCTATTTACCATTAGCGATTAGCGATTAGCCAAATAAAAAGGAGTTTGTAATTTCATGACAGGAACCTTACTGGCGAGTTTGTTTGTCTTTGTGCTGGCGTCTTTTGTTGGCTTTGAAGTAATCAACAAGGTGCCGCCAACCCTCCACACTCCCTTAATGTCTGGGGCGAATGCAATTTCTGGCATTGCCGTGATTGGGGCGTTGCTAATCTCTGGTCCCAAAGACTGGAATGTCACTGTGATTTTGGGCTTAATTGCCGTGGTGCTGGCAACTATCAACGTCGTTGGCGGTTTCCTAGTCACGGATCGGATGTTGCAAATGTTTAAGAAAAAAGAGGTGAAGGCATGACCGATTTTCTGCCTACTGGTATTGAGCTGAGCTATTTAGTTGCAGCATCGTTATTTATTCTGGGTCTGAAACAGCTGGGCTCACCGGCAACAGCCCGTCAGGGCAACTTCTTGGCAGCGGTAGGGATGCTACTGGCTGTGGTGGTGACGCTACTGGATCGGCAGGTGTTGAATTACCAGATGATCCTGCTGGGACTCGCCATTGGTTCAGGGATTGGCGCGATCGCTGCTTATAAAGTAGAAATGACCGATATGCCCCAGATGGTCGGTTTGCTCAATGGTCTTGGGGGTGCAGCCTCTGCCCTAGTTGCGATCGGGGAATTCTGGCGACTGCTGAGTACCGGCGAACCTGTATCCCTTGACGCCACAATTACGATTATTCTCGGCGTCTTGATTGGCGGCGTCACCCTCACAGGTAGTTTCGTGGCGTTTGCCAAATTGCAAGGACTCCTCCCCGGTGCGCCGATGACTTTCCCCTTACAGCAACCCATCAATGCCCTGTTGCTGATTGGCTTTCTCGTCGCGAGTGGCTATCTACTGGTGACGCCAGAAAATCTCTCGGTATTCCTAGGGCTGGTTGCTATCTCCCTGGTACTCGGCGTTTTGTTTGTTCTCCCCATTGGTGGCGGCGATATGCCAGTGGTGATTTCACTGCTGAACTCTTACTCTGGTTTAGCCGCAAGTGCCGCCGGTTTTGTTGTGATGAACAACATGCTGATCATCGCTGGGGCATTAGTAGGTGCCTCTGGAATCATCCTCACCCAGATTATGTGTAAAGCGATGAATCGCTCCTTGACAAGTGTACTATTTGGTGCATTTGGAGGGGGTGGGTCATCTAGCATTGCGGCTGCCGGTGGTAGTGCCAACCAGGATAAGACGGTCAAGAGCGTCGATCCAGAAGAAGCGGCGATGATGTTGGGATATGCCCGCTCAGTAGTAATTATTCCTGGCTATGGCATGGCGGTGGCTCAAGCACAACATTCAGTGCGTGAGCTGGCTGACCAGTTAGAAGGGAAAGGCGTTGAGGTAAAATACGCCATTCACCCAGTTGCAGGTCGGATGCCGGGACACATGAATGTGCTGTTAGCAGAGGCGAATGTGCCTTATCCCCAGCTGTACGATATGGATGACATCAATCCCCAGTTTGAGGAGACAGATGTCGCTCTGGTGATTGGTGCCAACGATGTGGTTAACCCAGCAGCACGCAGCGATGCCAGTAGTCCGATTTATGGGATGCCGATTCTGGAAGTGGACAGGGCTAAGCATGCGATCGTGATTAAACGGGGTATGAGTACAGGCTTTGCGGGTGTCGATAATGACCTGTTCTACAAAGACAAGACGATGATGTTGTTTGGCAGCGCTAAGGATGTGGTGGCGCAGCTGGTTTCTGAGGTGAAACAGCTTTAGAGAGGTAAACGCGCATC
>CBDTXL010000642.1:0-3365 GCA_965364435.1 uncultured bacterium
ACTCCCGACTCCCGACCCTCATGAAAAATATGCGATTTAAACGCGCAACAGCTTAAACGCAGATGAATACAGATGTATACAGATAGCTAGTCATCTTGAACGGACTTTTCGGATAGGTTCTAAGTGTAGGGTGGGCACTGCAAGAGCAACGGCAGAATTAGGGTTTCAAGCTCCCCAGAGCAGTGCCCACCCTACTTCCAAAAGCCTTGTTGCAAAGGGTGCAAGCTCTGAATTTTAATGCAGATATTTTAACTTTTATTTAAAGGCGTAACTTCTAGAGGTAATCTAAAATTAATTATTCCGCCAGCCCTTTCAAAAGAGTTCCTCATGATTAAGAAAAAGTCGCCTCTATATCTAGCAACTCTTTCGGCAGCTCTGTATTTAGGAATTGCGCTCCTCCCTCGATCCACACAGGTACAGGCACAGTCACAGCCTATAGATCAAGCAGTCAGCGCATCGTTTCCGGAGTCAGTGTATCTCGGTTTCAAATCTCCTCCACCAGACGGAGAACCCAAGCAAAGTGGGACAACGGGAACTCGTGGAGAATGTGGCTCGGCTAAAGGTTCACTCCCTTTTTTAACCCCTTTAACCCCAGGCACTATACAGGGGTTAACGGAAAAAAAGGAAGGAACAGTGAGCGAGTACCCAACATTAACGATAAGCGAGTATCCAACATTCTTTGTTTATGTGCCTCAAACTTCTGCACACAGCGTAGAGTTTGTTTTGACTGATGAAAACAACACTCGTGAGATTTACTATAAAGCTTTCGCTCTTCCTAGCAATCCAGGTATTGTCAGCATCAAACTCCCAGCTGATAAACCGCCTCTAGAGCTTGGCAAGGTTTATAAATGGTCTTTTAGCATTATTTGCAAGCCTAGAGATTCATCGCAGAATATTACTGTATATGGATGGGTCAAGCGAACCGAACCTAACCCAGCTCTGGTGAAGGCTCTAGAGAAGGCGACACCACTAGAGCGTGCAGCCCTGTACGGAGAATATGGCATTTGGCACGAAACCTTAACAACCCTAGCGAATCTACGACGCTCCCAACCTGAGGAGTCAACCTTAGTCGTTAAATGGACAGAACTGCTCAAGTCAGAATCCGTGAAACTTAGTGCAATCTCTCAAGCCCCCCTAGTTGATTGCTGTACCTTAGAGAATTAATTGGATGTGGAAAAAACTAAGACAGTTTCTTGGGGAATGGCGGGGCGTGTTGATCGCCGCCCCTAGTGTGGCGGGATTAACAATCGCCCTGCATCTAACTGGGGCTTTGCAGTTACTGGAATGGGCGGCTTTAGATCAATTTTTTCAATGGCGTCCAAAGGAACCTATCGATCGGCGCATTGTAATTGTTGCCATTAATGAGCGGGATATCATCAAGGCAGGGCAATGGCCGATTTCTGATGCTGTTTTGGCTCAATTGCTGGAGAAACTTAAAAAACAGCAACCCAAAGCAATTGGCTTAGATCTGTTTCGAGATTTATCAGTGCCACCAGGTCATGAGCAATTAGTTAAAATCTTTGAATCCACACCAAACCTGATTGGCATCGAGAAAGTCGTTGGGGATGCCTATGGTGATTCTGTCGCCCCACCGCCAAGCTTGAGCAAGCTAGGTCAGGTTGGCGCTGCTAATGTTGTGTTCGATGAAGATGGCAAGGTTCGTCGCGCCTTACTTTCTATCACCTTCAAGAATGGCGAAACGAGAGAAAGCCTCGCCGCGATGCTCGCTTTGAAGTATCTAGAGTCTGAAGGCATTACGATCCGGGAGATTGAGCAAGATTTTAAGTATGGTTTGGGTAAAGCCGTATTTACCCGGATGAAGCCAAATGATGGCGGTTACGTCGGCGTTGATACTGGCGGCTATCAGATATTGCTTAACTTTCGCAATCATGCCTGTAGGGGCAAGAACAAAAGTTTCTCTTCAGCTTCCCTCATTAGTAAGGAGGAACCGAGGGGGGTAGGGGGAAGCGTTAGTGCAGTGGCACGAAGTACGAAGGGTGAAAAGTGCCACATCTTCCGCACCGTATCGATGACCGAGGTACTAGAAGACCGAATACCAGCAGATCTGATGCGATCGCGTATTGTCTTGATTGGTTCAGCAGCAGAGAGTGTCAAAGACCGCCTCTTCACGTCCTACAGCAATAGTCCCCTCACTGCACCGCATGGTGTCGAAATCAATGCCGATATCATCAGCCAAATCTTGAGTGCAGCACTCGATGGGCGTCCTCTCATCCAGGTTTGGTCTGAATTGTTTGAGTGGTTGTGGATTTTCCTCTGGTCTTGTGTGGGCGCAACTTTGGGCTGGAGGTTACTCCGTATCCGTTGGAAAGCAGCGGGCATTTTGTTTGTTGGGGGCAGTCTCACCCTTGGCTCATATCTAGCTCTTTTAGGAGGCTGGTGGATACCGATAGTTCCCCCACTCTTAGCCCTAGCGGGTTCTGGTATGGCGATTACAGCCTACATTGCCTACACAGAGCGAGAAGACCACCAAACCGTGATGCATCTGTTGGGACAGCATGTCTCCCCCAAAATCGCCCAAGCGATTTGGCGCGATCGCCACCAATTGCTCAAAGACGGACAGCTATTGGGGCAGAAGATAACAGCAACGGTGCTATTTACCGACTTAAAAGGCTTCACCACGATTACCGAGCGAACCGATCCAGAAACCTTAATGGTCTGGCTCAATGATTACATGAATGTAATGTCTCAGAGCGTTCTCAACCATGATGGCGTGGTGGACAAATTTATTGGGGATGCCGTCATGGCAGTATTTGGCATTCCCCTTCCCAGCACCACGCCAGAAGATATCGCCAAGGATGCGATCGCTGCCGTAAGTTGCGCTTTGGATATGGGAGAAAAACTGCGATCGCTCAATCAGCAATGGCAGCAACAGGGGCTTCCTACTGTCGCCATGCGAGTAGGAATTGCCACCGGCACCGTGGTAAGTGGAAGCGTGGGTTCTAGCCAAAGGCTCAACTACACCACAATTGGAGACAGCGTCAATATCGCAGCACGGTTGGAGAGTTACGATAAATCCCTAGATGGCGGGATTTGCCGGATTTTGATTAGTGAAGAAACTTACCTACATATCCAGAACAACTTCCCTACCCAATTTATCAGCAGTGTGCAGCTCAAGGGACGCGAGCAGTCAGTCAAAATCTACCAAGTTCCATCTCAATGACCTCGCACCTCCACCTTCCAAATAAAAACTGTCGGAAGTTAAGTGCCTCTATTACTTGAGTTCGAGGAAACACTAGAAGAATTGACATAGGATACCCACTTGTAGCGCGTATTCCGCATTCTTATGATTGGGAGCATCCCAAATGTGCAAATTTAAACAAGAGTGAGGAGAGTTTATCTCTAAA
>CBDTXL010000643.1:0-3361 GCA_965364435.1 uncultured bacterium
ACCGGCTGACGAGCAATTGAGTCGAGGGGAATGCCGTCGAAGCAGGAGATAATTTCTTTAAGTTCCAGGGGTTGGGGCAACCAAAAGGCGAGGTCATTGCCGTAGCGTCGGTGGGTGAAGCCCAATTCTTTAGCACGCGCGATCGCTTTTTCCTCCTGAGGTGTCT
This sequence comes from uncultured bacterium, assembly GCA_965364435.1. GTDB lineage: Bacteria > Cyanobacteriota > Cyanobacteriia > Cyanobacteriales > Coleofasciculaceae > CBDTXL01. The sequence goes on from CBDTXL010000643.1 coordinate 167, forward strand.
GCACCACCACAATCTCTTGTGCTGGAATCCTTTGTCGCAACTCCTCCAAATTCCCCTCAGCCACAAGGTGTCCCCCTTTGAGAATCCCAATTCTCTCACAAAGACGTTCCGCTTCATCCAATAAATGAGTCGTCAGCAGAATTGTAATTCCCTGACTTTTCAGACTGCGAATCAAGTCCCATATCTCATAACGCGCCTCAATATCTAATCCAGTAGTCGGTTCATCTAAAATCACCAACTTCGGCTGATGCACTAGGGCAACTGCAATATTCAGCCGTCGCTGCATCCCCCCACTCAATGTTTCTACTGGACTTTTCGCTCTATCTGATAGGTTGACGGCGGCAAGACTTACCTGGACTTGTTGCCGACGTTGCTGAGCATTTAAGCCGTAGATCCGAGCGTAGAAATTCAGGTTTTCCTCACAACTAAGAGTTTTATACAATAAATTCTCTTGTGGCGCAACGCCAATCAGTTTTTTCGTTCCCTCAGAAACCGGCTGATTGTTGATAGCGATCGCACCTCTATCGGCTTGTAGTAAATTACAGAGAATATTAATTGTTGTTGTTTTACCAGCTCCATTTGGACCAAGTAATCCGTAAATCTCCCCAGGCTGAATATATAGCGTCAAATCTTGAAGAACTTGTCGTTTGCCGTAAGATTTATTGAGCTTTTCGATGTTTAGCACAATAATTCAGAGCTACCTGTTTTTTTATTTAGCCTTTATCAGCTTACTCATTTAGACCCTAACATATTACCTAGCTTATCTTAATCTGTCGTTTAGCCAGTCTTGGATTTCTTGCACCAACCAAGCACTCTCATCTTCGCCCAAGGCTCCCCCAAGCTGATAATTCATGTGACCTGAGCGAATATTTACTTGATAAACATTTCCTTGTTTGTATAAAAAAACACCCGAAATATCCCTAATGTCTATTCTTTTTCTACCATATTTTACACTCAATGTCTCCCGCTCTATTTCAAAAAGACTTGGATTAAAAGAAATGTAAGTACGTTCACCCAGCAAGAACGTCAATAATAATATTATTAATATAGCTAATAAAGCCAATAAACCCCATAACCAAATAAATGAAGGATTGATCATTGCCAATATTAACATTCTTATTAAGAAATACCATACTGGTAGTCCAATTAATAGTAAAATGAATACACCTACACAGCCAGTTTTTGCTAGGTTTCTGAGACCAGGAGCTGGAATACGAATTTTCAATTGTTCCGCAGATTTTTTTATCTTGATATAAGTACCATCAGGTTTGGGAATTTTCCTCAATGCCAAGAATTTAGAAGCCGCTTTATGTTTTACCTGTCGAGATTCGAGGGCTTCTAGTGCTTGTTGGGCAGTGCTGTAACGTTTTTCAATAGCGATTTCCGTCATGTTCTCAATCCAGCCAACAAAGCTGGGGTTCAAACTAACCTTGTCGCTAAACTGGATACGAGAATCTTTCTGGGGTAAATCAGCAGGAGTCGTTCCAGTGAGCAAGTGAATTAAAGTCGCTCCTAAGGCATACAAATCTGATGATGCAACTGCCCGTCCCCAAAACTGTTCTAGGGGTGCATATCCGCTGGTTCCCACCACAGTAAAGGTGACTCCCGTAACGGCAGCTTGAGCTTGCACGGCACCAAAGTCTACCAGGTAAATTTGCTTATCTTTTCCCCAGATTAAATTACTGGGCTTGATGTCGCGGTGTAGAACAGGCGGACTGAGTTCGTGCAAATAAATCAGAATCTTTAAAATCTCAGTGGCAATTCCTCGCACCTGTTTCTCTGGGAAGCGTTTGCCCTGTTCTAATAATTCCTGAAGGGAGAAACCTGGGATATAGTCTTGTACCAATCCAAACCAGGGAATTCCTGCTCCTGTCTCCTTATCCAAGGAAAAATAATCCCGATAGCGCGGAATTCGGGGATGATCGAGAGTTTGCAAGACTTGCGCTTCACGCTCAAACAGCTTCAGTTCCTCCCACTGCATTTGAGGACTAAACGCCAGCAGCTTGAGCGTTACCTGTTCATTCGATTGTAAATCCTTTGTCAGCCAGGTTTGACGACCTGCGGCGGTGCGTCCTAACTGTCGTTGGAGTTGATAGCGCTCTTGTAATACCTGCTCTGCTTGTAACATGCGATCGCCCTTGCCGTTAAACCTTGTCTCCAGTATTTGCCAAAATTACTCCCTTCCCACCATAAGATTATCTACTGCCAGTCTTCCCTACTCCCTACTCCCTACTCCCCACCCCTAGATATTAGACCTCTTGCAAAAATCAGATATCCCATCTGTGTTCATCTGTGTTCATCTGTGGTTTCATTTCTTAAACCTGGACTTATGCAAGAGGTCTATTCTTCTACCGGGAAGGGAGTAAGGGGGTTGCGAAAAAACAGTGGTTACCGCTTCTCGTAGGTCACGTAAATTCACAGCCTCCTCTCAACCCTCAACATCCGTTGGTAAGAAAGCCATCCCCCTGCAACCATCACCAACGCAAATATCCACAGAAACCAGAAATGCTCTTGAATTTCTACCAAATCCTTGCCAGATGCCCACACGCCCAGTAAGGCTTCATTCATGTGATAAATCGGGTTAAATTTGGCAATTTCCAGCAACTTTTTGGGAAACAAGGATGTCGGAAGGAATGCTCCCCCTAAAATCAAAAGGGGTACACCGAAAGCAGCGACTAAAGCATTGACATCCTCAGTTCGTCGTGCGAACTGTGTACCTAGAATAAATCCTACACCCACATACGAAATAATACTGAGTAAGATAATCAATAGCCCCAGCAGCACAGAACCCTCAAACCCTGCTCCCCAAAAAGCGGCAACGGTATAAACCAGGAGTGCTTGACCGATGCCAATGCAGCTGTGAGCAAAAAATATACCCAGAAAATAGGAAGTTCCGCTCAAGGGGGAGATAAACAAGCGCTTGAGGGTTTGTTGTTCTCGCTCTGCAACCACCGTTGCCACACTACCCCCTAGACAGCTGAAAAACAAGGCGGCACCCACCAACGTAGAGGGGGCAGCGCTTTCAAAAGCCTTAGCGGTTGACAGCTTAGCTCGTTCTGCCAAAATAAACCCGTTGAGTAACAGGACAGAAATTGGAAAAATACTCCAAAAAATCAGGCTACGGCGTCGTCGCCACAATTCAATCAAGATTCGCTGTGCGACGGCAAGGGTTTCGCGCCAATATTTCATCGTGAG
>CBDTXL010000644.1:0-3361 GCA_965364435.1 uncultured bacterium
AAGAGGCGATCGCTTCTTCAAATTGCCCTAACTCCTTCAGTGCAACGCCCCGGTTACTCCAAGCTAGGTGGAAGTCGGGTTTGAATTGCAGGGCTTGATCGTATGATGCGATCGCTTGTTCAAATTGCCCTAAGTCATACAGTGCAACACCCCGGTTGCACCAAGCTTCGTAGGAGTCGGTTTGAATTGGATAGCTTGATCGTATGATGCGATCGCTTGTTCAAATTGCCCTAAGTCATACAGCGCAACACCCCGGTTGCACCAAGCTTCGTGGTAGTCGGGTTTGATTTGGAGGGCTTTGTCGTATGATGCGATCGCTCCTACAAAATCCCCTGCCATTGCTTGCTGATTGCCTTGTTCAAACCATGCTTCTGGATCAAATAGCTTAATGTCACCCGAATAGAAGCTGAGGGCAATAGTATTAGAAGCGATCGCTGCTGCGTAGTTTCCTAAGTTTTGTAGTGCCGAAGCTCGTTTTTCCCAGATATTCGGGTCGTCGGGATTGATAGCCAAGGCACTGTCAAAATAGGTAAGTGCAGCCTTGTAGTTGCCTGCCTGGAGTTGCTGAAGACCTTGATTAAAGAGTGAAACTGCGTCTTGTGGCTGTGGCGGCGTCATTTGGCAAAGTTCCTATCCCGCTATTTCCCGAATCCGCTTGAGTATCTGCCATCCCTTTGCGATGCTTCTACCTCAAATCTACAGCTTCAGCGAAGTCTGTATCGGAAACGCGATGAGATCCCCGACTTCTTAAAGAAGTCGGGGATCTAAACAAGCAATCGAACTTGAGATGAAACGATGATTCAAACCCCTAGTATTAATTAACCAGGCCTTTTTTTGTTTGAATTTCCTGAGCTTTTTCAAAGCTAATACCTGCCTCATCTAATCGCCCTAATCTTCTCTGGGCAAGCCCCCGATTGTGCCAAGCTTCGTGAAAGTCGGGTTGGATTTCTATCGCTTTGTTGAAAGAGGCGAGGGCTTGTTCAAAATTCCCTGAGTCATACAGCACAGCGCCTCGGATGTGCCAAACCTCGTGGGAGTCGGGGTTGATTTCTATCGCTTTGTCACAAGAAGCGATCGCTTCTTCATTTCGCCCGATGTGCCTCAGCACTATGCCCCGGTTAAGCCAAGCTTGGTGGGAGTCGGGTTGGATTTCTAGGGCTTTATCATAAGAAGCGAGTGCTTCTTCACTTCGCCCTAACCCCACCAATGCAATGCCCCGGTTGTACCAGGCTTCGTAGCAGTCGGGTTTGAATTCTCTGGCTTTATCATAGGAAGCTAGAGCTTCTTCACTTCGCCCTAAGTTCAGCAACGCTAAACCCCGGTTATTCCAAGCATCGTCGTAGTCGGGCTTGAATTCTAGGGCTTTATCATAAGAAGCGACTGCTTCTTCAAATCGACTTAACTCCACCAAGGTATTGCCCCGATTAATCCAAGCTTCGTGGTCATCGGGTTTAAATTCTAAAGCTTTATCATAAGAGGCTAAAGCTTCTTGTATTCGCCCTAAGTCCACCAGGGTATTGCCCCGGTTAAGCCAAGCGTCGTGGGAGTCTGGTTTGAATTCTAAGGCTTTGTCGTATGATGCGATCGCTCCTTCCAAATTCCCTGCCTCAACTTGCTGATTCCCTTGGTTGAACAAGGATTCTGCCTCTTCTGTCGCCGCTTGATTGGCAGCATTGAGTTGATTAATGACTTCCTGAATAATCAGATGTGGGTCAGTCGTCTCAATTCCTAGCTGCTGGGCAATCACCTGGACTAAGTTGACATCCTCCTGCATCCTCACCAACAAGTCATCCAGGGTAATCGCTTCAGGTTGTGCTGCTTCTTGGTTATTTTGTTCCTCCCCTTGAAAAGGGGCGAGGGGGGGTGCATCTGGTCCCTCATACTCCCATATTGGTTCACCTGGGTTCCTATCCAGCAACCGCATCCCGATTCCGTAGGCAGCCTCTCCAATTTCGCGTAGAGATGGGATGGATAGGAGCATCTCACCTAGTTGTACCAGCCGCGCTGCTAACTCATTATTCGGTGCGGGTGACGCCAACACTCTTTCCCCAAAACGATTCAGCCACGCTACCCAGTCCCCATAGGTAGTGCGTTTTTTGAGCGCCTCAAACCACCGCAAAACCCGGTCTTGTTGCCAGCTATGCGTCACCCCTTCCAGCAACTGCCTGAATAGATACTCATAATCTGAATCATCCAGGGGTTTGGAGGGGGGGGTATCCTCTCTTGTAGAGTGGGTATCTTGCCTGCTTCTGTGTGACGGGCGAGTCCCAACCCCAAACAGACGCCCAAAGAACCCCTTTAGCCATTGCCAAATCCGCTTAAGCATCTGTCGCCCCTTGTATCACGTTGCTTCCGATTTTAGAGTTGAACTGCGGTTATTGTCGCCTGAATTTAGGATTTGGAACCACAGATAAACACAGATGAACACAGATAAATACAGCTCACATTGCGCACCTTGAAGTAATTTTGGTAATGGGTAATGGGTAATGGGTAATGGGTAATGGGTAATGGAAAGAGTTTTTTACGTAGTGTATGTAGTATAAATTACTAATTTTCAATTTACAATTGCGTAAAAACCTCCACAAGCCAGTCGAGGGAAAGAATGTGGGATACAGATGAAATCGGATTTGTCTGTTGGTTCGCTAGACTGCATGCAAGAGGTCTAAAGTAGACCAGCAAGTACCTACAGCATTCTCCCCTAAAGCTCTCGATAATCCCCATGCAACCAAAAATAATCTGGCAGCAAAACAGCGACAACCCCGAAAACGGCAACAACTTCGCCACCATCAGCAAATTGTGGACAAGTCTCAATGACAGAAAAATTGCTTGGCGACAGCGACTAATTCCCGCAACAGGCGATGTCCGCGAACTCGACTGGGAACCTCAACGGTTTGACGAAGTTTTCAAGCTACAATCCCCCCAAATTCGCGGTATCACCCTCTACTGGCGTAAACCTGACTCTGAACAAGAACGCAGCACTACACCCTACAAACTTGAACTTGACCGCGATCGCCTGCAACTCTATATCTATCCCCAATCCCAAAAAGACCTCGTTATCCGCGTCGGTATACCAGAAGTCGTCTATCAGAAAATTGACATAACAAATCCCCAGTGGCAAGGCACTAGTATTGGTGAAAATCACCTCCTCACTCTACGAGACAACCAGACACAATTAGAAATTAAGCTTACCCTTAGCCCAGAAAATCTCGCCCAGCTCAAAGAACAGCTGCCGGAATGAACCTAAATTCCGTGGTTAGAGGAATTTTTGGGTCAAGGTCTGGTTAAACATGAATTCATTAAGAAATTTTATTCTTCTGTAACATCCTCGTCACCGTCATCATCGAAATTTTGACGAAGACCT
>CBDTXL010000645.1:0-3360 GCA_965364435.1 uncultured bacterium
TCCGTCGTCATTAAGTCGCGCATGACGCGAAACACAACTTCGGTAAAGTCTCTGGCATCGTACAGATCTGCAAATCCGGCTTTAACCATCACCTTTTCAAGGAACGAGTGATGTTCATCGGCGATCGCACTCCGAGAATCTTCAATCTCAGTTGGATCAATTTCTGGAATGTTTGTCCTGTATGTTTTATCCGGCATTGTTTTTTCTTGTGTTTCTTAAATGTTGAGCAATTATGCTTACTCTTGTAAGATCGCACAACTCAAAAACGTTTAGTATCACCCAGAAGTTCGAGATGGTATGTATCCAAAAGTTAGAGATTTACTATTCAAGCTAAGCCGAAAGACTGTCTAACAGAGGTTACAGATTCGCGATCGCGTTGCCCAAATCGCTCTATCCGCTATACCGAGTATTTAGCCAATCTACACAAACCATCACTGCAAAAAGCTAACCGTTCGCCTTTGATCACCTTACGAAAAATGTGCCATGAGAACCCGATCACTCCTCTCCTACATCATTCTTTTCCTGGTCACATTGACGTTTACTATAGGTTGTACAAATCCTGCGGTCTACATCAAAACAACTAATGAAACTGATTCCGCCTCCTGGGCCGGTGTTGGTGCCGTTCGTTTGGGCTTCAGTGCGTGGCCGGGATGGTTCCCCTGGCAAGTTGCTCAAGACGAAGGAATATTTAAGCGTCACAATCTTCCAGTAGACCTGAAGTGGTTTGATGGATATCTGGAATCGATCAGCACCCTAACAGCAGGACAAATCGATGCGAACAGTCAAACTCTAGGCGATACCGTCAATTCCGTAGCGGGTGGTGCAGACCAAGTGGTTGTGCTGGTAAACGACAACTCCACAGGCAATGATAAGGTGATTGTCCGGGAGGGGATTAACTCACTTGCCGACTTGAAAGGGAAAAAAGTTGCAGCAGAGGAAGGCACAGTCGATCACTTTCTGCTGTTGTTAGGACTCAAAAAAGCAGGCTTATCCCCACGAGACATTCAGTTTATACCCTTGGAAACAGGTAAAGCCGCAGCAGCATTTGTCGGGGGTCAAGTTGATGCAGTGGCAGTATTTGCTCCATTTACCACTCAAGCATTAAAGCGTTCGGGTAGTAAGGAACTCTTCAGTTCTAAGAACTTTCCCGGAGCGATTTCCGATCATCTGGTGTTGACGCGCAAGTTCGTGAACGAACACCCCGAACAAGTCCAGGCACTGGTTGATTCCTGGTTTGCCACGTTGAGCTACATCCAAGCCAATCAGGACAAAGCCTACGAGACGATGGCAAAACGGGCTGGTGTCTCCATAAATGAATACAAGGACTATGCGGACGGCACTCAGCTATTCACCATTGAGGAAAATCTGAAAGCCTTTCAACCAGGCAGTGATATGACCTCCTTACAGTTTGCAGCCCAGGAAATGAGCAAATTCCTTAAAGAAGTTGGTCTAACTGCAACAGAACCAGACACCACCAAGTTATTTGACGATCGCTTCGTTAAGGCATACGCCGAGAAAGCATAAATCGGTAATGGGTAATGGGTAAGGGGTAATGGGTAATGAAAGAGGAAGACTCTCTTACAGAGCAAGAACTTTATCAGTCACCAATTCCCCATTCCCAATTCCCAATTCTCAATTCCCAATCCTAAATCTTTCCGTTACCGTTGGTGAAATCTAGCCATGAGCCAAAGCCCTGGATCGATTCGCTCCTTGATCCGACCTACAACACTCAAACCCACTGTTTTCTGGCAAATTGCCGAAGATATCCCCAAACCCCTCAACACGGCATTGGTCGTTACTTCCATTGGCGTTCCCTTGCTGATGTGGTGGCTGGTGACCACATTTGGAAACATCGACCCTAAGTTTTTGCCTTCACCGGGTAAAGTGCTTGAAGCGTTTGGACGGTTGTGGAGTACTCGCGAACTTCTCAAGGACACCGTGGCGAGTCTATGGCGGGTTGGTGTTGGGTTCCTATTTGCCGTAATCTTTGCCATCCCCATTGGCGTGCTAATGGGAAGTTTTGCTAGTATTCGCGCCCTCTTGGAACCAATTTTCGGGTTGATGCGCTACATGCCCGCTCCTGCCTTCATCCCCCTGCTGATTTTATACCAAGGTATTGGAGAGGAACCCAAAATTACCCTCATCTTCATCGGAGTCTTTTTCTTCAACTCCTTGATGGTCATGGATACGGTGAAGTTCGTGCCTAAAGACCTGATTGAATCAACCTACATGTTGGGGGGTAACCGCTTGCAGACTCTGTTTCAGGTAATTTTTCCACATGTCTTGCCTGGAATTATTGATGCTTGTCGAATCAACTTGGCAGCCGCATGGCAATTAGTAATTGTCTCAGAATTGATTGCGGCAACGGAAGGCTTAGGTCGTCGAATTAGTGTGGCAGGTCGATTCCTGAGAACTGATGAAATTTTTGTTGGGCTGATTGTCATTGGGGTGATTGGGCTAGCATTCGACCTGCTATTCCAGTACCTGCTAAGGGTTTCTTGTAATTGGGCAAGCCAGAAGCGATAAGCAAGTCAAAAGTCAAGCGTAGAACCTAATCCGAAAAGTGAATTTCAGATTTGAAACCACAGATGGACACAGATGAACACAGATGTTTTGTCATTACTGAAGGGACTTTTTAACTAGGGGCTTAATCCCTTTTTATACTTCATACTGCACACTTCATACTTCAGATAAAAATGTGTCCTGTTTTACAACACTTACCTTACGTGAATTGATAACGAATATTCATTCCTATTTAGAGGTTTAACTCATGTATCTGCAAATCGCTAACTTGCACAAGCACTTTGATACACAAGAGGGAACGTTAGTTGTCCTTAAGGACATTAACATGACAATTAAGCAAGGCGAATTAATCTGTGCTGTGGGTGCATCAGGATCGGGTAAATCTACCCTACTGCGGCAGATTGCCGGACTCGATACTCCCACATTGGGGGAAGTGACAATTGATGGCAAGCGCGTCACCGGACCGGGACCCGATCGCGGTATGGTGTTTCAGCACTACACGCTCTACCCTTGGATGAACGTGCAGGAAAATACCGAGTTTGGACTCAAGCTTCAGGGCGTGCCGAAGCAGAAACGGCGTGAACAAGCGAGCTATTACCTAAGCGTGGTAGGGTTGACTCAGTTTGCAAAATCTTTGCCGAAAGAGCTATCGGGTGGGATGAAGCAACGGGTTGCGATCGCTCGTGCCCTCGCCTCAGAACCCAAAGTCCTGTTGATGGACGAACCCTTCGGTGCATTGGATATCCACACCAAAGAGTCGATGCACGAATTCATGCTAGACCTCTGGCAGCGCACCAATCTCACAATCTTCATGATTACTCATGATGTGGAAGAAGC
>CBDTXL010000646.1:0-3354 GCA_965364435.1 uncultured bacterium
ATTGCTGACATAGAGACGGCTGAAATCCCAGATTGCCTCATTGAATTTATGCAAGATTTCAAGGTGAAGGCAAAGTTGGCTGTGCCTATTTTCTTGAAGGAAAAACTCTGGGGTCTTTTGGTTGCTCATCAGTGTGAGCGTCCCCGGCACTGGTCTAGCTTTGAAACTGAACTCATGGGACAGTTAGCGGCTCAAATTGGCATTGCCTTGGCTCAAGCCCAACTCTTAGAACAAGAAACCCGTCAGCGGCAGGAACTAATTCGTTCCAACACGGAACTGCAACAGTTTGCTTCTATCGCTTCACACGACCTGCAAGAGCCACTGCGTAAAATTCAGGCATTCGGTAACCGCCTCAAAGATAAATATAGTGAGGTGCTGACTGATCAGGGTTGTGACTACCTAGATCGGATGCAGAATGCCGCCCAACGGATGCAGACCCTCATCGATGACTTGCTGATACTCTCAAGGGTTACGACTAAGGCACAGCCGTTCGTTGGGGTTAATCTCAGCCAGGTGACTCAGGAGGTATTGTCCGATTTAGAAGTGTGTATCCAGCAGAGTAGCGGGCATGTGGAGGTAGGTGAGTTGCCCATCATTGATGCCGATCCGCTCCAAATGCGTCAATTGTTGCAGAACCTGATCAGCAACGCGATGAAATTCTACCGAAACGAGGAACTGCCAGTTGTCAAGATCTATAGCCAACTGCTTGAGAGTCAAGAAGATCATCCGACAGGGGGTTTAACCGCCGCTGAATTTTGTCAAATCATTGTGGAAGATAACGGTATTGGTTTTGACGAGAAGTATCTTGATCGCATCTTCAACGTTTTTCAACGACTGCATACTCGTAGCGAATACCAAGGAACGGGGGTTGGTCTAGCGATCTGCCGAAAAATTGCCGAACGTCATAACGGTAGTATCACAGCAGAAAGTACGCTGGGGATGGGGTCAAAATTTATTGTGACGCTGCCTATCAAACAACGCAGAGGAGAAAGTCCAGAGTGAAGGGTCACCGAACACCCGTCATAATCCTGATGGCTGACGACGATGAGGACGACTACATGTTGGCTCGTGAGGCGTTGCTAGAGAGTCGATTGACCAATGAGCTGCACTTTGTTAAGGATGGCGAGGAGTTGATGGATTATCTCTATCGGCGTGCCAAATATGCACAAAAAAGCAATTCGCCCCGTCCCGGCTTAATCCTGCTGGATCTGAATATGCCGAAAAAAGACGGTCGTGAGGCGCTTACAGAGATTAAGAGTGACCCAAATCTACGACAAATTCCTGTTGTGGTGCTGACAACCTCGAAGGCGCAGGACGATATCTATGAGATCTATGACTTGGGCGCGAACTCGTTCATTACCAAGCCGGTGACGTTCTCTTCTTTAGTTGAGGTGATGAAGACTTTAGGAAAATACTGGTTTGAAATTGTTGAACTGCCGCAGGAACGGGTTGGAGAATGATATGAACAACGACCCAGTTAGAGTACTTTTAGTGGATGATGACGAGGATGACTATGTCCTGACTCGTGATTGGTTCTGTGAAATGGAGGGAGCCAGATTCGAGCTGGAATGGCTGGCAAGTTATGATGCGGCTTTGAATGCGATCGCTCATAACGATCACGATGTCTATCTTTTCGACTATCGTCTGGGTGAACGTAATGGACTGGAACTCTTACGCGAAGCAATTGCCAAGGGCTGCAAAGCCCCGATCATTTTGCTGACTGGGCAAGGGGACCACGAAATAGATGTTGAGGCAATGAAGGCGGGAGCGGCGGATTACCTGGACAAGAGCCAGCTGGGAGCGCCTTTACTAGAGCGTTCTATCCGCTACGCGATTGAACGCAAGCAGGCAGAACAGAAAATCCGCGAACAAGCTGCCCTGCTCGATATTACAACAGACGCGATTCTCGTGCGCGATCGCGAAAACAAAATCTTATTTTGGAACAAAGGTGCCGAACAGATGTACGGCTGGAAGGCTGATGAAGTACTCGGTAAGAGTGCTAATAAGCTTTTGTACAAGGAAACTTCCTCTCAACTTGAAGTAGCCTTCAAGACTGTCTTGGAGATAGGCGAGTGGCAGGGTGAGTTGCATCAAGTTACAAAAGACGGCAATAACATCATCGTCGAAAGCCGCTGGACACTGGTACGTGATGAAGCAAAGCAAGCAAAATCAATCCTTACCGTCAACACCGACATCACACAGAAGAAACAACTCGAAGCACAGTTCCTCCGCACACAGCGCCTGGAAAGCATCGGCACACTCGCTAGCGGCATCGCCCATGACCTGAATAATGTGCTGACACCCATTTTGATGACCGCTCAACTCCTGGAGACACAAGTCCATGATGAACGAAGTAAGCGGCTGCTGCCGATACTGGTAACAAATGCCAAACGTGGGGCTAATTTAGTCAAGCAAGTGCTGTCGTTTGCACGAGGGCTTGAAGGTAAATTTACGATTCTTCAAATAAAGCACCTGATATCTGAAATTAAGCAGATTGCTAAACAGACCTTCCCAAAATCTATCGAATTTTATACATCTCTACCGCAATACCTTGGGACGGTTTTTGGAGATGCCACACAACTGCATCAGGTTCTCATGAACCTCTGCGTTAATGCTCGTGATGCGATGCCCGATGGGGGTACTTTGAGTATCTCTGCCGAAAACCTTTTCATTGATCAAAACCATGCCAAGATGAATCTTGATGCCCAGGTAGGTCCCTATATTGTGATTACTGTTGCAGATACGGGAACCGGCATTCCTCCTGAAATATTGGATCGAATTTTTGAGCCATTTTTCACGACTAAAGAGATTGGCAAAGGCACGGGACTTGGTCTTTCAACGGTAATTGGTATTATCAAAAGCCACGGTGGTTTTGTGAAGGTGTACAGTGAGGTGGGAAGAGGAACCCAATTTAAGGTTTACTTACCAGAGGCAGAGGTAGACCAAATAACGCCAGTGGAAGACTTAGAACTGCCTACAGGCAAGGGAGAATTAATTCTCGTGGTGGATGATGAAGCCGCGATTCGAGACATTACCAAAACATCTCTGGAAACCTACAACTATAGGACGTTGACTGCTAGTGATGGCATTGAGGCAATAGCGCTTTATGCGGAGCATCGGCAGGAAATCAGTGTTGTATTGACGGATATGATGATGCCGTCAATGGATGGAGCAACCACCATCCGTACTTTGCGAAAAATTGAACCACACGTCAAGATTGTTGCTGTTAGCGGACTGGTATCTAATGATAAGTTAGAACAAGTGGCTAGTATTGGCGTTAAAACTTTTTTGCCCAAGCCCTATACAACCAAGGAATTATTGACAACCTTACATGAGGTTCTCAGCTCCAATTAA
>CBDTXL010000647.1:0-3345 GCA_965364435.1 uncultured bacterium
GGAAAGAAGACGACCCTTCCACCTGAAACGCTTGCACGATTGGTCGTGACTGGGGCAGGGACTCAAGCTGTTTCTGATCATAAATTTCACCTTGGCGCAATTGAGCAAGCACGCTGCTAAACAGCTCTAGAGAAAGCTGTGTTCCTGCTTTGAGCTGGGTCTGGTTGTCACTGTGGGTGGCGATAATTGTTGCGTTCTGGGTTTCAAAGTCAAAGACCAGCACACTGAGTTGGGCACAAGGCAATAGCTGCCTCAGACGCTCTAGAGCAGCTTCGGCAGTTGCTTGGGGTGAATGTACTCCTAGAATCGCTTTGTCAATTTCATGGAGGTTTTCCAGGCGTATGATTGACTTTTGCCACGCGATTTCTACTTGCTTGCGATCGCTGATTTCTTCAATCACACAAATAGAATACTTAGGCTCACCCCTTACCTCCCGCATCAGCGACATAGTGAGATTGAGCCAGATTGAGGAACCTGAGCTTTTTATATAGCGCTTCTCTATTGAATAAGCAGGAATCTTACCTGCCCAGAGCTGGTTAAACAATTCCAACTCTGCATCCAAGTCCTCTGGATGCGTAATCTCCTGAAAGGTGCGGTTGAGCAGTTCTGAGCGACTGTATTCCACAATATCACAAAGCGCTTGGTTAACGAAGAGCCATTGACCATCTACACTGACATGGGCAATACCTACCGCGGCTTGCTCAACAGTGGCGCGAAATTTCTGCTCACGGTCGCGCAACGTTGCTTCCATCTGCTTGCGCTCAGCGATCGATGTCGCCATCGAAATGACTAGGCTAATGTATTCCTGTTCGTAAGGGGTACAAACCCCAGGTACCCTGATGGGCGCTCTTGAGAGCGTATCAGCTTCCGTATATTTTGGTGGCGTCAAGTCTACCCAACCAACCTTTCCAGAACGGAGTTCCTCACGGGTGTAGCCCACCATCTCCAAAAAGTCATCTTTGCTCTTGGTGATGTTGCTGGAACCATCAGCAAAAATAACGCCGATTAAATTAGACTCAACTAGATGCTGCAATTGAGCATAACTCTGTCTGTGTGCTTCTTCTGCCTGCTTGGCGCGAGTGATGTCATCGTTAATCTCTAGAATGGTTGACGGCTTGCCTAGGTCGTCTGGCTGCAATGTCCAATGGCTGACAACGGTAACCTTTGTGCCATCGCGTTTGCGGTGAATTAGTTCACCTTGCCAATATCCCTGAGACAGCAATCGATCTTGAATTTGTCTGAGGGCTTGAGGAAATTCTGTTTGTAATAAAGAGTGGGAATTTTGCCCCACAGCCTCCTCTGGCGTCCAGCCATAGAACCGTTGGGCAGCCTGGTTCCAGTAAGAAATGATGCCATCGAGGTCTCGAACGATAACGGCGTCGTTCACCAAATCGATTAGTTGGGCTTGTTTACGAAGAGTTTCCTCTTGGTCGGAGCGAGCAATCGCTTCTGCTAGGATGTTCGCGATCGCTTGCAGAAAGTTGATCTCATCTTGGGTAAAGGTTCGGCGTTGAGTTGTGTATGCACCTAAGACGCCCAACGCTGGGGAAGTGGAGTGCTTGGTGACTGGTGAGGGTTGATTGTTGTCCCCATTCCTGAGTTCCCCTTGTCTTACTAACAATGAGCCAGGGATAATCACGCTCATACTACTGACGACGCCGTGGTTAGACAGTAGTGGTGGTTCAGAAAATCGCGGTTCGCTACGCCAATTTTCGACAATCACTGGCTTTTTGGAGAGTAAGGTATAACCAGCTTGTGAATTTATTCCGGTATCCACAATCGCTTTCCCAACCACGCCCTCTTGCCAGCCTAAACCAGCACGTAGGAGCAACGTTTCGCCATTGGGAAGCCGTTCTAGAACTGTGACATACTCCACCTCCAGGGTTTCGGCAATGACGGTGACAGCCGTATCCATTAAGGCCGAAACGTTAATACCACGAACGGCTTGTTGAGAGAAAGTAGCGATCGCGTTCTGCTGAGACACCCGTATTTGTAGAGAGGCAATCAGTTTCCTCTCCTCCTGTACCACTGCTTTTTGAACACTGACATCTTCTTTAGAGAGGCTACGAAATTGGGTATGTAAGTCCTGCAATACCTTTAGCTGCCTTACTCGCTCTAGAGCTAAGCGCACAGCGTCTGCTAGCTTGGTGTAGTTCTGGGGCGCTTTGATTATGTAGTCATCCAGACCCGCCTTCATTGCCGCTACTGCAATTTCTTCGCTGCCAGTACTGGTGAACATAATGACAGGACAGTTTGGTCGAATGCCCTTCACCCGATGAAGAATCACAATGCCAGTTGTCCAGTGCAGCCGGTAGTCGGTAATCACTAGGTCAAAGTCGCCAGCCCCCAGCACCTGCTTTAATTGAGTAGCATCGGCAGGCTGCTCCACTTGCAGGGCAGGAAACTCCCGTTGCAATTCACGAATAACTAGGGCGCGGTCATCCGGATTGTCGTCAATGAGGACAAGGCGCGGGCGGGTATTAATCACGGTTAAATCGCTGATTAAGTTTATTAATTAAACGTTTCGTGGCGTTTTTATAAGATTAATAGATAAATTCGACAAAGGTACTCTAACAATAGTCATTAAATGCCTTGAAAAGATTTTGATTTTTTAGCATCCTTGTGGTAATAGCTTGGGATCGTTGGCGATAGCCTAGCGAGGTGTAAGCCGGGGTGGAAGAAAAGGGCAGAATTGTTAAATTATCTTAAAAGAAGAAAATTATGGGTTCGGGGATTCAGAAGCTAAAAAACGGGATACTGGGTCTGTTTCTGAAGTCTAACTGTCCTCTATGCGATCGAATAGCGGAAGTGGAATGGTGTGAATACTGCCAGCGACAGTTGCTACGCTGCCAAGTGGCAAATCCCAGGGAATTTTGGCAAGGAGAGTTACCCGTGTTTGTCTGGGGTACTTACGGCGGTGTTTTGAAAAGAGCGATCGCTGCCCTAAAATACGAACACCAACCCCAGCTAGCGCGTCCACTGGGTCACTGGCTTGGTCAAGCTTGGCTTAAATCACCCACCGCCCCCCGCGCCAAAAAATTGACGGTGGTTCCCATTCCCCTTCACGCCACAAAGCTGCAACAACGAGGTTACAACCAGGCAGAACTACTTGCCCGAAGTTTTTGCGAGTTTACCGGCTACAAAGAGCAACCATTGGGTTTAGAGCGAGTCCGTGCAACCGAGGCTCAGTTTGGTCTGTCTCAGCAAGAGCGAGAGCAAAACCTTGCAGATGCCTTTGTTATTGGTAAAAGCTTATCCCAAAATCCACCAAGCTCAGCTGTGCTGTTAGTGGATGATATCTATACTACTGGTGCCACGGTTCGCGCAGCGGCTCAAACCTTACAA
>CBDTXL010000648.1:0-3344 GCA_965364435.1 uncultured bacterium
TAAGCTACCTGAGATTGTAACAATATCTTGATTCAATTCCATCAAGACTTAACCACCACTGAAGCTTGTTGCATCAGCATGGCGGAAGGTAGCTGTGAAGAACCGCGATCGCCCTTTTAGCCTCTATTTTCAAGACAGATGCCATGCGCTGGTCGCGCACAAATAAAAAATGAAAATATAGCAACCCAGATTGCCCAGCCAAGTTCGGGTGTACCGGAGATAAACGCCAGCGTACCGGCAACCCAGAGCAAGAGTGCCATGAAATGGGTCAACTGCTCGGTGAAGCGGAGGAATAGCGATCGCCTCGCGGGTTCAGGCAGTTCATTAAACCCGTAATGCTTGATTCTGAGTGCTGTTTCTGCTTCGGAAAGTCCTTGTGCGGAAGTTGACAGCGTTTCGTAGACTAGTTCAGTAGATAGCCGTCCAGACAGGTGAGTGAGGTGCCATAGAGGATTAACAAGTTGCCTTGCCTCATAATGGGTTTGTAGTTGCACGGTTTACGAGATTAGTTACGAATTGTAGGACTGCGTCATCTTTGCTGAAGGAATCTTGATTAAAATCGCGATCAGCCACACCCAAGGCTCTAAATCCCTGACTGCCCAAGGCGACCGCCTGCTCACGACGCGAACTCATAGTTAATCTCTGTAATTCTTCCTTTAAAATAGAGCCGAGTGCCTTCTGGATACTCCCATCCCACCTCGCCTTCTAAGGGAATAAGCATCCCATTGCGAACTGAATATTCCCAAAATCTTCCGCTCCAAGGCATGGCAGTCAGCTTGTCACGATAACGAGCCTCAGCCCGAAAAGTAGCGATCGTCCCTTCAGCATTAAACTGAAACACAACGGAGACAGTTGTTGCACCATCGGTCAAAGTGCCGCGAGCGGAGATATCATCAATTGCTTCCCAGCGTACACCCTGACTGGGTAATAAGGCAGTGGGATACCACGCTGTCTCTGCGAAAAACCGCAATAATTCACCTTGGGCTAATTCAGGCGTACTGTGCATTTTTGCAAGCGTGAAAAGACCGAGTAATGATGCATGTAAGTTGCCTTCCCCTAATACATAGGCATCATGGACAAATACCTTCAGCCCTGGTGCCATCTGGATGCGTGCATCCCAATCAAAACCAGGGCGCTGAGTGGTAACAACTTGTGTGGAGGTGAACGGACTCCATTTGGCTTCCGTCTCACTCATATTGAACTGCCCTTGATGGAGAACTTTGACCGCAGCCACGATCGCCTGTCCATCCTTGAGTGCTGTCTTGAAAAATCGCTGTACGTTATCTGGTAAGCCTTCAATTTCTTTTTGGTCATAGATTTTGGGCTTAATTGTTCGCCGTCCATTTGTTAATTTGGCTCGTAAGCAATCAGTGTCTGACTGCCAGCGATAGCTACCATAAATGGCAGCAATTCCAAAGCTTACTATGATTAAAATACCAATAATTTCAATCCATTTAATCCACATGATAATCGCGTCTGACGGTTGCGTAAGTCTTGTCTGAATGGAAATTTGCAATTATGTCCCCTAAATCCAAGCTAGAGCTGCCGTTTCTTAAGCGTCCCCACGCCTTCTCCAGATTCCCGCACTTGAGGAGAGCCAATATACTCTACTGAACCCACGCCGGATACAGTTGCATCTAGGTTCTCACTCACATTAACCACAGCGCTTCCCACGCCACTGTTGCGAACTGTAGCTTGCTTAGTCTTGAACTCTTCACCATTAAAACTGCCGACCCCGGAAAGATTGAGTTCTAGCACATCAACACTTCCAGTGATTGTCATACTACCCACCCCATCAAGGGAAATCGACAACCGTTTACCTTGGATATCCTTTACCTTAACAGTGCCGACACCCTGAATATTCAAGCTCTCCAAGCTCTTGACCTCCACAACAAAGTCAATGGGTCTGGTGGCATTGATGCTGGCATCTTTCTCGATGGTGAGATACAGAACGTTGTCAGCCACATAACTTTCTAAGAGGGGCAAAATGTTGTCATCAGCAGTGATCTTCAAGGACTCTTTTCCCGTCTGCTGCACCGTAACTCTGCCCACAGATTTACTAGAAATAGATGAGAATTCACTCGCTTCTCTAGATTCGGTTTTGACGATTCCAGACCCTCTAACCCCATTATTGAAATAGCAGCCCCCGGATAGGATCAAAGCGGTCAAACACGCAACCAAACTGGATAGCTTTCTCATTCTTTTGCCTTGCTTGGTTCAAGTCTTCTTAAATGTCCGTCTAGCGATTTATCAGTTAGGAATCCCATCCCAAAACTGCCAATAATAAAGAAAAGCGTTTCTATCAATAAACTCTTAAAAATGTATGCAGCTAAAGCAAATGATGTTATTCCACCGACCATTATTCCTGCCATGCGGATCGGCCATACCCAAAGGGAATTATCTTGCTGTAGCACTCCAAATCAGTCCATGTTCCCAGCAAATGACTTGCTCTGCTTTGAATGGAATCCAACTCTTCAATTTGATTTCACCGTGCATCTTCAAGCGAACCGCAGAAGCGAGTTGTGTTCCAGGCACGATCGCATGTTCGAGATACCGTCTTACGGCTTCTGGCAGATCGGCAAAGTCATCTGGATTGAATACGCACTCCTGAGATCTCGCCGACTCCCACAAGGCATTGAGGGAAAGCTGTTTAGTTGTCATACCTCTAATCTCTTGCTCCTTTGTTACTCGCTTTTAGGGGTTAATTGGGCTGGTGATTGTGATAGACGAAAGCTAGAAGCCAGGGCTATTAGTCCAGGAGCCGCGAGCCATAGCCAGAAACCCAACAATAAATTATTCAGTGCCAATTCAGAAACGCCACCACTATCAGCGGGCAAGTTAAACCAAAATGCTGACAGTGTTCCTCCGAAACCGACGAGAACGGCGGCTATACCAGCGATGGCGGAAAACCTATAGCGTTGCATCATAAACGTGATGCAGCACAGCCAATAGATTGGATTAGCAAACCAACCGATCGCTGGAATTTGCAGAAAAAGCAATCCAATGATGCCAAAAAAAGTCAGTTCAATCCCCTTCATGGCATAAACATCATTAGGGTCAGAAGGACTCACACCAACAGAGTCAATGGGAACTACATTAAACAAAAGGCAAGGTAGCGCGAGTGCTATGCCGTATAGGAAAAGCGATAATCCCAAGAATACAATCTTATATTTCACAAGCTACGCTCCGAAACCTATTGAATAGAAGGATTTTCTGAAAGTTATCTCTTGACTGGACTTTAAACTAAATCGAAAAATACACTATATGTAGCGCATTTCGGTCACAAATTTTCAAACTGAAATTTAAATGAACAGGCGCGATCGTTGTAAAATCCAGTCCTACGC
>CBDTXL010000649.1:0-3341 GCA_965364435.1 uncultured bacterium
GAAAGCCACCTCAAGGCTAGTTAGGTGCTTTCTTGGATACCCTTTTGGATGCCTGCTGCTTTCTCAGTGTCTTACATAAGCTGTCATCACACCACAACCTTGTAGGCGATTCCGCTTTGAGCGCTCAGCGCATCGCCTGTTAGGTTGCCATATTGCCTATTGCGAAACCTGCGTACACCGCGTGCGCGATCGCAGATTTCCCATGCCTATTCACCTAATCGGCAAGCATCGCTATTGCCAGGAGTGCCTCATGACCTACAAAACTCAGCTGTTTCCGTGGTGCATCATTCGCCCCCTCCCCAACATGCAGCAGACTATCGTTGCCCGTTTTCGGCGTCGCAGCGATGCAGAAGCCCACTTAAAAATTCTCCGCCTGCTCCTCCCAACTGCCCCCCACACGATCATCTTTGACGTTACACCCGACAGTCCAGACGAAAACAGTGAGGGAGCGAAATCATGAGCATCTTATTTCGCCGGATTCAACCCGCTCAAAGGTTTCACCTCAGCCCTCGCTATATCGCTCATGTCTTGAAAATTCCTCTATCAGCGATCGCACGGATTGAACGCTGGCCTTATGTTCTTTTTGTCCATCGCCGCGACAAAGGTGGTCAATTCGTCAGTTACCGTATACTTGCCCGTTGGCTAAGAGCGATCGCTCGAATGATTCAGACAAGCCCCACCCTAGAAGATTTGAGGCAACTGGGACTTGGGATTAAGCAGGAGTCTGTGAAGTTTGAGGATAGATATTCTGCAACTGTGCTAAATTACCTGCGTCAACTCTGGGCACAACGCCGAGATCAGCTCAGATGCTTGCCAGAAACAGATCCCCCCTAGCCGATACCATATGCCGGGAAAATCACCCACCCCGCACCGGAACTAATGATCCTGTTGACAAACTGTTGGCAAATTATCGTAGGGGCGGGTTTTCCGATTACTGTTGCAGCTAACAGACAGCTGAACTAAACCCGCCCTAACCAACGGGGCGAGTTTATATAGCTTCTCTGTAGGATATAGCATTGCCAGGTAAAACCCGCCCCTACATCCAACGCATAATTTTATGCGATCGCCTCAACCCTCTCGATACACTCCGTACTATCATTACTTGGCTTATTCACCGCCTTACTAACCGGGTAAGCCCTCATCTCCTCCGTTGGGTAGGGACGCAACAGAGGTTGCAACAACTCCGACTTTTTCACCTCCGGGTCAAGCCACAAATCGTAGTCCTTCGGGTCAAGAATCACCGGCATCCGGTTGTGGATGGGGCGCATTAATTCATTCGGTTCCGTCGTCAGGAGAGTGCAAGACTCAATTTCCTCACCTGTGGCATCTTCCCAACGCTCCCACAAACCGGCAAAGGCAAACGGTTGCTCATCACTCAGACGAAAATAAAACGGCTGCTTTTGCTTTTTGGACTCTTGTTGCTGCCACTCATAAAAACCATCTGCCAACACCAGACAACGCCGCTGCCGGAAGGCGCTTCTAAAAGCCGGTTTCTCGGCAACAGTTTCCGCCCTCGCATTGATTAACTTCGCCCCGATCTTCGAGTCTTTTGCCCAACTAGGAATCAGACCCCAATACAACATTTTGAACTGCCGATTTGTCGATGCCGAAGTTTGTAAAACACTTGATACTGACTGAGTGGGCGCGATGTTATACCGAGGCTCTAAGGTAGGCAGATTATCTACCTGAAATGCCTTAGCAATGATTTCTGCTGGCTGGGTCTGACTATATCTTCCACACATATTTCTCTTGCAGGCAGTGAATTACGAAGTGGCAAGTCTAGCTGAGTCGAGCTACTACCACAACGTCTTTTAACAGTACATAAGTACTATTTTAAGACAGAAATCCTAAACTTTCTTGTTCTTTTTCCCGACATCTTGTAGCTGAATACAGAGAAGTAGAAAAAAGAGTGCTGGTAGAGGTAATCTTTCTTTAGATGATTCACCGTCTCTCGTGGGAAAAACAATGCATCAGGGCGGCAGAGCCGTTATTTCTGGCAACGTCTTAGAAAGAACGGTTGAAGTAATATTACAGACACATGGATATATCGAAATCTGTCGAGACTTGCCGAAAAAACGACGACGCGACTGGCTTGTCTACTCGACTGACCCACCCAAACGATATGCCAAGCAGGTTTACATTGGTTCAGGAATTTATGGAAGCGATATCTATGTAGATTTTTATATCTTTGATACTGTGACAATTCCTGCCGGTCTGATTGTTGAGTGTAAATGGCAACAAGCCGGGGGTTCGGTTGATGAAAAACTTCCCTACCTCAATTTAAATATACAAACTTGCTATCCCTCCCCGGCTGTTGTATTGATCGATGGTGAAGGGATGAAGAAGGGAGCAATCGATTGGTTAACCAGACAAGTAGATTCTAATCCCAATTTACTGGCTGTACATAACTTAACCCATTTTATGATTTGGGCTAATCAACATCTCTAAGAGGAAGTGATCAATAGCTCAGTAATGTTCCCGCGCTTCCTAGCATCGGAGTTAATTAATCTCGGTGCTATTATTGAGTTAATGTTAAAATCCCTGTAAAGTTCTCGAATAAATGGGCAGTCAGAGTTAGAAAGCATAACTTTGACACCACGCTCCGCTAGTTCTGCAAAGACATATTTGAGTCTTATCTGGTCATCCTGACTAAAAGAGTAACGACTATAAGCAGTGAAGTTGCTGGTAGGACTTAGAGGGTGATAGGGTGGATCGAAGTAGACAAAGTCATCACAGCTGCTTGCCTGTTCAAGAATCTCTTCAAAAGGTTTAACATTGATTTGGGCATTCTGAAGTGCAGCGGAGACTGACCGCAGTAACGCTGGATTACAGATTTTCGGATTTTTATATTTACCAATAGGAACATTGAATTCGCCTTTGGAGTTTTCTCTATATAAACCGTTAAAACAGGTTTTATTGAGATAAATCAGACGTGCAGCTTTTTCAATATTGGTGACAGCGGGAGATTGACGCACCTGATAGTAATAATCCCGACAGTGCCTAAGCTGATGCACTTCTAAATTTAAAATCAGTTCCTCGACGTTATCCCGCACACACCGATAAGCATTAACGAGTTCAGCGTTAATGTCCGTCAAAGCAGCTGACGGGGGATTAAGGTAAAAAAATACAGCTGCGCCTCCCAAAAAAGGCTCATAGTAAGTCTTAAATTTTTTGGGGAAATAAGGGATATATTGCTGAATAAGCTTACCCTTACCACCCGCCCACTTCAGGAACGGGCGCGGCGAAACAATTTGCTGAACACCAGTAGACATTTATCGAAAACTAGCTGATTTATCGAATCTCTATTCTCTCTTTATCTCCCCTCTCTGTCCTCTGTTCCT
>CBDTXL010000650.1:0-3340 GCA_965364435.1 uncultured bacterium
CCATTCTCAGTAACCGTCATGCCCTGTGCTTCCTGAATTGGGTCACCCTGTTTCCAAGGATTGGGCGTTGAGGCTTGGGGCTTGGGGCTTGGGGAAGCAGTCGGTTGCACAGCGACTTCGGGCAACCCTTGAACATCGCTCACTTTATACTCACCTTGAATCGAGTCATA
This sequence comes from uncultured bacterium, assembly GCA_965364435.1. GTDB lineage: Bacteria > Cyanobacteriota > Cyanobacteriia > Cyanobacteriales > Coleofasciculaceae > CBDTXL01. The sequence continues at coordinate 171 of CBDTXL010000650.1, forward strand.
CGGATTGCGGGGTAAGCCACCAGTGCCTGTGACGGTGAAGCTTCCCTGTTGGGCGTTGCGACGGGCTAGACAACTGCCAGCAATCACTTGCTCTGGAGCGACAAAATTCGCCTCCAACTGGGTAACGCTACTCCCTATACCGATATCGGGAGTTCTAATTTCCACTGTGCCATTGATTCCTCGTTGCGAACTGGCAGTAATTTCACTATTACAGGCGGCAATATCACTATCAACACAGATACTCTCGCGGGAAAGAAACACTCCTTGGGCGGTAATCTGGATGTTACCTCCCTGACCCTGGATAGCATTGGCGGTAATGTCGCTATCTTCGAGGGCAACTAGGGTATCTGTGTCGATAGTGATATTGCCTCCTGTAGCCGTGCCAGTAGCGTTGGTGTTGATGGCACTGCCGTGACGCAACTGCAAATCCCGCGTCTGGAGCTTAATACTACCGCGATCGCCTGCTGCGGTTTCAGCTCTGAGGCTTCCAGAGTTATCGAGTTTGATTGAATCCGCCCTGACTTCCAAGTTGCCCGCCGCTCCTCCTCGCATACCACTCACCGTTACTTCAGCCCCATCTCGGACACTCAATTTGCCAGTCGCGATCGTTAAATCTCCAGCATTGCCAGCTCCTTCACTGGCAGCTCTCAATGTGCTAGGGACAAGCTGACCTTCTCTACCAATACCAGTGCCAATGACTTCCACAGACTTCGACGCAGCTACATTGAGAGTTCCCCCCTGACCCGCGCCGAAGTAAGTCGCCGCTGATACCTCTGCGCCATCTCGGATAATCAGCCGTCCAGTGGTAATCTCTAATTTTCCGGCATCTCCGTCAGTTAAAGTTTCAACAGTTAGTAAACTCGGTCCACCACTTGCAGATCTACCACTTACTTCTACAGACTCTGAGGCCGCTACACTCAGGTTTCCACCCCGACCTTTAACAGAGCTAGGATTCTGCCTCTGAGATACAGAGCCAGTGGATACAAATGCTCCATCTCTGATAATCAATCGCCCAGTTTTAATTCTCAAGTCTCCGGCATTCCCATCACCTAAGGTAACAGTATTCAAGTTACTGGCGACATTTGCTGAGGTACCAATCAGTTCTACAGTTTCTGAGGCAGTCACCTCCACAGTCCCGGCGGATATTGACCCTCCAGTGATAGACGAAATTTGTGATCCATCGGTGAGTGTTACATGCCTGCCCTGTACCTGGATATCACCGCTACCTACCAAACCGCTGGGATCAGAGACATCAATGCCAGCCCCCTGGGACAGATGGATATCTTGGAAATTCTGAACACCCTCATAGCTCAGATCCAAACCTTTGTTTGTTGGATTCAGGTGGATCAAACTGTTGCTAGCAACACTCCCTACCTCAATCCGTCCTCCAGGAGCGTTCAGATTGCCACCCTCTAACACCACTTCACCACCCACAAGAGCCAAGGTTTTACTAGGCTGCACTTGGAGACCAACGGGGAAACCGCTACTATCCGTGACTTTAGATTGATTAACGATACGCCCAGGACTGGGACCATATTGCAAGCCAATGGGCACATTTACGGTCAGCCGGGGTGGAGCTGAGGGATTCGTAGCGCTGAATTCTGACCCATCGGCAAACTTCAGGCTATTTGCTGTAGAAGCCACAAAGGAGCCACCGATGTTCAGTTCGGCATCGGGACCAAAAATAATTCCATTGGGATTGAGTAAAAACAGGTTGGCAGTGCCGTTAGCTTTGAGCGAGCCATCAATATTAGAGATTGAACTACCAGTCACACGACTAATGATGTTCTGGACATCCGTGCCGTTCTGGAAGACGGCTGAACCCCTAGTTGGCACCGAAAGCTCACGAAAGCTGTGGAAGAGGTTACCTCCGACTTGACTTCCTCCACTGATTGTAAAGTTATGATTATCCGAGGTTGTCACGTTGGTGGGTAATGTCCCATCCGAGGCAATTTGCGCTTGAACCAGGCTAACTGGAATTAGACAGTAAAGGGAAATACTCCCAGCAACCGAGAATAGGTAACGACGCCATTTCATACAACCACCTCCTGGTTGATTGACAAAGGTCTGAAAGCTCACATCCTTCCTTTAAGGGTTTGAAGCCCCCCTAGATTTGAAGTAGATACCTTCCCTATTCCCTATTTACCTTTGCAAGGGTGATCTATTCCGGATAGTTTTGTCAGTTAATTAACAATCACCTCAGGAGCAAATAGAATTGCAAAGAGCGAGGAGACTTCCAATCCCCTCGCTCTACCAAAGTTATATTTCATTTATTACTTATAGGCTTCAGCTGATTAACAACATATGATACCCCAGGGACTCCTAAAACAATAACCTCGTGTACCAGCCGTATATTGGGTCTGACCTTGAAGGGTAATACGCTGCTCCTGAGGATTGCTGCTTCCAGAAACTGAACTGGCGGCCACAGCAGCAGCAGAATTTCCAGCTACAGAAGTGAATGCTAGAGCAAGAGCAATCGCAGTAGACGCATTGAGTTTCATTGTTTTTTCCCTTTAGTAGATAGTAGATGGTCGCACCGATTCAGCCTGACCTTTTCCATCAAGCCCTGAATTGCTCAGATGGAAGGGTGTCTTTTCAGATTTTTATGATTCAATTAGCTGTTGTTAATGACAGGATTTGAGTAGAGAGTCAGATTTGGGAATCGCCGTTCTTGAATTCAGTTCCGATAATTCAAAGATAACAAGCCAAATTAGCGATTGGTTAAGGTTTATCTAATATTCATATGAAATTCATGGGGAATTGATTGTGTAAATTTTCTTTACCCAGAGATTATAGTTCCCCAGTACCAAAGTGGCTCTATATTCAAGCTCCTGTTGGGCTATTTGAACCTAAAAAATTCTAATGATTGAGATTGACTAAAGTAATACACCTGAGAAAGTAATACACCGGCTTGAGTTCGAGCTAAGAAACCGCCTTAGTTCCAAACAGTTGAGCTACGAACTCACATCGGTGCCTTTCATCTATAACCAGTGCCCCGCGCACGTTCGCTCTTCAGCCTAGGTGTAATACAGTTAAAGCAAAAAAATGGTTAACCTCTTCTATTACTTTGGTGAGAGAATAAAGGCGCTCGGCTTCCTGGCAAAAAACTTGAGTTGAGGCGCAAAGCCTATCTGCACGAAAGCGCAAGCCTAGGCAAAATCAGTACTTGC
>CBDTXL010000651.1:0-3338 GCA_965364435.1 uncultured bacterium
AACTCACTCTCCACACAAGGTTTTGTACAGGAACTGAACGTGGATGGTGAACTACGCTACCGTCCTTGTCTTGCTCCTAAACCAGGTCGTCGGGCTTCTAAGAACCTTTGGAAAGCCCTCGATTAGTAAGTAGGGGCAATCTCCGGACTTCGTCCCGCTTGCTCGCTGACGCTGCGCCCGCTGTCGAAGAGAGCTATCACCTTCGCTCCGGCCGTGGTTGCCCCTACCATTAGACCTCTTGCAAAAGTCGCTCAATCCTATCAAATCCATCTGTGTTTATCTGTGTCCATCTGTGGTTAAAAATTCAAAATCAGCACTTTTGCAAGAGGTTTATTAATGAAACCGATGCAGATTGAGGCACTGGTGCTGCACATCTTTGCGTTGTGCGTCCGCTCCCGCAACAGCCAAACCAGAGAGGGATAATTGGTGTAGCCCACCCATCGCTCCGGAGAGTTTCGGTCGTGAAGAACATTGTGCGATCGCAAGTTACTGCATTGTCTCTGCTCCAGGAGGTGGTTTGCCCTAACAAAAGACTTCGCCCCCCAAAGGCAAGGGCGATCGCACCCCTAATCCTCACGCTCCTAACCGTCGCCGCCACACCTTTGTGGTTCTCAGCATCCTTATCTGCCCAACCCGTTGTAGCTCCAACGACTCCAACCCGTCAACAGCAAGCAGAGCGATTGTTGCAGCTAGGGATTGGGCAGCACAAGAGGGGTCAATTTCAATCTGCCTTAGAGTTATTGCAGGAGGCGCTGGCAATTTATCAGGAACTTGGCGATCGCTCAAATGTTGCCAATTCTCTGAACAGTCTGGGTGATACTTACTTCTCTCTAGGGCAATACCAGCAGTCACTTGAGTTTTACCAGCAGAGCTTGCTGATTAGGCAGGCGATGAGAGATCGCCAGGGTGAGGCTGAGGCTCTCGATGGACTAAGCAATGCTTACTTGTACCTGGGACAAGAGCAGAGGGCAAAGAAGTTTGAGGATCAGGCGCAAGCGGTTAGACGTGAGCTTGGCAATCCCAGACGAGAAGCCGCTTTTTTAAGCAATCTCGGTGTGGCTTCCGAGTCACAAGGCCAAAACCAACAGGCAATAGAGTTTCATCAGCAGCAACTGAAGATTGCACAGGAAACAGGCGATCGCTTTGGTGAAGCGAATGCCTTGAACAATCTCGCACAGGCTTACGAGTCTCAAGGACAATACCAGCAAGCGATTGCGTTGAGAAATCAGCAACTAGAACTTGCACGCAATACAGGCGATCGCTCTGGAGAAGTGAATTCCCTCAACCAACTAGCGACAGCTTACGAGTCTCAAGGAGAATACCAGCAAGCGATTGAATTGAGAAAGCAGCAACTGGAACTCGCAAAAAATACAGGCGATCGCATTGGGGAAGTGAATTCCCTCAACCAACTGGCAACAGCTTACGAGTTCCAAGGGCAATACCCCCAGGCGATTGAGTTGAGGACGCAGCAGCTGGGAATCGCACAAAAATCAAGCGATCGCTTGGGAGAGGGAAAGGCTCTGAATAATCTGGCACTCACTTTCCTTAAATCCGGCAATTCCACAGAAGCCCAAAAAACACTCCTCTATGGAATTAAGGTTTGGGAAGCCATACGAGCAACACTCGGCAGCAACGATAACTATGTTGAAGAGCAGGCTACTACCTACCGCTTAATGCAACAGGTTCTCATTGCTCAGAATCAACCCGAAGCAGCATTGGAGATAGCGGAACAGGGGCGGGTTAAGGGGATTGTGGCGCTACTGGGGATGCGGTTATCTTCTGAGCCAGTAGGAACGGGTTTGAAAGCGGCTCCTCCCAAAATCACCCTCCCTACCACGCTTGCCCTTCAAGAAATTGCCAAAGCGCAAAAGGCAACACTCGTGGAGTATTCGATTATTTCTAATCAAGAACTTTATGTTTGGGTTATCCAGCCTACTGGGAAAATCACGTTTCGCCGAGTTGACTTTAAATCTCAAAACACGATTTATCCCGTTTCTTCACTAGAAGACGTTGTGAACAGTAGTCTTGAATCAATCGGGGTGAAGCGCAAAAGCAGCACAAGTGCAGGGGAACCAACAGATAAGGTAATCCAAGCTAACCCGTTGCTGCAACTTTATCAGCTGCTAATCAAACCGATTGAAGACCTTCTACCACAAAAAGACCCCACCGCCCGTGTCATCTTCATCCCGCAAAAAGAACTGTTCCTAGTTCCCTTCCCCGCCTTGGCTGACATCTATGGCAAATCGCTGATTGAAAAACATACGATTTCGATGGCTCCTGCGATTCAGGTACTGGCGTTAACTCAAGAGCAACGGCGAAGAGTCTCAGGGAAGAAAGTAGTGGTGGTAGGGAATCCGACTATGCCCAGTATTGCACCGGCAGTTGGAGAGCCGCCGCAGCCGTTACCGCCGCTTGTGAGTGCAGAACAAGAAGCCCTAGAGATTGCCCAGTTCCTAGAGACTCAAGCCCTCATCGGCAAACAGGCAACGAAGAGCGCTTTCTTGGAACAGTTGCCGAAAGCAAGGACTATTCATCTGGCGACCTACGGATTACTGAATGATAATAAGCAGCTAGGTGTACCCGGTGCGATCGCCTTTGCCCCATCTGGCAACGACAACGGTATCCTTACCGCTAGTGAAATCCTCAACTTCTACGGGCAACCCAAAGAGTCGCCCCTACGGGCTGAGCTAGTCGTCCTCAGTGCTGGCGACATAGGCAGGGGTAAAATCACGGGTGATGGGGTCATCGGCTTATCTCTGTCGCTAATTTCAGCTGGCGTCCCCAGTATAATTATCTCCCTTGGGTCGGCTTCTGATGCCTCCACAACCTACTTGATGACAGAGTTTTATCGGCAGCTGAAGGAGACGGGGGATAAAGCCCAAGCACTGCACCAAGCCATGCTCAGCACCATGAAGCAATACCCCAACTCCAGACAATGGGCCGCATTTACCCTAATTGGCGAAACACAATAATTATGCTAACTTTTTCAGATCAAGTGGGTTAATAATATAGATTGTAATTTTTCTGATGGCCTGCTGATCACACTCGGTACGAGAGAGCGACGGTTTCTCCTTGGTGCCAACAAAAAAAGTTAAAAAAGGTTACTTTTGTCTGACGATAAGTATATTTTAATCGAAAATTTTGATGGAGTCGCTGTTTGTCTGACAGCGACTCGTGTACACGGTACGGGGCTACAAGCCGTGGTCCCGTTTTCTCTCTGTTCACCAGGAAAACCCTTGAGTGCCGAGAGAGAGTATAAGTTAATCCATAGCTAAAAGTGTACTAAGCGATTGTGAAAAATTTGTGAACTGAGCAGCAATGCTGTGAATTCAATAACC
>CBDTXL010000652.1:0-3332 GCA_965364435.1 uncultured bacterium
GCATAAATCTCGTGTTCATCTGTGTTTATCTGTGTTTATCTGTGGTTCCAAATCCTAAAGAAAGGATTGCGTGCAACAGGTCTAATGAACTTGTTGGGGGTTGGCAGCGTCTAAGAGAGGGCGTAATGTAGCATCTGATACGACCTGAATTTCTGCTAACTATGAAGCGATCGCTCACTAGCCTCACTCTCAGCTTAATTTCCCTGACCTCCCTTGCCCCAAGTGCCCTTAGTGCACCACCTAGAACCCCAGACAAAGAAGTTCCCTGTGAAATTTTAGTCGTTGGGGGTGGGCTTGCCGGTGCTGCTACTGCCTATGAGGGTCTACTGGCTGGTCGAATTGTTTGCTTAACTGAAATTACTGACTGGGTGGGCGGACAAATTTCATCTCAGGGAACCTCGGCACTGGATGAGCGCCCAACTCAGCGATCGCGTTTATTTTACTCTCGTGGCTACCTAGAACTGCGGGAGCGAATTAAACGCTACTACGGCGAACTCAACCCTGGAGATTGCTGGGTGAGTGAATCCTGTTTTCTGCCCCGTGACGCTCACCAAATCCTATTTAACACCTTGCAGGATGCCGCAAAACGTGGTAAAGGCACACTTAAGTGGTTTCCTTCCACCGTGGTCAAAGAACTAAACATCAGCTCAACTGGCAACCTAATTGAAGGAGCATTTGCAATTGAGCACAAACCCTTTCCTGCTGCCCCTCCCCTCAACACCGAACCGCTCTCTCAAACCATCGAAGATTGGTATCGGTACGAAGATACGCGCCGCTTTGAGAAGACCATTGTACGATTCGTACCCCAAGGGAAACCCCAGGGGAATGCTCCTAACTGGTATGTTGTTGACGCCACCGAAACAGGCGAACTGCTCGCTCTAGCTGACGTTCCCTACCGCGTCGGTATCGACCCCCGTTCCTATGTCGAGCCTTCCTCCTCTAGCGCCACTGGTGACCCTTATTGCACTCAGGGCTTTACCTACACCTTTGCCATGGAAGCAACTAAGGAACCCCAGACCCATGAGATGCCCTTATCTTATGCTCAATATGCGCCCTACTACAGCTATGAAGAAAAGCGACTAGCCGACTTTGGGTTAGTGTTCAGCTATCGACGCATTTGGAGTCCTAAGAAGGGTGAAGCCACAAAATTCGGTGGCATCAGTTTCACAGCTCCCAGAGCAGGGGACATCTCCATGCAAAACTGGACTTGGGGCAATGACTACCGTCCCGGCACCTCACAAGACAACTTAGTTTACACCCGTGACCAGTTACAAGCCACAGGACAGCTATCCCCCGCAGGCTGGATGGGCGGCTTGCGGACAGAAAGCTTACGCCAAGCTGAGGAAAAGGCACAGGGCTATTTCTACTGGCTCGTGGCGGGAACTACCGATTCTCGGTTAGGTGATGGTGTCAAGCAGCTGCACCCAAACCACCGCTATCTAACTGGGCTAGATTCTCCGATGGGGACAGTACATGGGCTGTCTAAATATCCCTATATGCGTGAAGGACGGCGGCTTATTGGACGCCCTGGTTATGGCTATCCCCAAGGCTTTAGTGTTTGGGAAATCGATATCTCCCGCCGCGACTACAAGGATAATTATTACCGCCAGACGCTGTCAGAGAAGATGTATCGCGACTTACGGACAGCCCTGTCTGGACTAGAAGCATTTTCTGTAGTTAGCGGCAAAAAGTTGCCGGAAGAAGTGACGAGGCGCACTCGCTCCTCGATCTATCCTGATTCTGTCGGTATTGGGCATTATGCGATCGACTTCCACCCCTGCATGACCAAGAGTCCACCCGAAGCCCCTGGTAACACTGAACGGGAGGGTGAGCGACAGGGGGCAGGTCTAGCTTACCCGTTCCAAATTCCCCTGCGAGCAATGATTCCCCAAAAAATCGACAATATGCTTGTCGCCGGAAAAAGTATTGCCACCAGTCACATCGCCGCTGCTGCCTATCGGGTGCATTCCTTTGAATGGTCATCGGGTGCAGCAGCGGGCACTACGGCAGCTTTTGCTTTGTCCAATGGGATAGCACCTTACCAGCTAGTCGATGAAGTCCCGCGACAAGAGCCGCAACTGCAAGCTCTACAGAAGCAGCTGGAACAAAATGGTAATTTCACTGCTTTTCCAGATACCTCAATTTTTAATGAAGCCTGGGACAAGTGGCGCTAAGCTATCTCGTAGTACATCAATAGACCTCTTGCACGCATTCGATCAACACTATCAAATCCATCTGTGTTTATCTGTGTCCATCTGTGGTTAAAAATCCTTGCATCAGCACTGCGTGCAAGAGGTTTAATAGACCTCTTGCAAACGGAAGTTCCCCGTGTCGCGGGGGAACTTCCGCTTCATTAGACCTCTTGCATAAGTCCAGGTTTAAGAAATGAAACCACAGATGAACACAGATGAACACAGATGGGATATCTGATTTTTGCAAGAGGTCTATTCAGAATCAACTTGCAACCACGCACTCAAATCCTGGGGATTGGTAAAATCGAACATCGCCTCTGCCAAACTCTCAATTTTATCCAACGATAATTGACGAATGCGAATTTCAATCTCCGGTTCAATTTCGCCAACGCAACGAGCGAGTTGACGCAGAACTAAGGCAATTTCTCTTTTCTTAATTCCTTCTTTAATGCCGTCCTGAATACCTTTAAGAATAGCCCCCTTTTGGTCTTCAATAAACATCTCCCGCTTTTCTAAATCTTCCAACTCCTCGCGGTTTAAATTAGCCAGATTAGCAATTCTAAACGCCTTCTGAATTTCTGGAATCACTGCCATAGTTTCCGGTATCGTCTCCAAGCTACTGGTTTGTTTCATAAAATAAATCCACTTATCCGTCAGCGTCTCTAACTCCGCCAACTCTTTTCTAAACTTGGGCAACTCAACAAACACCATTTCCAGGTGATTATCTGGATAGTCAAATAAGTCCTCCCTTTCCTTAAACCCGAAATGGGAAATCACCTTCTGCCGACCCGCAAACATTTCAAAATCTGTAATGGTCAAAGCAATTACGGGATTTAACTTTGAGTAGCCTTCTCCAAATTTGAGTTGCGTCGCATAAGTTTTGGCAGCATTGTAAACAACCCGCTTCTCAAACGCCACCACATTCAAAACTTGCATCTCGATAATCACCGTTGCATTCCCGGTAATCTTAGCTTTAACATCCAGGTAGCTATCCTTAAGACTCGAAACTCTACCCGCCGCATAAGGGTCAAGGATTTCTAATTCTTCAATGATGGGTTGCCCTTGGTAAAGTAACGCATTTAAGAAACTAATCAGAATATCTTGGCTATCTGTAGACCCAAATATTTTCTTAAAGGCAAA
>CBDTXL010000653.1:0-3332 GCA_965364435.1 uncultured bacterium
GTATTCTGACTCCTGAGAATTGAAGAAGAAGAAGATTCTGCCTTTCGGCTGATGAATCGCACACAGTCAACCGTAAATATGACTGATGTTGAGGGAATAGCAATTAGAAATTGGCAGCCAGCCGAGGATTTTTTGCAGCAATTTGCTATTAGCTCATGCAGGCTCTTGATAGCTAATTGTTATCCCTTCCCCCTACAGGAGACCACGATTGAGCAAACATATTCTGATTACTGGTGGGGCAGGGTTCATCGCTTCCCACTTAGCAGACGAAATGCTAGCGATTGGACATCGTGTCCGCGCACTTGATAACCTCTCCTTCCAGGTTCATGGTCCCGATCGCAAAAAACCTGACTATTTGAATCCTGACGTTGAGTTGCTCGCTGGGGATGTCCGCGATCCAGAAGTCATGCGACGCGCCCTTAAAGGGATTGACATCGTTTACCACTTCGCGGCAGTGGTGGGTGTTGGGCAAAGTATGTATGAAATTACGAAATACACCAGCACCAACAATTTAGGTACGGCTGTTCTGCTAGAGGCGCTGATCGATCAACCAGTCGAACGGTTGATTGTGGCGTCAAGTATGAGTATCTATGGTGAAGGACTTTATAGAGCACCGAACGGCAGCCTATGTGTTGGGTGCGATCGCACGCTAAATCAACTCAAGGCTGGAGACTGGGAAATCCGTAATGCTGATGGTGAGGTACTTGTTCCAGTGCCAACACCCGAAAATAAGCAGCCAGCCCTCGCTTCGGTGTATGCCCTTTCTAAGTATGACCAAGAGCGGATGTGCTTGATCATTGGGCAAGCCTACGGGATAAGTGCTGTGGCACTACGGTTTTTTAACACCTATGGTACAAGGCAAGCTCTCTCTAACCCTTACACAGGCGTTTTGGCTATCTTCGCCTCTCGCTTACTCAACAACAAGCCCCCTTTAATTTTTGAAGACGGCGATCAGCAGCGCGACTTTGTGAGCGTCCATGATGTTGTGCAGGCGTGCCGACTGGCGATGGAAGTTCCGGAAGCGGCGGGGAAAGTTTTCAATGTCGCAAGCGATCGCCACTACACTGTCTCACAAGCCGCCCAACTAATGGGGCAGGTGCTAGGCAAAGAACACATCCAGCCACTGATTACTGGGAAATACCGTGTCGGTGATGTCCGGCATTGCTTCGCAGACATTACACTGGCACGGTCTATCTTAGGCTACCAACCCCGCGTGACTCTAAAAGAAGGCTTAGTTGAACTTGCCAGTTGGCTAGAGGGACAAGAAGCGTTTGACCGGGTTGTAGAAGCTAGCGCCGAACTCGCTGCAAGAGGGCTGACGGTATGAGCAGTCCGACTATCGGTGTTGTGGAGTGGTTCCGTCCAGGTGAGTACCAACAAATTGAACAGGTGCTTGCAGACCTCAAAACAATTGGGGTAGAACAGCTGCGTACTGGCTTTTCTTGGGCTGACTGGTGCACAGCGCAGGGCCAGGAGTGGTACAGCTGGCTGATACCCCGGCTGGCGCAGGACGTACAAGTCCTTCCCTGTTTCCACTACCTACCGCCATCTATAGGTATCGTCCCGAAAACCTCCTCGCCACCTCGCAATCCAAAGGATTACGCCGACTTTATTGATGTCATGATTACCCGCTTCGGCGAGTACTTCGAGTGGATTGAGCTTTGGAACGAGCCAAACAATTTGAATGATTGGGACTGGCGGCTTGATCCAGACTGGCGGATTTTTTGCGAAATGGTGGGAGGTGCTGCTTATTGGGCGCAGCATCGCGGTAAGAAGACCGTTTTGGCTGGGATGAGTCCGGTAGACCCAAACTTACTGTCTATCCTATGCGATCGCGGTGTTGTCACCTACATCGATGCCATCGGAATTCATGGCTTCCCTGGCACTTGGGAATTCGATTGGCAAGAGTGGCCGGTTAAAGTTGCAAAAGTGCGAGAGGTACTAGAGCGATATCGCTTAGAACCAGAAATTTGGATCACTGAAACAGGTTTTTCCACCTGGAAGCACGACGAACACGGACAACTGCGAGCCTTTCTACAAGCGATCGCAGCACCAGTTGATCGCATGTACTGGTACGCCGCCTACGACCTGCACCCAGACTTACCGACACAAGATGGCTTGCACTCCGACGTGCGACATTATCACATGGGCTTCAAGCGCTCAGACGGCACCTCAAAACTGCTATACCGCCTCTGGGCAACCGATGGTCTGGAAGCCGTTCAAGACATAGCCGAGATGGAAAGTTGGAAGCTTAGAAAAGAGTTGCAAGTTGAAGATTGTTCTGAACTAACCTTCAACCGACCCTTGGGGAACGCCTCCGGCGAACAACCTTCCAACGTTCAACCTTCAAACCTTCAACCTGGGCTACGTCCTCACCTTCGCTGCGGCGCGGCGCTAACAACCTTCCAACCTTCCAACCCTGTCTTAATCACCGGCGGGGCTGGCTTTATCGGCACCAACCTCGCAGATCGGTTACTTAGCGCTCGTCAACGGGTGCTGCTGTTTGATAACCTCTCGCGACCAGGGGTTGAACAAAACCTGCGCTGGCTGCAACAGAGGCATGGAGATTTGGTACAAATTCAAGTGGCGGATGTACGCGATCGCTTTGCCCTACGTCAAGCCCTCAAAGACGCCCAACAAGTCTTTCACTTCGCCGCACAGGTGGCGGTGACAACCAGCCTAACTAATCCACTCCATGACTTTGAAATCAATGCACTGGGTACACTGAACTTACTAGAAGAATTGCGATCGCTCTCTTCTCCACCCCCTCTCATCTTCACCTCCACCAACAAAGTCTATGGCAGACTGCCAGACATCGAACTCCAGCCGAAGTGTAACCGCTATCAACCAGTAGAAGTCTTAAGAGGCATCAGCGAAGACCGTCTCCTAGACTTCCATAGCCCCTACGGTTGTTCAAAAGGTGCTGCCGATCAGTACGTCCTCGACTACGCCCGTACCTTCGGCATCCCCGCTGTCGTCTTCCGTATGAGCTGCATCTACGGACCCCATCAGTTCGGTACCGAAGACCAAGGATGGGTTGCCCACTTCCTGATTCGTGCGATCGAGGGTCAACCTGTCACCCTCTACGGCGACGGGATGCAGGTGCGGGACATCCTGTTTGTTGAAGACCTTGTCGATGCCTTCCTATTGGCACAGGAGAATATTTACACCCTCTCCGGTCAGGCTTTCAACATCGGCGGCGGCAAAGAAAACACAACCAGTTTACTGGAGTTCATCGAGCTAATTAGCGAAATCCACGGCGAAAAGCCTTCAGTTTATTTTGACAACTGGCGTCCTGGAGACCAGCGTTACTACGTTTCTGATTCAAGTAA
>CBDTXL010000654.1:0-3331 GCA_965364435.1 uncultured bacterium
CACTCTACAGCAGCCAACCCTAATTTTACGGGCGAGGAGTTAATTCTAACTCAGGACTTGTGAGTTCTAACGTGTCCGGGCTGTTGAGTGCGATCAAATCTTCGATATTATTCAAGATCGTTGTGCAAATCTCTTCTAAGGGCAAATCATTGGCATCATCTCCGAAAGGATTCTCAATTTCCGTGCCAATTTCTTCAATTCCAAGCAACACAAAACTAAGGATAAGGGCAACTGGGCTAGTCCACCCATGTAAAGTATTGACCACTTGGAAAGGCAGAGAAAGGCAATAAATTAGCAACAAGCGCTTTAGGTAAATCGCGTAAGCAAAGGGAATTGGCGTTGACAAAATACGTTCGCAGGTGGTTATAGCTTCTAACAAATCGTTGACCGAGACATTCATCGCCGTCAGCTGATTAGGAGTGACTAACTTCCGGTGATACTGCTGCTGTAGGTAATCCCCAATCCAGACAGCTAGTTGTAGCGGAGTACATTTAACCGCTTTAAGCTTGAGAAATTGGTCTGGAGTCATCAGCGCTTCAACCTCACTGTTGAGTGGCTGTTGCCGCAAATCCAATTTAGTCGCGATCGCAAAGGCAACTAATAGCCGTAGCGTCGATACCTTATTTTCTCGGTCTTGCGGTTCGGTTTCGGTAATCGATACCCAAATTAGATGCCCTAAACTGCGGATAGACGCTGTTATAGTTCCCCAAGCTTTACGCCCTTCCCAAAAGCGATCGTAGGCGGTATTCGTGCGGAAAACCAATAACAAACCTAAGACCAAATTGTAGGACACATTGGTAATGACAATATCAAACCCTACCCAGGATACGGGGAATCCCAAATAATCGAGGAGGGAGATTAAAAATCCAAATCCCCCACACAAAAGAACGCCAGGAAAAACTTTAGGGGCAATTGAGCCTCGCCACTGTAAAACTAATCGCACCCAACTCAATTTTTCAACACCCATGTAATCCCCCGTCTGGACTGCGTGCGGCAAACTTCACTACTTTGATACTCCCATCGCTAGGTACTGTTTGCCAGCCAATCAGGTGCAACGCAGTAGATGTTGCCCTACTTGATTGATTCAGAGGCAGTTGTGTTGGGCATTGCTGACTCTTTCGCCGCGCTAATCATTTGTTCTCGTAAGCCAGCAACTTGGTCAATCATCATTTTCTCCATTGCTCCTTGCTCCATTGCACCCATCCAGCGAATCATCGAGGAGACACATAGTTCTTTCAGGTAGGCGAACGAGAAGCCATCAGCCAGTTCAGCAATCTGAGTCACTGCTGAATCAGACAGGCGCATTCCGTCTTTGAGCGTATCGTTCCACAGTGTTATGTAGGCTACTCGCTCTGTGAAGGCTGGTAGCTCAAAGTGATACTTGCGATCAAACCGGCTGGGGCGTTCAACAATCGCCGAGTCTAAACGATCTGGATGATTGGTTGTGGCTAAAGTCACAATCCCTGAGTTGGAGGCAAAGCCGTCAAGCTCATTCAGGAAGAATGAGCGATTTTCATCATTGATTAGGGAATCGAGATCCTCTAGTACCAGAATACAGGGGGCTGACTGCCTTGCCTGCTTGAATACTTTACGGATGTTTTCCTGATCAGTGTAGTACTGCGACTTGAAGCTTTTGACGTACAGGCAAGGCTGCTGCATTTTATTGATCAGTGCTTTCACCGTGTGCGTCTTCCCATTACCGGGGGGACCGATGAACAAAATGCCTCGCTTCCAGGGGACACCATAGGCTTCGTAAGTGTGGCGCGACGCTAAGAAGTTTGCCAAATCGTCTTGAATGTCTTGTTTGAGAGTACCGCGCAAGACGAGATTATCAAAGGTTGCGCCCTTGATAGCCTGAAAAAGGTCTTGATTTTTTGCCCAGTAACCCTCTTCAAATACCAGAACCTCTGCTCGAATCTGTGCGTTCCACTCACAGACATCTGCAAAGAAGTCCTCGGCAATTTTTTTGTTGTCAGCCAAAATCCAGTAATACTGAATCTTAGAAAACCCGTCCACCCAACTCATCAAGAGTATGTCGAGGGTGTGTCCATGCCATACCACCTCAAAGCAGGCGTTTTCGGAATTATGGCAGATTTGGTTTTCCAATCCATCCCAGCTGGTTGAGATTTGGTTGTGAATAGAGACTTCTTGTTCGATAGTGCATTTGTGTGCCCGTGCGTACATTTCGAGATTGAAGGAGCAGTCGCAGCTCTCGACAAGTGCCTTGTGGGGATATAGTGTCGCTAATTGCTGGCTGACGTGGTAGGAGATGGCGCTCGTGGGAAGGGTGAGTGCCTGTATAATGAGCTGTTTGATTTTCACGCTGATTTAGTCTCCTAGTTTTGTGCGGCGGTTATTAGCGATGGATGCTAGCACGTTCCGCTGCGCGTGATACCAAATCCGCTTATATAGCTCCTCTTTTTCTATCGGTCGTAGAGACGTACCCTTCGGGTTCTTTCTGCGGGAGCAGTACAGCCGGAACGTCTCTACAAGGTGAGAGCAAGCACCTGAAAAAGGGGGTAGCAGACTCGGATTTGGTATGAAACGTTAGCAAAGTCGCTTTCCTAGTCCCCTGCTCAATCTTTACTAAAGCTTTGCAAATTCTTTACAAATAGCAACCTGAAGTTAAGTTTGGGGCAAGAATATTGAAAAATGGGAGTGTTAAAAAAGCAATGTGAGAAAGACACTCAAACAATTACTGAAGCGGGCGATTACCCTAAGCACGGCTACTTTCTTAATTGGCTGTAATTCTCAATCCCCACAAGCTCAATCAGAACAAAGCCCAGAGGCAATTAGTCAGCCCACAATCCCCATTGCCCTCAAATCGGCTATTGAGGAGTTGAGAGTAATGAAAATCAAGGTTAAAGATTCAGCTGGTGTCAGTAAAAAAGAATATGGAGAAGATCTTGCCGATTTGGTGAATATTACTCAAAAGGCTTATGGCAACCCAAAAGCCTTAGCTGCGGTGAAATCAGCGGTGGAGGGGCACCAATTAGCTTTGAAATTCTGGGAGTGCGATCGCGCGGTTGGATACGAAGAACTTCACCAATGCCAAGATGAGGTGCTTAAAGGTGTCTTTGCTAAATATCCCGATATCGAAGTACAAGCAAAGGCAGCAGTTGCAGGAGAAAATCTACCTTACATTAGCGCTGGATTGGATAAAGACGCAATGTTGCAGGCGATCTGGGACAAAACTGCCCAAGACACAGAGGCGGCGCTTCAGGTGATCAACCCACCTCCCAATCCAAAAGAAAGTTAGCTTTGATGCTTTTCTCATAAGAGACGTTGTATACAACGTCTCTTCATTATTTATGTGCATTCAAACGGATTT
>CBDTXL010000655.1:0-3324 GCA_965364435.1 uncultured bacterium
CGACGGCGAGGAGAGTCAAGCGCACTGATGTAGAGCCGATCTTTGGCAATATCCAGATAGAAGTTCGACAAGTCAACTACGCAGAAATTCTGTATCGTCTGGAAAAATCGGAAGAACTGGTAACTCTCAAAGGCATCGGTAACTTCTTGGAAAACCTCCGTCATCCGATACAGCATGTAGCGGTCTAATTCGGGAAGGTGCTCGTAAGGTACCGTATGCTTATCCGGGTCAAAGTCGTGCAAATTCCCCAACAAGAACCGTGCCGTATTGCGAATCTTACCCCTGACATCTCCCAGTTGCTTGAGGATGTTTGTACTTAGGGGAATATCCGCCGAGTAATCCACCGATGACACCCACAGGCGCAACACATCAGCTCCATAAGGCGGCAGCGTTACCTTCTCTTTTTTATCTTTTTTTTGGAGTTGAATTGTACCCCCCTCAATCACCTCCATCGGGTCGAAGCCATTCCCCAGGGATTTACTCATCTTGCGCCCCTGCTCATCCACTGTAAAGCCGTGGGTGAGGACAGTTTTGTAAGGCGCACAGCTGTTAGTGGCAACACTCGTGAGCAAGCTGGACTGGAACCAACCCCGGTGTTGGTCTGACCCTTCCAGGTACATATCCACAGGATACTTTAAACCCTCCCGTTGCTCGGCGACTGCTGCCCAAGAGGAACCGGAGTCAAACCAGACATCCATCGTGTCGCTACCTTTGCGGTAGGTGCGACCATTGTTGCGGTATTTTTCCGGCAACAGTTCTTCTACCGACAGTTCCCACCAAGCATCTGAGCCTTTTTCCGCAAAAATTGCCTGAACGTGAGCGATTGTCTCCTCGTTTAGCAGTGGTTCGTTGGTTTCTTCGTCGTAGAACACCGGAATTGGGACGCCCCAGCTGCGTTGGCGGGAGATGCACCAATCGGAACGATCTGCCACCATTGGGGTGATGCGGTTTTCCCCTTGGGGAGGAATCCAGGTTACGGATGCGATCGCATGAAGTGCCTCATCTCGGAATCCCTCTACCGAAGCAAACCACTGCTCGGTTGCCCGAAAGATCGTTGGCTTCTTCGTGCGCCAGTCGTAGGGGTATTTATGACCGTAAGCCTCCTCCTTAAGCAAGGAACCCGCTTCTTGCATTGCCTGGATAATTGCCTCATTGGCATCCTTGAGGACATTTAACCCAGCAAACTTTCCAGCTTCTTCGGTGAAGTTGCCTTTGTCATCCACTGGCGAGAGAATGGGTAAGCCATAGCGCTGACCGACGATATAGTCTTCTTGACCATGACCAGGAGCCGTGTGTACCAACCCTGTACCTGACTCCGTGGTGACATAATCGCCACCAATGACAACTGGACTTTCGCGATCGAACAAGGGATGCTTATAGGTACTGTTCTCCAATGCCTTTCCTGGCATTGTTGCTTTCACCGTCAGCTGAGTTCCGAACTTTTCAGACAGCCGTTCTACCAAATCCGCCGCCACAATCAGGTATTTGTAAGGGCTTTCACTGCCGACCTGCACAACGGCATAGTTGAGTTCCGGATTGACTGCAACAGCGAGGTTACCAGGAAGCGTCCAAGGCGTTGTCGTCCAGATAGCAACTCCCAAATCAGGCAGAAATGGCTCTAATGCCTCTTTTACTTCTGCCGCTGGCTTGGTCATTCTAAAAGCGGCGTAGAGACTACGCGAGGTATGACCTTCCGGATATTCCAACTCCGCTTCTGCTAGCGCCGTCTGAGAACTGGGACTCCAGTGAACTGGCTTCAAACCTCGGTAGATGTAGCCTTTGAGTACCATCTGACCAAACACGCCAATCTGAGCCGCTTCGTATTCCGGTGTCAAAGTCAGGTAAGGATGCTCCCAATCTCCCCAGACGCCATAGCGCTTAAAGCCCTGGCGTTGCTCATCGACAGCTTTCAAGGCAAAGTCACGAGCTTTGTGACGCAGTGTTAGTGGTGTCAGGTTTTGCCGTTCTTCGGACTTCATGTTTTGCAGGACTTTCAGCTCAATCGGCAAGCCATGACAGTCCCAACCTGGTGTGTAGCGAACCTTGCGCCCTTGCAGCAGCTGATACTTGTTGATGATGTCTTTGAGGATTTTGTTGAGGGCGTGACCCATATGCAGTGAACCATTTGCATAGGGAGGTCCATCATGCAAAACAAAAATTTCACCAGGATTGTCCTGTGACAGTCGCTCGTAAATCTGGTGTTCTGCCCAAAACTTTTGGAGTTCTGGCTCTCGCTTAATGGCGTTCGCCCGCATATCAAATTGGGTCTTGGGCAGATTTACAGTATCTTTGTAGGTTTTTGCTTCTGTCACAGTCTCACAGGGAAAAATTGTGGTAAGGATATTCAATCCATTATCCGTGAGAAATCCCAAGGTCTTCAAGTTTGGGCTGGGGGATTTTCTGGGTCGATGGGAACGACTTCTATAGAAGCTGCTGCGTCTGGTTGTGCAAGTCTATCTTCAGGGTCTCCGGGTCCTGGTGGTTCAGCGGGTGGTGCCATTTCCACTTCGGGTGCTAGAGCTTCTGTGGGCGTCGCTGCCTCTTCGCTTAACTCTGGTACCTCTGAGGGAGCGGAATTTTGAGCAGCTTCTACCAGTTCGGGGTCAGGTGGATTAGGGCGAACCAGTTCAGGAGACTCTGATATTTCGCCATCGTCCGCCGCTGCTGCCTCCTGTGTGGTTTCTCGTGCGGTGGTGGTATCAGTTACATCTGTCACTTCGGTAGTGGATTGCTCTATCGAAGGTGCTTCATCGGCAATCGCTGGTACTGTTTGGGTAGTAGTCGCGTCAATCACCGTCACCACTGGAGAACTGACTGTGGCAGCGACTGCTGCCTGAGGGGTTTGGGTTTCTGATTTGCCTTTGCGAAAAAGACTAGTTACCCGCTCTGGCAGTCCTTTAAGAGTGTCAGCTAACGGTAAGTTTTTCAGTTTTGTTTGAAGTTCACTTTGACTGGGAATTGCCGTCTGATCCTCTGCCGGTGTCAGCTCGCGCCGCAATGTCAAGGTTTGCCAACCAAACCAACCCAATAGCGCTACGCTTGCCATTTGACCCAGCAGAACGCCGCCAGTAATGCGTCCAGCACACACCCATAAAACCAGGGCGTAGAATAGTCCTACCCCACTCCAGATAAAGTCCTCTTTGCGATGAACTTCTGGGAAGAAGAAGGCTGTCATGTAAATGGCGAGGCTACCAAGAGCGATGACCAACGCCAGGACGTATGCCAACATTTTGTGGGTACTCCTTAGTGTGTTTTTACGCGAAGTTGTTTGATTTAATACAAATACCAGTTAAGCAGCTATTGCTTGCCGCTGTCTTTGCTAAT
>CBDTXL010000656.1:0-3320 GCA_965364435.1 uncultured bacterium
TACGCCTGAATCATTGCTAGAGCGATCGCGTCCCAACTATAATTCTTCAACGCATAGTCTTGAGCATTTGCTCCCCGGCGTTGCCGTTCTCCAGCACTGTCAAGAGCCTCTCGTAAGCACTCAGTCAAGGCATCCACCTCACAAGGACTAACCCATCCCGCCTCAGCGTCCTTAACTTCCTCCCAGATATGTACCTGGTCAGAAATCACCACGGGTGTCCCCGCAACCATTGCTTCTGCCACAGCAATCCCAAAGTTTTCGTAATAAGACGGTAAGACAAATAAGTCTGCATCTTGTAACAAAGCCGCCTTCAACTCACCCGTAACAAAACCCGTAATCGTAGTGCGTGACGAAAGGGGTGAAGCCTTTACCTGTTCGATGATCTGCTTTTCATAATCCGGACTTTGAGGACTCGCCCCCGCCAAGACAAAGTGAAAATTTAACCCCGACCCCAAAAGCCCTTCCAGTGCCGGGATAAGCAGATTCAGCCCCTTCTTCGGGTCAATGCGGGACATAAACAGTACCAAAGGCTGATCATCTGGAATCCCCCACTTCATCCTTGCCATACCTTTTGCAGTCATCTCCCCCCGAACTCTGGGGGATTGGGGGGGTTGAACGCCCAACGGAATCACCAAATCTGGCGTATGAGTCCCGAAGCGTTCTGAAATCTTTGCCTCTTGTTTACTGGTGAAGTGAATCCCCGCCGCACCAGCCAAATTAGGTCCTTCTAGCAGTGCCGCATAGATTTGCTTGAAACGCCGTTTCTTGCGTAAGTCAGCTGGGTCAAGGGTACCCAAAGGACGCAGAATATAGGGTAAATTCTTGTTTCGTGCTACCGTTGCCGCCGCCGTACTCACTGGAGAAAATAGAGCATGGATATGAGCAAGGTCAAATTCTTTCGCGTGCTGCGACAGCCAGCGTAACAAATCGATAGAGAACTTGTAGCGCCGGAAGGGAGAGCAACGGAAGTATCGCACCTGATAGCCATCCTGTTCCACGGGTTGATTCAGGGGAACATCTAGTGGTGGCTGACCTACATCTCCATTCGAGTCTGTTGTCAGCACCGTGACTTCAACACCTTGAGACGCCAGCGCTGATGAAAGACCCTTCACCATTTGGCTAGGACCACCATAGACTAGGGAAATCGAAGGAACAATTTGCAGAATTTTTAGAGGTTTGCTCACAGGGTCATTCCCCAATAGAGTTCAGTTAAGGTTGACGACTCCCCATAGCTGAAGCTAGGGGATTCTTGTTATTCACGAGCGTTCAGCTCGTGAATGACTACACTGAAGATGCGGTCTATAACGTACTCCAATGGGGGTCGCCATGTCCCCAACTACGGGGATGTCGAAACATCCCAGATACTTCCTTCTGATATTAATAGCGCCAATACCATCTCTATCAAAGGTAAAATCGCACTTCTTGCACTTGTAAAGCCTGCCTGAAGGTTTGTGTTTATTGCCACACTTTGGACAGGTTTTACTGGTGTGCCGCTCGTCTTGTAAGGCTACTTTCATGCCTGCTCTTTGAGCTTTATAGGTGAGCAGGAAACGAAATTTACCAAATGACCATGAGTGCAACTTTTGGTTAGCTTTAGCACCATAATCAATCGACTTTCGGATGTTTCGCACGTCGCCAATTACAACCGTTTGCACCCCAGCTTCTAAGAGGGTGGAAACAATGTGGTTAGTTTGCTTATGCAAGATGTCGTTGATTTTACGCTCAATTAGGGCTAACTGTTTTTTCTTGGTTCTGACCAGTCGCTTGCGACGGTTGGAACCTTTTCTAGTCTTAGAAATTAGCTCCTGAAGTTTTCCAGTTATTTTGTTGCGATATCGAACCAGAGAACGCAGCAACCGACCGCTATAAATCCAAGTGTTTTCCCCATCGTGAATGGTAGCAGAGCGTAAATCACCCAAGTCTACGCCTGCAACCCGCCAGTAGCTAACAAGGATTCGTGTGTATAGCTCTCCTGCCGCTCTAGCGAGTTCATCCAACTGCTTTGAGTGAGGCAAATCCAGCTTTTTGACTGTATATAGCTGGCTACTCTTCATCTTTTAATTGAGGATTGCTGACTGTTTATTTTGGTACTCTTCTGCTATTTCTTTCCCCATATATTTCTTGATTACTTGGTATGGGTAAAGAGCAGAGTAGTAGAGAATTACCAGCGCCTCATAACAGCTATCAGGACTTGTGTAAATCTCCCATCCCTCTAAAACATATGTCTCTTCTTCGCAGTCTTTCCCTTTTAGGGGAAAAGTATGTCCATGTCCCTTACCTGTCTTTTTGTCTCTTTCTAGGTTTTCCACAAAGCTTTCTAGAGACATATCAGTAATACCACAACCCAACAACCTGACATATGGTGTTCCTGGTATTGGCTCTGCCTTGAACTTTATTCTTGGCGGGTTACCCTTCCAGGCTGCCATCATTTTAGTTTTGAAATTCATTCGATTAACCCCAAAGTTTGAATCGACAATCCCATCTTCCGTCTCTGTCTGTTGGCGTCACTTTCGGGTCTGTGCCACCATATTTCGCAGCAGTTTCGTTGCATTTCTCTTTCGCATCAGGTTCAGTTGCTGCCCCAATTTCTTCGCTTTGCTCAAACGGTTGGGCATCTTCATCTGCCAAATACTCACCCAATTCGTTATCGCTGGTTTTCTTTTTTGAAGACCAAAACATACTATGTTATTACTCCTAGTTCGGCGTATTCAGACTTAGGAGAAGCCCCGTGTAGCGCTGTGATCGCTGCATGGGGTATTTCCTTGATTCGTATGGTAGTATCCTTGAGGGATACTGTCAAGGATAAACATGAAAAGAGAAAAGAATATTCGGATAGCTTTGTCTGAGGAAGAATATGAGTTACTCAAAACCGAGTCGGATAGGAAAGGTATTCCTATGACAAGTTTGATCCGCCTATACATCCAAGGGTTAAAAACTAACGCCGAAAGCGGTGATCAATAAGGACGCCTGCCACGGCGATTGTTTTTGTGAGGGGGTACCCTTATCCTCATGCATGAATGACAGGGGCTTGCGGCTACCCCCTCACACTCCCCCGATTTTGGTCAGTAAGGGAACACAACTGCTGGTATTGATGGCGGCGGCAAGTTCGATGTCTGCTGTAAATCCCCGTGCGACTAACTCTTTACCCGAACTACATCTTCTCAAGGCGGTAACAAGATTATCTTTCAAACCGTGAAAGACTGCCACAGCCGCTTCTGCCTCCGGTGAAAGTCTGCCATCCAGGTAGCTGAGAATTGCACCCGCCCCAACCCAGTCTTCTATAGCTGGGCGTAAACTCCCATCTTCCCACCTTTCACCCG
>CBDTXL010000657.1:0-3319 GCA_965364435.1 uncultured bacterium
GCCTGAAGCCACTGATGCGCTTGTTGCAAACTGAGTCCGCCATTCGCATCTAATCGTAACTGGGTGGATGCCGGTAGCGCTTGAACCAATTGGTCAAACACCTTGAGTTCATCCTCAATCTGAGTAACACCAATTTTCCATTTAAAGGTACGACTGCCTTGATTCCAAGGTGTCTGCCATGAATCTAACGCCGCCTCTCCCGCTGGCAAAAGATAGCTGTAGGCGAGTTGAGATTTTGGACTGGAAGGGAGAGGGGAAGAATTCCCAATTCCCGATTCCCAAGCGGACTCAAAGCCGAATTGACAGGCGGGGAGTTCCGCTGGGATGGAGAAGATTGTCTCGGTAGAAATTTCTGCCGGTAATTTCTGGCAAAAATCCCAAGCTTGTTCCAGGGTTTCGGAACCAAACCAGGAGATGGGAGCAATTTCACCCCAGCCAACTCGCCCGGTTTCATCGATGAGGCGGAGGATAATGCCCTCCCGGACATCCCATTTGCCGTGACTGGTGGAGAGGGGATGCTTAAAAGGACGCTCGTAAGCACGAAAGTCGAACTGATATTGCATCTACAAGCCAGTCAGCACGAATCCCAGTCCCAGCAGCATGCCACTCAAAAAATGCATAGCCACCGCGATAAATTTACAATTACTCACCTTTTCCGGCTGGTCGTGATACTGGTGGACGTGCTGAAATAACTTAATTGCAACGGGTAAACTTGCAAACACTAGTAATGTCCAAACTGGAAAACTTCCCAAGAGGACAAACAAACCCGTGAAAGCATAAATGCTGTAGCCAAACCCCTGTAAGACTTGGGAACCTCGTTTTGTGCCGAGGCGGACAATAGGCGATCGCTTTCCGGCGGCGGCGTCATCCTCAACCTGGTGAAAATGGGAGCAAAATAAAATTACACTGGTGGCAATTCCCACAATTATGGAGGCGGCTAGAGAGTTGAGTGACCAGGTTTGCGCCTGAGAGTAGTAGGCTGCCGCCACTGCCATCGGTCCAAAGGTAACAAAGCAAATAATCTCGCCTAAGCCCTGGTATCCCAAGCGAAAGGGTGGCCCCTGGTAACTATACCCCAGCGCACAGCACAGCAGGACCAGGGCAATCACAGTGAAGTCTCGCTGCCACCACGCGATCGCAAAAATCCCCAGGATGCCTAGCGCTAAAAAGAAATTGCTCAACCAGAAAATTAGCGCTTTATTCCCCGTTAAATTCACAAGAGAATGAGCTTTGTTTTCATCAATCCCTGTTTCAGAATCAAAAACATCATTGCTGAGATTTAGCCAAGCAATTATCAAGATTGCGGATATTAAAAAAGTCGAAAATATGGCTTCGTGAAGAATTCGAGTTTCCGCAAAAGCCACAGCCGTTCCTACCCAAATTGGGATAATCGCAACGCTGTACATGGGTGGCTTGATTGCAGCTAGCCATAATTTACTGTTTGATTGTTCAACGGAACTTGTAGTCATCAGACAGAGTTGATTAAATTACTAAATGCCGTCGGCAGAAATAACCCATCACTTAGGAAGAGGTAAGAGGTGAGAGGGGTTTTTAGCACTGGTGGGAAACTTTCGCCACGTTGGACTAGCTGCCACACTCAAGTTGGACTTGGAGTTCATACCACTATACTCGCGCCGCTGACAACGCCAGTGATCACCTAGACTGGATAGTTTCTTCGGTACCATAAGTAAGTCGGCATTACAGAACTGCTCATCTGTGCTGTCGCTAGGGTCTTCAGCCACCCAGTCAGGAATAAGACTGGGGGTATAGAGCCTGAGCGAGGGTGTCAATCGACACCAGGGGTTAGGTAGGGAGCTAGTATGTCCCTTTAGACATCCCACCATTGTCAATCAGACTTTAGGACAGAACTTCAAAAAACTTTACTATCTCTGCTTCTATGCCAGTCACCCCGTATCGCACGAATCTCTTCCAAGATCACAAAGAGCTGTATCAACTTCTCGCTATTGGAAAACAGCAAGCCATTGCAAAAGCTTGTCCCCAGATTATCAGTATTTCTCAAGAAATCGAACCGATTGATCCACTAGCTGTTCTTCAGGCGATCGCCAAAACCGCTCAACTTCAGTTCTACTTTGAAAACAGAAGTAAAAACGAAGCCGTTGCCGCAATTGATTCTGCTATCTGTATTAACCTTGAAGGGACTAACCGTTTCCATCAAGCCCAATCCTTTATTCAAGCCTGTCTAAAAAAGATTATCAGTCACGGTCATCTCAATACACCGTTTTCTGGTCCTCATTTTTTCTGTAATTTCAGTTTTTTTGATAATAAACTGACTGTTGACGCTCCTTTCCCCTCTGCAACCATTTTCCTCCCTCGTTGGCAAGTTTCTCTTCGTAAAAGTAGCTGTGTATTAGTCGCCAATATCGAAATAACTTCTCAAATTAACTTAGAACTGCTATTGGAGAGCTTATGTACTCAGCTCAAAAAAATTAGCTGGTCTGGTTGTCGCTTATCCAACATTCCTGAGAATACTCAAAACAAAATTATAAAGCAAGATCCAAAAAGTGCAACGCGGTTTAAGTCATCTGTCTTATCGGCATTAGAATCAATTCAAGTTAATCAATTTAGCAAAATTGTTATTGCCGACGCCGTTGATGTTGTCTCGCCGCAGCCGTTTAATCTGGTTAATTCTCTTGACAATTTGCGATCGCGTTATCCTGATTGCTACGTCTTTTCTACCAGTAACGGCAAGGGACAAAACTTTATCGGTGCCAGTCCTGAACGTCTAATTAGTATTCACAACCGTCAGTTAGTGACAGATGCTTTGGCGGGTTCTGCACCACGAGGCAAAACGGTGGCTGAGGACACCGAGTTAGCTGACCGATTACTCAGTAGTGAAAAAGAGAGGCGTGAACATCGGTTTGTGCGTAATTTTATTGTCGAACGCTTATCTCAGTTAGATTTGATGCCCCAGCTACTACCGACGCCCCAACTGCGACAGCTGTCAAATATTCAGCATTTGTGGACACCCATTCAGGCGCAAGTCCCAGTTGATGTGCATCCATTAGACATCGTAGCCCAATTGCATCCCACCCCAGCTGTTGCAGGCGTTCCCAGAGATATTGTGCTTAGGCATATTCGTCGCTATGAACACTTTGACCGCTGCCTTTATGCTGCGCCGTTGGGTTGGGTAGACTATCAGGGTAATAGCGAGTTTATTGTAGGAATTCGCTCAGCTTTAATCGAAGGTTCACAAGCCAGACTCTATGCTGGAGTGGGTATTGTCGCGGGTTCCAATCCAGCCAAGGAACTGGTAGAAATACAACTGAAACTTCAGGCACTTTTGAGGGCTTTAGTCTAA
>CBDTXL010000658.1:0-3316 GCA_965364435.1 uncultured bacterium
CTCAGTCTACCTAGATCTAGACAGAAAAGAGTAATGCTTCTTACCCAACAGATTAGTTGAGGGGAGGAAGATCGCATTGATGATAATACCCTGTCCGCGATCGCACTATTCGTACAACTTCAATTCAAACCAAGTTGCGTTCAATCGTAGTACTTTGGCAGAGCTGGGGAAGCTGGGGAGCTGGGGAAGCTGGGGGAGTGAAAGTTACCTCTTTGAATGCAATTCCGTATCAATCGCGATAAGCATTCATTTTATTCTGTAGCAAGCCTTGTGTGGAGGCGAGCCCTGAGTGATGCCGACCCTGAGTGATGCCGACCCTGAGTGATGCTAACCTGAGTTGACCAAAAATAATGGGATACAAGCCCCGTCCTTCTAGGACGGCTTTATTTATGGTATGCTAGTTGCCGTAGGAGTTGTTCCACGTCAAATGTTCGTCCTAGAGTTCAAGGCTAAGGGAAAAACGACTCAATATGCTGCTATAGATGAGGCGATTAGAACCGCTCAGTTTGTCCGCAACAAATGCATCCGCTACTGGATGGATAACCGTAGTGTGGGACAAAAAGAGTTGTATCGCTACAACACTAAGCTGAGAGCTGATTTCCTGTTTGTAAATGCCTTAAACTCCCATGCTTGCCAAGTCGCTGTTGAGTGGGCATATTCCTCAATTGCCCGGTTCTACGACAATTGTAGGAAGTCTGTTCCTGGAAAGAAAGACTACCCAAAATTTAAGAACAACTGTCGTTCAGTTGAGTACAAAACTAGCGGGTGGAAACTTTCTGAAGATAGACGCTCAATCAACTTCATCGATAAGAAAGGTATTGGCAAGCTCAAACTAAAAGGGACGTGGGACTTGCACTTCTATCAATTAGACCAGATAAAACGAGTTAGGTTGGTGCGTCGGACAGATGGTTACTACGTTCAGTTCTTGGTAAGAATCGAAACTGAAAAAGTAGACATTGAGCCGACAGGTAGGATTGTTGGATTGGATGTAGGACTCAAAGAGTTTTATACCGATAGCAATGGTCATACCGAGCCTAATCCTAGGTTTTATCGGACAGGGGAGAAACGGCTGAAGTTTAGACAACGGCGTGTTTCTCGTAAGAAAAAAGGCTCTGCCAACCGTAGACGAGCCATTAATAAGCTAGGGCGAGTACACCTCAAAATAAGTAGGCAACGTGAAGAACATGCTAAGAGAATAGCGCGTTGCGTAATCCAATCTAACGATTTGGTAGCCTATGAAGATTTGAGGGTTAAGAACTTGATTAAGAATCACTGTCTCGCCAAGTCTATTAATGATGTAGGTTGGTATCAGTTCAGGAAATGGCTGGAGTATTTCGGGGTCAAGTTTAGTAAGGTAACTGTTGCAGTCAACCCAGCTTATACCTCCCAGGAATGCTCTAGTTGTGGCACTTTAGTTAAAAAGTCTCTGTCCATGAGAACCCATGTTTGCAAATGCGGGTTCGTGATGGATAGAGACTGGAATGCCGCAATTAATATTCTGAAATTAGCCTTAAGTACCACAGGGCATGTGGGAACTTGGGTGGATGCTTCGACTTCGCTCAGCATCCACCCGAACGCTTCGGGAGATTCGACCTCTACTTTGATTGGAGCAATCCTGTCAGAGCAAGTTGGGTCTATGAACGAAGAATCTCCGCACTTATAGGGCGGAGAGTGTCAAATCTATGTAAAAAAGCTGTTAAACAGGTTCTTAATTATCTGCATTTAGCACCTAACAAATTAAGTAGGGTTCTTTGAGTGAAATACTGGCTTTTGGGGTTTGTCTATTGCAGCTTTGCTACACCGATCGCAGTTCTCGTTTCAGGAGCGATGACTGTAGCCAAGGGGCAGGAGATAGCAATCTCAAGAGGAACAGTAGTAGGAGTCCTGGCAGATGAAAGGCATTTTACTGCCAAGGGAACCGGCAAAGACTATCCGCCTGTGCCTGTAAAAGCCAGCTCCTTACTAGCTAGCACTGAGGGCAAAGTATTTCTCAGGGTGGCAGAGGGTGCAATTGAGAATCAGGAAGCCAGTCAGGCGGCTGAAAAAGCATTTGCAGAGGCAGAACAACTGTTTCAACAAGGGTCAGCTGAATCACGGCGACAAGCAATTGTCAAGTACGAAGAGGCGCTCTCGCACTGGCGCACCATTGGAAACATACGCAGTGAAGCGGACACACTCAGTAACATTGGCAGAGATGAACGAAAATCCTGTAGAGACGTGCCATGGCACGTCTCTACATTGTGTGCTTCTTCGTCCGAAAACCTTCCAACTTGCTAACCTTCCCCTGCCAACAAAAAGCGAGAAATGAACAAGTAGTTTTTGGACGCCCCCTTAAGGTAACCAGCGAGGATGGAACCCTGGTAACAGCTGCTCAGGTTGCAACTGAGCTGGGCTGCCTGAGGATGTGACCTCAACCAAGGGCAGCAGCCAAAGAACACCAGTAGCGATCGCTTCCCCTTCATTTGTCCTCAAATTATCAGCCGCTGATGGGGGTTTTGTGACTAACTGATCAAACAGTAACCCTAAGCCATCGGGAGACAAACTCATGTGAATATCCCGTAGATTGGGTGCGTTCAAGTCCACCTTCCACTTCAACTCGGTTTGGCCGTTGGTGGAATTGAGGTCAATTGCTGCAAGGAATGGGTCTTCCTGGTATTGTTCCCCTTTAATCAGTTGAGTTAGCAGGCAGTAGAGAGTGTCCTTTTTTGGAGCGAACTCGCAGCTAAGAATTGAACCGGGGGTACGGAGTAATTCTCTCTGAGTGCCCTGGTTAGTGACCAAAAAGAGCGATCGCGTGGGGTTAATCGGGTCAGTATTAAATTTCACCATTGCCGCCGCCGAATTATCCCTGGCAAAGCTCAGAACCATGCCAAACTTCGGTAAAAAGTCTAGAGGTTTTGCCGCCGGTGTCAAGGGCAAAATCGCTACACCCTGTCCCTGAGCGATCGCCAGAGAGGTACTGTCAGCCGTAATTAAAAAGTCTCCTCCTGGCTGGTTTCCTAAGGGTCGCGGCTTGGCGTCAGGCTGTACTATCCATACACCAAACTCAGCGGGATTGCGTCGGTTCAATCGCTGGACAACAATTGTCTTCCCATCGGCAGACAAGTCAAACTTGAGATTTTGGTAGTCTTTACTATCCAAAACCAAATTAATTCTGCCCTCTGATTCTGGGGACGCTTTTGCTTTATTTGGGGATTGAAAGGATAGCCCCGTTGTCACAGTATACAACTGTTGTGAGAGCAAGCCCTGCTCCTGATGAGAGCGATCGCTGGCAGAAAACAAAATTCGCTCACCATCTGGGTAGGGCTTAAAGTCC
>CBDTXL010000659.1:0-3307 GCA_965364435.1 uncultured bacterium
CGCGGGGGAAGGGTTGGCTTTTTTTTGCCAGGATATGTTGGGAGAGGAAGAAATTCTTATCCTAGAAACAGTGCCAATTGCTACCGTTTATGAGTCAGCTGAATCGATTTGTTCTGCTTTTCAAGCTTTTTGCTGCCCGGTTGAGACAACACCAGTGGCGATCGCTAATTTTGGCTTTTTTGGGCACGGCAGTACTGACATGGGGAATACTACCTGGTGTTGCTTTGGCTCGCACCGAGACACCAGCAGCAACCTCCGAGTCTATCCAGCCTTACTTAGATAGAGTTATCCAGCGGGTAACTGAGTTTCGCCTTGATAATGGCATGAAATTCATTGTTCTAGAGCGCCACCAGGCACCAGTCGTGTCTTTTCTGACCTATGCAGATGTCGGAGGTGCCAATGAACCCGACGGGAAAACGGGTGTCGCTCACTTCCTAGAGCATTTAGCCTTCAAAGGTACCACGCGCATCGGGACGCAAGACTATAAAGCAGAAAAACCGTTGTTAGACCGCTTGGATGAGTTGTCTGAACAAATTCAAGCGGCCAAAGCTGCCGGGAAACAGGCAGAAGTCGCCAAGTTAGAGGCGGAGTTTACCCAAGTTGAGACCGAGGCTACTAGCTTGGCAAAGCAAAATGAGATGGGTCGGATTGTTGAGCAGGCTGGGGGAGTTGGCTTGAATGCAGCGACCTCTACCGATTCGACAGTATACTTCTACAGCTTCCCCTCTAACAAGCTAGAGCTTTGGATGTCCTTAGAGTCAGAGCGCTTCCTGGAACCCGTGTTTCGGGAATTTTATAAAGAAAAAGAAGTCATCTTGGAAGAGCGTCGTATGCGAACCGATAACTCACCGATCGGTAAGATGATTGAGGCTTTTCTCGATGCAAGCTTTAAGGTGCATCCCTACAAACGTCCCGTGATTGGCTATGACAAAGACATCCGTAACCTCACTCGCCAAGATGTCCAGAAGTTTTTTGAGACTTACTATGTTCCCAGTAACTTAACGATCGGGGTTGTGGGCGACGTTGATCCAGCACAAGTTAAACGGCTGGCTCAAGTTTACTTTGGACGCTTTAAATCTCAGGCTGCGCCGCCAGAAGTAACCGCTGTCGAGCCACAACAAAAGCAAACTGGGGAAGTAATGTTGCAATTGCCTTCCCAACCCTGGTACTTGGAAGGATACCATCGACCGGCAATCAAGCATCCCGATCATGTCGTTTATGGAATTATCGGGAGTCTGCTCAGTGATGGTCGGACATCTCGCCTCTACAAGTCTTTGGTGGAGCAGAAACAGGTCGCCATTTCGGCTCAGGGCTTTAGTGGCTTTCCAGGAAATAAGTATCCGAATTTGATGTTGTTATATGCCCTGACCGCACCGGGGCATACGCTGGATGAAGTGGCAACGGCATTGCGGAGTGAAATTGAGCGGCTCAAAACGGAACCCGTTTCAGCCGAGGAGTTAGATCGGGTGAAGACACAGGCGCGTGCTGATGTATTGCGATCGCTTGATTCCAATACAGGCATGGCGCGGAACCTGGTGGAATACGAAGTCAAAACCGGCTCATGGCGCAATTTATTCAAGGAGTTAGAGGCGATCGCAGCGGTTACCCCAGCTGATATTCAGCGGGTGGCGAAAGCTACTTTCACCCCAGAAAACCGCACCATCGGACGCATTTTATCGAGTCAGTAGTTGTTTGTTGTTTGTTGTTTGTTATTCGTTGTTTGCCAATAACTAATAACTAATAACCAATAACCAATAACCAATAACCAATAACCAATGAACAATCCAAAATCCAAAATCCAAAACCCAAAATCGTTTGGCTGGGTGGGGCTAGTGGTGGTGACGATACTCCTAGTAGTTGTGTCGCATTTACCAGCAGCTGCCGCCACCGCAAAGCATTATACGGACTTAGAGTTTGCCCCCCTGCCGGAGATTCAGCTACCGGCGTACACGCGCTATAAGCTGGACAACGGGATGGTTGTGTATCTGATGGAAGATCATGAACTGCCTCTGGTTGGCGGTACGGCGCTGATTCGCACAGGCAATCGCCTCGAACCAGCAGACAAAGTCGGCTTGGCAGGAATAACTGGGGAAGTGATTCGCACTGGCGGTACCACTAAGCATTCAGGTGATGAACTCAATCAGCTTTTAGAACAACGGGCGGCTGCTGTGGAGGCTGGCATTGGTACGGCTTCTGGTAGCGCCAGTTTCAGTGCCCTCACCGAAGACTTGGATACAGTTTTTGATTTGTTTGCTGAGGTGATTCAAGAGCCAGTGTTTGCCCAGGAAAAGCTGGAGTTCGCAAAAAGGCAGCAGGCGGGGCAAATTGCCCGTCGTAATGATGACCCGAATGAGATTGTCGGTCGTGAATTTCAGAAACTGATTTACGGCGACAATAGCCCCTACGCCCGCACGATGGAGTATCAGACGCTGGAGAATATCTCTCGTGCAGATTTAGTGGCGTTCTACAAGAACTATTTTCATCCTGAAGATATGATTCTCGGCATTATCGGGGATTTTGATTCTGCCAAGATGCGATCGCGTATTCAGGAGAAGTTCGGCAACTGGAAACCGGCATCTCCAGGGGAAAAGCCAACTGTGCCATCGGCGTCGCAGTCGAAGCAAGGGGGCATCTTTTTGGTGAATCAGCCCCAACTCACCCAGAGTTCTGTTCAGATGGGGCATTTGGGCGGGATGTTCAACAGCCCTGACTATGCCGCGCTGGATGTCTTGAATGGGGTGATGAATGGGTTTGGTGGGCGTCTCTTCAACGAAGTGCGATCGCGCCAAGGACTTGCCTACTCTGTCTATAGCTATTGGAACCCCAGATTTGACTATCCAGGTATGTTTATCGCTGGAGGACAAACTCGCTCAGAGGCAACGGTGCCCTTTATTAAAGGTATTCTCTCCCAAATCGAGAATCTCCGCACAACGCCCGTGACGCCAAAAGAACTCGCCTACGCGAAAGATCAGGTTCTTAACTCCTTTGTTTTCAACTTTCAAGACCCCGGTCAAACGTTATCGCGGCTGATACGCTACGAATACTACGGCTATCCGGCTGATTTCCTCTTCCGTTATCAGCAGGGCGTCAAAGCGACAACCGTTGAGGATGTCCAGCGTGTTGCCAAACAATACCTGCAACCTGATAAAATTGTCACCCTGGTAGTGGGTAATGCTTCTGCTATCCAGCCGCCCCTCACGAGTCTTTCGGCAAACGTAACATCGGTAGATATCACCATTCCAAAGCCAAAAAGCAGTTAGTGATTGGCTAGGACGCTGGAGAAGTTTATCCCTCTTTTGTTACTTTG
>CBDTXL010000660.1:0-3302 GCA_965364435.1 uncultured bacterium
CCAGCCCAACCTCCACTAGTTCAAGCCTTTTCGGAAGAGGCTCCAGCTCAATCGAGTTCGGCAGAAACTACACCAGCTCAACCTCAAGTAGTCCAAGCCTTCTCGGAAGAGGCTCCATCAGCGGCATCGATAGTCAACGAAGCAAGCGCTACACCCACGCCGTTAGCCTCAACTCAATCGAGCTGGGCAGAAATAACGCCAGCCCAACCTCCACTAGTTCAAGCCTTTTCGGAAGAGGCTCCAGCTCAATCGAATTCGGCAGAAACTACACCAGCTCAACCTCAAGTAGTCCAAGCCTTCTCGGAAACAGCAACAGCGGAGTCAAGTGCGACACCAATCGCGTCTGTCTCGGAACCAGTAGTCCAAGCTTTTTCGGAAGACGCCCCAACTCAACCTGACGCAGCGGAAATAACACCTGCTCAACAGCCGGTAGTGCAAGCCTTCTCGGAAGCAGTAACTACTGAGAAGGGTGCGATATCCCCCTCGCCTGCATTGGAACCAGTAGTTCCAGCCTTCTTTGACGCCGCCCCAGATGAATCTGTTGCTGAAAGGGTCACCTCAGCAGAATCAACTGTTGTTCAAGCCTTCTCGGAAACGGAAGCACTCCCCCAATTGCCAAGAGTCCTAGAAAATTTGTCTACTCTAAAACCCCTAGGTTCCTCAAGACCCCTAGCTCAACAATCCGACTTTCCCCTTGGAGCATCTTCAGCTGAGTCCGAAAGCGGGCTATCTACCAGTATCCAGAGAATGCCAGTAGAAACTACTCCTGCCCAAGAGCCAGTGATCCAAGCCTTCTCCAAACCAGCAAAAAATGAGCCTGCCACAGGAATCAGAGCGATCGCTCCGAGTCCCCAAAGGGTAATCGCCGCCCCTTCAGAACCAGTCCCAGTAGAATCAGTGGCTGAAGGCACCACCCCGGTAAACCAACCCGTTGTCCAATCATTCTCGGAAACAGAACAACTTCCATCATTGCCCACAGTTCTGCAAAATTTGGCTCCTACAAGATCTCTGGGTGTATCAAGAGCCTTGGCGCAAGAGTCTGACTTTCTCAAGCCAGCCTCAACCTCTGATTCCTCAGAAAGAATACCTTCCAATATCCAGAAAATGCCAGAACAATCATCAGGTAGCTCTGCTCTGGAGAAGTTCGCGATCGCTTCCCTACCCACCGTGCAAGCAAAGCCAGTGAGCAGCGACGCTTACGGCACAGACGCGGATATTAGCGAAGCGATCGCGATTCAACGAGCTGCACCTGATGTGAGCCAAACTAGCTCACCCGCAGTCCAACAGAACACTTTAGAATCTGCTGGGTCTTACTCCAATAGAGAGATACCAAGTTCCTGGTCGAGTATCGCCGAATTACTGGGCGAAACTAGCAGCGCTCAAACCGACAGAACCGTTGTACAACCCTACCGGGAGGATGGGCAATTCGAGGATGCCTTTTCGCCACTGCACTTCACCGGCTCAAGCTTGGGCAGAGCCGATTCCACTGCTGACGGGCAAGAATCCAGTAGTTTGGGAGCCACAATATCCAGATACTCCACGTCCTCTAATACCCTATCAGCCTACGGCATGGACAATCCTGTACAGGGGGCTTCCGGGCAGGGCATGGAAGGTAGCAAAGTGGGAGAGGATCAGGTTGGTTCGGTAGAACATCCGTCAAAAGAAGAGGATGCTAAAAACTTCGAGATTCTGGCACGGGAGATCTACAGTTTGGTGCGGCAACGGTTGGAAATAGAGCGAGAGCGCCGGGGTTACTAATATTCAGACCGCTTGCCTTGGTGAAGTTAGGTCAATTAGCTAGGAGGAGAACAATATGACACTGGCAAAAGCCACACTTTCCTCGCAGGAAGCTCCCAAGATCGAGTTCATGTTCAACCCGACCGAGCTAACCTTTGAGGGGGTCGTTGAGACGACCGAAAGTCAAGGAGGACGCCCTCAACAAACAGGAAAGCCCAAAGTCAGTTTCTCTAATACAAAGGCTTACAAAATAACTATCAGTAAGATCATGTTTGATACTTACGAGAATGGAGCAGATGTAGTCAAAACACACATCAATAAATTCAGAAAAGCAGTTGAGTTTGTCCAAGGTAAAGAACGCCCCCCCATCTATCAGTTTAGTTGGGGCAGTCAGATATACATGCGGCGTTGCTTTGTGGAAAAACTTACCTACAAACTGACTATGTTTCTACCTAATGGTACGCCGGTACGTGCCGTGATTGACAGTTTGATCCTAAAAGAGGCAGATGAACCTGAACAAAACGCCTCTGTAGGTTCAAAGCAGCCTACCAACCAACAACGCCAGCAGGATAGCAGGTCAAAGCGCCAGCAGGATAGCAGGCCAAAGCCCCAGCAGAAAGCAAAGAAATGAGGGATTGTTCTGATTTCTGGCTCCATCTGCTTTTGCAGTATGGCTTAGGGTCTTGATTCGACCTTTGGAAGATTAGCTAAGAAGGTTTTAAATCATGAATAATAAAGTAATTTTGCTTGAAAATTAGAGGTAATTATGGCTGGAGTCGATTACAGAGCCGAGCCATTTCTGGAGATTGATGGCCAGAAAGCTCCCCAAAAATTAATGGAGGACATTCTCCAAATCTCGGTTGAAGAAAGCCTGAACTTGCCAGGAATGTTTACTCTGATCATCCAAAACGCTCAGTTACCGGGAGGTAAGGAAGAAAAGACTTGGCAGCACCAAGAC
Organism: uncultured bacterium; assembly: GCA_965364435.1. GTDB lineage: Bacteria > Cyanobacteriota > Cyanobacteriia > Cyanobacteriales > Coleofasciculaceae > CBDTXL01. The sequence continues at coordinate 2,696 of CBDTXL010000660.1, forward strand.
CTATTTGCAATTGGTAAGTCCATCAAGATCGGTTTTAGTTCCAGCACCACAAAAGCCCCACAATTTGACGAGGAGAACCAAGATTACGTTTTGGAAGGGGAGATCACGGCAATGGAAACCCACTTCACCAGTGGCTCCCAGGCACCAATGATTATTCGCGGTTATGATGTCTCCCACCGCCTGCACCGGGGACGCTACAATCGCTCATTCCAGAACATGACCGATACTGACATTATCAAAAAGATTGCCGGTGAAGTGGGTATACCAACTGGCACTATGGATTCTAGTGGTGGACCTCATGACTACGTTTTTCAGGAAAATCAAACCAATATGGAATTTTTCCGGGAGCGGGCGACCCGGAATGGGTTTGAACTATTTGTTCAGAATGGCAAGCTGAACTTTCGCAAACCGAAAAAAGATGGTTCTTTGGCACTCAAGTGGTTGACAGACCTGAACAGTTTCCGGGTGCGTGTCACTAGTTCTCAACAGGTGAGTGAGGTTGAGGTAAGGGGTTGGGACTACGAGCGGAAGCGGCCAATTGTAGAAACTGCAAATGCAGAACAGGTAATTACCGAAACAAAAAATGGCAAAGGCAGTAAAACGAGTA
>CBDTXL010000661.1:0-3300 GCA_965364435.1 uncultured bacterium
TCTTGCCCATACGCTCTAATGATGCCAGTTGCTCTGGCGTTAAATCATAAAGGTCCCCAACCGATCGCACTACACCTTGGTCAACCAACTGTTGTACAATTTTTTCTCCCAAACCGTTGATATCGAGAGCATTACGGCTTGCCCAGTGAGTTAGTGCCCCTTTAAGTATTGCTGGACATGAGGCATTAATACAGCGAGTCACCGCTTCACCCGCTTGGCGCACTACTGGCTGGTTGCATACGGGGCAATGCGTCGGCATCTGGAAGGGTTGAGTACCTTCGGGGCGGAGTTCTGGCAGCACCCGCACCACTTCGGGGATAATCTCACCAGCTTTGCGAATAATCACCGTGTCGCCAACTCGCAAATCTAACTGGGCGATGTAATCGCTATTGTGTAGTGTTGCTCGTTGTACCGTCGTTCCCGCCAGTTGCACTGGATGTAAATGGGCTAAGGGCGTCAGTGCGCCTGTGCGTCCGACATTGATGGCGATCGCCTCAACACGAGTCGGGGCTTCTTCGGCGGGATACTTGAGTGCGATCGCCCAACGAGGAAACTTTTGTGTAAACCCCAGTTGTTCCTGGAGGGCAAACGAGTTGAGCTTCACCACTACCCCATCCGTCATATAGGGCAAATTCCGCCGTTCTATATCCCAGTAGTTGTAATAATCCCGGACATCCTCTAACGAGGCGCAGAGTTTCCGATTGGGATTCACCCGAAAACCCAGCGATGCCATCAATTCCAGCGCCGCCCACTGGGTACGGGCAACTTGGGCATCATCTTTTCCTGGAATATGCAACGTATAGGGAAAGAAATCCAGCCGCCGCCGATCAACAATTCGGGGGTCTAATTGCCGTAATGTGCCCGCTGCCGCATTGCGAGGATTGGCGAACAGTGGCTCACCAGCTTCCTCTCGCTCCTGATTAATTTGCTCAAACACGTCCAACGGCAAAAACGCCTCCCCGCGCACTTCCACAACCGGCGGTGGTGTCTGTGTATTCAGCTGTAAGGGAATTGAGCGAATCGTGCGTACATTCTGAGTAATCTCTTCACCCGTGATGCCATCACCCCGCGTCACTCCCCGCACCAAGACGCCATTTTCATAAGTCAGCGCCAAAGCTGAACCGTCTATTTTCAGCTCACACACATATTCAAACCCCTCTTGCTGCCCTTTGATCAGGGAGGGTGCATAGCGCTGCCAGCGCTCCTGCCATTTGGTAAACTCCTCCATGTTGAAGGCATTTTCCAGGCTGTAAAGGGGGATATTGTGCCGTACTGAAGAAAACTGCGACGCTGGTTTCTCTCCCACGCGCTGGGTTGGACTTTCAGGCGTCACCAATTCGGGATACTGCGTCTCCAAGTCAGAGAGTTCCCGATACAGCTGGTCATAGACTGCATCCTCGATCACAGGATTGTCGAGGACGTAGTAGGCATAGCTGGCATTCATGAGCAGCTGCCGCAGTTCTTGAACCCGCTGTTTTACTTCAGGCGTTACTTGTGCCACAGCGTTCATCACCCTCAACGCGCATTCGACTCTAGTCTAGCGAGAACAAATGTCTTTAATAACACAGGCACGCTTGAGGGTCACCCCGACGCTCGGTAATGGCTAATCGCTATTGATCAGGCAGAGATGAAACCGGTTGACATTCACGAAGGTATAGATAGCACCCTAATGATTCTGCACAACCGGCTAAAAGCAAAACCGGGATATTCTAAGATTACCGTAGTTATGGAGTATGGCAACCTACCTCTGGTAGCATGCTATGCCAGCTGAACCAGGTGTTTATATATTCTCAGCCATGCCATTGACGCCATAGAACAGCAACCGGCACCGCGAGTCATCACCATCAAAACTGAAAAGTATTCGCTGAATATTGAATAATGGGGACAATCAGAAATCTAAAATCAATAGGCCATGTCTGAATGTCCCGTCTGCCAAACTGAATACATCGAAGGCGATGTTAATCGCTGCTCTGTCTGTAGCTGGGACTTGACGCCCTACCCACCCTCGTTGGCGCAGCCCTTGCCTTCGGAATTTTTGGGGCAGGAACAGGCAAAATTGGCTTGGGCAAGGCAGATGTGGGCGAAGTTCCAATCTGATCACAATGTCTCCGATGTCTCATACAATCTGGGAGGGCAGTTAGCCGAAATTCAGGGGCAGCTGAAGGAGGCGAAACAAGAGCGATCGCACATCATATCAGAACTGCAACAACTGCGAACTCAACTAGAGGCGCGATTACAGGATTCACAGCCAGTTCAATCCCAAGGAAGCCAGCAGTCGCCGCCACTGGAAGCGGTTAAGCTTCCTGTCGCCGCCTTTAACTCTGAATTTATTGAGTACCAATCCACGTTCAAGGGGCATTCTAAGTCGGTTTTGTCAGTCGCCATCAGTCCGGATGGAGAGACTTTAGTGAGTGGCAGTTCTGACGAAACTATCAAACTTTGGAATCTGATTACGGGAGAAGAAGTCTTCACTCTGAGAGGGCATTCTAAGTCTGTTTTGTCGGTTGCCATTAGCCCCGATGCCAAGACTTTAGTGAGTGGCAGTTCTGACAATACTATCAAACTGTGGAATCTGATTACAAGAGAAGAAATCTTTACTCTGGAAGAGCATTTTGATTCAGTTTTATCGGTTGCTATTAGCCCCGATAACAAGACTTTAGTGAGTGGCAGTTCTGATTGTACTATCACAGTTTGGGAGCTGATAACCGGATACGAGATACGCACGTTGACAGGACATTCGGATTCAGTTTTGTCGGTTGTCATTAGCCGGGATGGACAGACAATCATTAGTGGGAGTTCTGACGATACTATCAAAGTGTGGAATCTCAAAACGGGAGAGGAAATTCGCACTCTCACCGGGCACGTTAGCTCAGTTTTGTCGCTAGATATTAGCCCCGATCAAAATACTTTAGTGAGCGGCGGTTATGACAACACGCTCAAAGTATGGAATCTCAGAACGGGAGAGGAAATCCGCACTCTCACCGGGCATGATGACTCAGTTTTGTCTGTTGCTATTAGCCCAGATAAAAAGACTTTAGTGAGTGGCAGTTCTGATAACACTATCAAAGTATGGAATCTCAGAACTGGTAAGGAAATCCGCACTCTGAGAGGACATTCTGACTCAGTTTTGTCTGTCACCTTTAGCCAAGATGGTCAAACGCTGGCTAGTTGCAGTTCTGACAAAACCATCAAGATTTGGCGTGTGGCTTCCTGAATCGGTAATCGGTAATGGGTAATGGGTAATGGGTAATAGGTAATGGGTAATGGGTAATGGGTAATGGGTAATGGGTAATGGGTAAT
>CBDTXL010000662.1:0-3293 GCA_965364435.1 uncultured bacterium
TGACATGATTTTTATCCAAATGTACGACTTGGATAACATCACTTATCTGGCACACATGTAGCGTCACTTTGGGGATTTACCAGAGAGACACTATTCCCTCTGGTACTCCCCAGTGTGAGACAATATCTAGGATTTAGCTAGCTTTCACTAGTTGGCTGAATACGTATTGCAAGCCCACATTTTCCTGAAAAATGTGGGCTTGCAGCACACATCCAACAATACAATCTGGATAAAGCCGTACACACAACGCACAATTACTGTGTTTGGATGTGGACGTTATCTTGCTAGTAAGATACTCATGAAGTAGGTTTAATGTCAAGTCTTTGCAATGTTAATTATTTATCAATTTGACTGTGCCGAGATTTAGCAATCCTCGAACTCAAGAGAATCACAGGAATAATTCCAACAACAACGATCGCCAGTGCTGAACCAGAGGCCTCAGCCAGCCTCTCATCGGAAGCGAGGTTGTAAACTCGAACCGCCAGGGTATCAAAGTTAAAAGGTCGGATAATCAATGTTGCTGGTAGTTCCTTCATCACATCCACAAAGACCAGCATTCCGGCAGTCAGTAAACCGCCCCACATTATGGGTGTATGCACTCGGATAAGGGTGCTAGTCGGAGTTTCACCAAGCGATCGCGCAGCATCATCCAAGCTTGGTTTGATTTTGCCTAAACTTGTCTCAACAGTACTGAAGGAAACCGCGAGGAAGCGAACCAGATAAGCAAATACTAAGGCTGTAATCGTGCCACTGAGCAACAAACCAGTGGATATACTAAACGTCGATCGCATCCAAGCATCAATCGCGTTATCGAGTCTGCCAATGGGGATGAGGATGCCAACGGCAATCACTGAACCCGGTACAGCATAGCCCATTGAAGCAATCCTTGCTGCTAGCTGCATTCCAATATTGGAGCGTAACCGTAACCCATATGCAATTACTACTGCAATGACGATTGCCAGTGCTGCTGTGATTACCGCCAGGATGAAACTGTTCCTAGCGAAACCCCAAAAGCGGTCATCTAGTGCTTTACTGATGTTTTTCAGGGTCATATCCAGCAAGAGTGTCGCTGGCAGCAAAAATCCTAGACCAATTGGGAGAAAACAAGCAATCCAAGCACCTACAGCCCTTATCCCCCGTAGTTGATAACTGGGCAACTGGCGGTAACGACTACTGGCTTGATAGTATTTAGCACGACGACGCGACCAACGCTCAAGCAAAATTAGCCAGAGGATGAATAACAAGAGAAACGCGGCAAGTTGTGTCGCTGCAACGCGATCGCCCATACCAAACCAAGTACGATAAATTCCTGTAGTGAAGGTGTCAACGCCGAAATACTGTACAGTGCCGAAGTCGTTGAGGGTTTCCATTAGCGCCAGTGCTAAACCTGCAACAATCGTAGGTCGTGCCAAAGGTAGAGCAACGGTAAAAAAACTACGCCAAGGGCCACACCCTAGAGTGCGACTGGCTTCTAAGGTACAAACTGACTGCTCTAAGAAAGCAACTCGCGCCAGTAGGTACACGTAGGGATACAGTACCAGAGTCAGCATCGCGATCGCACCCATGAGCGATCGCACATTCGGGAACCAGTAATCCCCATAACCCCAGCCGAACAGGTTACGCAGTGCTGTTTGCACTGGCCCAGAATAGTCCAAAAAATCAGTATAGGTGTAGGCAAGGACATAGGCAGGTGCTGCTAAAGGCAGCAAAAGCGCCCATTCAAATAAGCGACTGCCGGGAAAACGGCATAAACTAACGAGCCATGCTGTCCCTACTCCAATGAGTAAAACACCAAAGCCAACGCCAATCATTAGCCAAAACGAGTTAGCTATGTAAGTCCACAAGACAGTCTGTGCTAAGTGCTTCCAGACCTCGCCAGAATTCGTGAAGATGTTGCTCAAGACCGAGATAACTGGCGTTGAGATCAAAAAGGCGATCGCTACCACCAATATTGTCCAAGCGTTGGGGCGTAGACGTTGGATTGCTTTGCCTAGTTCAACCTTCACACTCGATGAAGACACGTTGATGCATACTCCAGAGTTATTGACAAGACCTTTATGAGAATCTATCTCAAGAAACTACTTTAATATAATGTAAAAATTGTTGATGATGACTTTCAATAAGCTCGTTATTTATCCTTTGTTTCTTGTTATTGACAAAAGACAAAGCAACTAACCAGCTTGGAGCTGACTACTGTTCAAAAATATTTCAACATTGGAGATTTATTAGTTTACATGGCTCAGTCCGTGATTCTGCATTTAGAAGGCTTAACCAAGCAGTTTTCCCAAACGACTATCCCAGCTGTTGAAGCCGTGACGTTGACGCTGCCGAAGGGGGATTTGCTTGGATTGCTAGGGCCATCTGGCTGCGGCAAAACTACGTTGTTGCGGTTAATCGCCGGATTTGAGCAGCCACAAGCTGGAACCATAGAAATAGCCGAACGAATTGTTGCTGGCGGGGGCTATTGGGTACCTCCAGAACAGCGGGATGTCGGCATGGTCTTTCAAGACTACGCTTTGTTCCCTCACCTGACAGTGGGTAAAAATGTAGCTTTTGGCTTACGGAACCTGGGAAAACAACCAAGGCAGGACATCAAGAAACGCACCAAGGAAGCGATCGCTCTCGTTGGATTGGAAGGACTGGAAAACCGCTATCCCCATGAACTCTCCGGCGGTCAGCAGCAACGGGTTGCCCTCGCCCGTGCTTTGGCACCTCGACCGGCATTAGTTTTATTAGATGAACCCCTCAGCAATCTGGATGTGCAAGTACGTTTGAGATTACGCCAGGAAGTGCGAGATATTCTCAAAGCTACAGGAACTTCTGGTGTTTTTGTCACTCACGACCAAGAGGAAGCCCTTTCTATTTCCGACTGGGTTGCTGTGATGCGGCAGGGGCGATTGGAACAGTTCGGCACACCTGAGGAAGTTTATAGAGAACCCACCTCCCGATTTGTTGCGGAGTTCGTTACCCAAGCCAATTTTATACCTGCTCAACGTCGAGGCCACCTCTGGGAAACCGAGGTAGGTTGCTTTGAAGTCGCAACTCCACACTCAATAAGTCAAAACTCTTTCGACACTGGCGAACTGATGATTCGTCAGGAAGACATGATTCTTAAGCCGGATGATGATGCACCTGTTGTCATACGCGATCGCCAGTTCTTAGGACGTGAACATTGCTACTGTTTACTAACCCCCTCCGGGCAAAAAATACACGCTCGCACTACAAGCTCAACCGCCCTTCCTGTGGGAGCAAGAGTACATTTATCTTTTAGCGAGCAAGCTATACGGATTTTC
>CBDTXL010000663.1:0-3290 GCA_965364435.1 uncultured bacterium
GCAGTGTATTCAGAGGAGGCGTTGTGGGAAGTTAATCAAATCTGTCGCGATCGCGGAATTTATCACATCAGCGATGAAGCCTATGAATACTTTACCTACAACGGCGTTAAGCACATTTCGCCAGGAGCGTTCCCCGAAAGTAGTGAGTACACCATTTCACTCTATTCGCTCTCTAAAGCTTACGGTTTTGCTAGTTGGCGCATCGGATACATGGTAATTCCAGAGCAACTACTTGCCTCGGTTAAGAAAATTCAGGATACAATTCTGATTTGTCCCCCGGTAATTTCCCAATATGCGGCTTTAGGGGCGTTGCAGGTGGGAGCTAGCTACTGTAAGGAGCATATTAGCGCGATCGCTTCTGTGCGACAGTTGGCGCTAGACTCCTTGAAACGCCTGGAAGGTTTATGTGCGATCGCCCCTGCTGATGGCGCTTTCTATTTTTTCCTGAAGGTTAATACTAAGCTGGATGCTTTTGAGTTGGCAGAACGACTGATTAGGGAACATCAAGTGGCGGTGATGCCTGGTACAACCTTTGGGATGGATGATGGGTGTTATCTGCGGGTTGCCTACGGTGCCTTACAAAAAGAGACGGTGGCAGAGGGTATCGAGCGATTAGTGCACGGCCTGCAAACAATTTTAGCTTGATCGTGAGAAGCCCCACGTCTGAGCCGGAACGGGCAGCGTGGGATGAATCGCGGGTCAACGGAGGTACGGAGTTGACCAATTCCCCTAGCCTTCAGGTCGGTCTTGATTTTCAATATATTGCTGCTGAAAGCGATTAAGGTGCGGTTGTATCCGACACCAAAACAGGAAGTGATTCTAGCCCGGTCATTTGGTTGCGCTAGATGGTACTGGAACCATGCCTTAAATGCTTGCATTCAGCACTATCAAGAAACGGGTAAAACCCTGAAATTGGCTGTCTACAAAGGAATGCTCCCTCAGCTTAAAAAAGAGCATCCTTGGTTGAAAGAGGATTGCTACTCTGCTGTATTGCAGTGCGTAGCTATCAATCTCAATAAAGCCTATACGAACTTCTTTCAAGGCAGAGCTAAGTTTCCTAGATTCAAGTCAAAGCCTAGCAGACAATCAATTCAGTACCCGCAGAATGTCACTATTAAAAATAATTTTCTCTGTGTCCCCAAAGCAAGTTTCAGCACATTATTCGCTTTCGTGATTAGGAATTGCACGCTGCCGATAGCCACTGCCAGAAACACAAGCGTGAGCAGAAACACTGCCCAAGAAAGCCAGTATAGATAAGCCCAGCAGCTCACGAGCAGCGCAATGTCAATGCAAAGGAAGGGAATGTTGAACACTGCGATAGAGATTGATTGGATATCATCCGTCAAGGTTGCCAAGAGACGGTTAGCTCCTAGCTCTTCTAGGTGACGTAAGGGGCAGGCTAAAATCCAACCGCTCAAGCGTAGGCGCAGCTTGTAGACCGCTTCTTGAGACAGACTAACGAGCAAAAATTGAGAGAGAATGCCAGTCAAGGGGGTGACGATTGCCAGCCCGATGAAGCCCCAGAGTAATTGATTTGTGGAGGGGTTGTTGCTACTGACAGCGTTGTTGATCAATGCGATGAGGAAAGCGCTACAAAGTCCACTGAGGGAACCTGCGAGGGCAGCGATCGCTACTGTCATCCAGGAAGCACGCATGAGAAACCAGATTAAATTCATCCCACCAAGGACTGATATTTACAGTAAACACAGCTTTTTAAAATTAGCCCAGCTTGAGAGGAGTTTCTTGGGAGAACCCTAGGCGAGGTGACGTGGCTGTGAGGGTTAATCAACAGCTGTTGTGACACGTATAGCTAGGGGCTAGGGGCTAGGGGAGAGGGGAGAGGGAAAAGGCTTACGGAGTAAGGGATGGAAGAACTAGAGGTAAGAGTCGGAGTTGTCCTAACCGCCGAGGCTGTTGCCATAACTTATTTCGGCCGAGTTTATACCTATAATAAGTAGGTCAATCAGCCTCTAAGGAACTACCTCAAGGAATGGATGAGGTCATCCCCTTGACACTCTTGAAGTGCAGCCAGGAAATTCCCAATCACTTCAGTATTCAACGGCACTCTCCGAGCTAGTTAACCGGAAAGCCTAAAATGATTGATCGGTAAAATGACTCACTGAATTCCGGCTAAGAAAAGGAGCCGTTACATGAGCTTGAGCGGCGAAAGTAAAATTCCAGAGATTCTCACAAATTACAAAGCCCAACTGTTGGGGGCATGGCTTCAACACCAAATGACTGATGGTAAGCGCAACGGTTCGCTCAAAGAGACCCAGTTGCGGGAGGAATGCAGAGAGTTCCTGGAGCTGTTTAAAAATGCCGTACAGCAAGGTAACTTGACCGATACTCACGCACCGGAGTGGAAAGGAGTGCGAGAAATGTTGGCGAGTGTTTCCCGTGCTCGTTCGCAGAGAGGCTTTACGCCCTCGGAAACAGCAACTTTTGTTTTCTCGTTTAAGCAACCCCTATTCAACCACCTCCGCTCCGAAGCGCAAGATGGTACCGCCTTGGTTGAGGACATTTTGTTAGCAACCAACCTGCTGGATGAGTTGGGACTCTGGACAACCGAGGTTTATCAGAAAACTCGCGAAGAAGTGATTATGCGCCAGCAAGAGGAGCTGATGGAACTTTCAACCCCAGTCGTGAAACTGTGGGACGGCATTTTAGCCCTACCTATTATTGGCACCCTTGATAGTGCCCGTACCCAAGTGGTCATGGAGTCTCTGTTGCAGAAAATTGTCGAGACGGGTTCGGAAGTGGCGATTATCGACATTACAGGTGTGCCAACCGTGGATACCCTGACGGCTCAGCACTTACTCAAAACGGTAACAGCCGCGCGTTTGATGGGCGCTGATTGTATCCTCAGTGGGATTCGTCCCCAGATTGCTCAAACCATTGTCTACCTGGGCGTCGATCTCGCTGATATGGTTACGAAGGCTTCACTTGCCGATGCCTTTGCTCTCGCCCTCAAGCGAACAGGGGCAACAATCAGTCGCACCCAGCCCCGCTCGGTATAAAGTCAGGAGCAGGTTTTATGGAACGCATCCCCATACTCCAAATGGGCGAATTCCTTCTAGTGACGATTCAGGTTGATATGCACGATCGCTTAGCGATGACTTTGCAGGACGATCTAACTAACCGGATTACCCAGACTAGTGCTCGTGGTGTGCTGATTGATATCTCAGGCCTAGAGATTGTTGATTCCTTCATCGGGCGGATACTGGGAAACATTGCTAAGATGTCGCGGGTACTTGATGCCGAAACGGTTGTTGTCGGAATGCAGCCAGCAG
>CBDTXL010000664.1:0-3287 GCA_965364435.1 uncultured bacterium
AGTGGCTGTGACTGCAACGAGCGAATTGCCGCTGCTGTCGCTTTCGCACCAGCAATTGTGGTGATGATGGGGATTTTGTAAGCCAAAGCTGTACGACGAATTAAACGCCCATCGGCTCGTGCTTCTTCCCCAGAAGGGGTGTTGATAATTAGCTGAATCTGCTGATTCTTAATCGAATCCAGGACATGAGGACGCCCTTCATGGAGTTTTAGCACTAACTCAACATCCAGCCCATGCTCTTTAAGAGCGTGCTTTGTGCCAACAGTAGCGACAACATGGAATCCCAACTCTATAAAGTCTTTCACTACCGGGAGAACACTAGGCTTATCACGGTCACTCGTCGAGACAAACACGGTACCAGAGAGGGGCAGACGTTGACTCGCGCCTAATTCTGCCTTGGCATAAGCCGAACCAAAATCCGTGTCAATCCCCATCACTTCGCCGGTGGAGCGCATTTCTGGCCCGAGAATTGTGTCTGTACCGGCAAATTTCTCAAACGGCAACACAGCTTCCTTTACAGCAATATGCCCAGGTATGGGTTCCTGGGTGAAACCGAGAGATTCCAAGGTATACCCGGACATAATTCGGGAGGCAAGCCCAGCTAGAGGTACACCCGTTGCCTTAGAAACAAAAGGCACAGTGCGAGAAGCGCGGGGGTTAGCTTCCAGGATGTAAACCTGGGGGGAATAGCCTTGGGTGCCTACAACCGCAAACTGGATATTCATCAGCCCAACCACCTTCAGCGCCTTCGCCAACTGCACCGTCCAAGTCCGAATCTTGTCCAAGACAGCTGATGGCAGCGAGACGGCGGGTAAGGAGCAAGCTGAGTCGCCAGAGTGAATCCCTGCTTGTTCGATATGCTCCATGATGCCGCCAATCACAACTCTTCCCGTATGATCGGCGATCGCATCCACATCCACTTCAACGGCATTCTCCAGGAACTTGTCAATCAGAATCGGATGCTCTGGCTCTACCTGTACTGCATAGCTCATGTAGCGCTCCAGTTCTGTATCCGAATAGACAATTTCCATTGCCCGTCCCCCCAGCACGTAGGAAGGACGCACGACCACGGGATAGCTAATGCGCCGCGCTACTTCCAGGGCTTCTCCATAACTCCGGGCGAGTCCATTGGGGGGCTGCTTGATGTTCAGTTCGCGCAAGACCTTTTCAAATCGTTCCCGGTCTTCGGCAACGTCGATAGAATCGGGAGAAGTGCCCCAAATTTTTGTGGGCAGTGCTTCCTGTATATCTGGGCGGTTCAAAAATTCTTGTAAAGGAACAGCCAATTTCAGGGGCGTCTGACCGCCAAACTGGATGACGATGCCCTCCGGCTTTTCGGTTTCGATGATGTTGAGGACATCTTCTTTGGTGAGGGGTTCAAAGTAAAGGCGATCGCTTGTGTCATAATCCGTCGAAACTGTCTCTGGGTTAGAGTTGACCATAATCGTCTCAAACCCCTCTTTGCTCAAGGCATAAGAGGCGTGACAGCAACAATAGTCAAACTCAATCCCCTGTCCAATCCGGTTAGGACCACCCCCCAAAATCATCACCTTGCGTTTATCCGAGGGCAGCACCTCCGAGTCTTCCTCATAGGTGGAATAGTAGTAAGGTGTTAATGCCTCAAACTCCGCCGCACAGGTATCCACCGTTTTATAGACTGGCACGATGCCTAGTCCCTTACGGTAAGCGCGAACTTCATCTTCGGAAGTTTTAGTGGCGAAGGCAATTTGGCGATCGCTAAACCCCTGACGTTTGATGTCCCACAACTGCTCTTTGGTGAGATTTTGTAACGGAGTACGCCTCAGGAATTTTTCGGTTTCCAGCAACTCCTCAAATTTATCCAAAAACCACGGGTCAATGCCGGTGAGTTCGTAGACTTCTTCCACCGTCATCCCTAACTGCAAGGCGTGACGTACTGTGAAGATGCGTTCTGGATTGGGGGTTCTCAGTCCTGCCCGCACTTGTTCTAAGGATGGCAGCTTCTCAGCCTTATCGCACCCCCAACCGAAACGACCCGTTTCCAGTGACCTGAGTGCTTTCTGGAACGACTCCTGAAACGTCCGCCCAATCGCCATCGCTTCCCCAACCGACTTCATCTGGGTGGTTAGCACAGGTTCGGCACCAGGAAACTTTTCAAAGGCAAAGCGGGGTACCTTCGTCACCACATAGTCAATTGTCGGTTCAAACGAGGCGGGTGTCTTCTTGGTGATGTCGTTGGGAATTTCATCGAGGGTGTAGCCTACGGCTAGCTTGGCGGCAATCTTGGCAATGGGGAAGCCTGTTGCCTTGGATGCCAGGGCAGAACTGCGGGAGACACGGGGGTTCATCTCAATCACAATCACATCGCCTGTGACTGGATTAACGGCAAACTGAATATTTGAGCCACCCGTTTCAACGCCAATCTCGCGGATGATTTTAATCGAAGCATCCCGCAAGCGTTGGTATTCCTTATCGGTCAAAGTTTGCGAGGGAGCGACTGTGATTGAGTCGCCGGTATGCACGCCCATCGGGTCGATGTTTTCAATCGAGCAGATAATCACGACGTTATCAGCTAAGTCACGCATGACTTCTAATTCGTACTCTTTCCAGCCTAAGAGGGACTGCTCAACGAGGATTTGAGAAACGGGCGAGGCATCCAAACCTCCTTGCGCCATTTCCTCAAATTCTTCCTGGTTGTAGGAAATGCCGCCGCCAGTACCGCCGAGAGTAAAGGCGGGTCGGATAATCAGGGGATAGCTGCCAATTTGCTGCGCGATCGCTTTTGCCTCTTCCAGGTTATTGGCAATCCCCGAAGGACACACCCCTACCCCAATTCGTCCCATTGCCTCTTTAAATAGCAGGCGGTCTTCTGCCATCTCAATTGCTGGTAGCTTTGCCCCAATCAACTCGACGCCGTACTTCTCCAGCACGCCATTCTTCGCCAATGCCACAGCGAGATTCAGGGCAGTTTGCCCTCCCATTGTCGGCAACAAGGCGTCGGGTCGCTCTTTCTCGATGACCTTCTCCACAATTTCCGGCGTTAGCGGCTCAATGTAGGTACGGTCAGCGGTTTCCGGGTCGGTCATGATGCTAGCCGGGTTGGAGTTCACTAGCACCACTTCGTAGCCTTCTTCCCGGAGTGCTTTGCAAGCCTGAGTGCCGGAGTAATCAAATTCACAGGCTTGTCCAATCACAATCGGGCCAGAACCCAAGAGCAAGATTTTGTGGAGGTCGTCGCGGCGGGGCATAGTCGTTCGTCCGTCGTTGCATGGCAGGTCTTAAACCAGACTATTTTAAATGCTCTGACC
>CBDTXL010000665.1:0-3281 GCA_965364435.1 uncultured bacterium
GAGGTCTTAAAACATCTTTTTGCTTCAGGAGGATTTATTCCTCATGGGCATTGCTTTCTCTGGAAGCCAGCCTTGGTGTGGCTGCATGTCATGTCCGATTCTCTGATTGCGATCGCCTATTATTCAATCCCCATCACACTAATCTATTTTGTCCGCAAGCGCGACGATTTGCCCTTCAATTGGATATTTCTGCTGTTTGGGGCATTTATCGTTGCTTGTGGCACCAGCCATGTCATGGAGATTTGGACACTCTGGCATCCGACTTACTGGCTGAGTGGATTCATCAAAGCGATCACTGCTTTGATCTCACTGTATACGGCACTGGCGTTGGTGCCGTTGGTTCCCCTGGCACTAGCTTTGCCCAGCCCAAGTCAACTGGAGAAAGCTAACCTTGAATTAGAACATGAAATTACTGAGCGTAAACGGGCGGAAGAAGCGATAAGAGAAAGCCGCGAAAAATATCGAGTTCTATTTCAAATCTTCCCCCTTGGCATTTCGATCACCGATAAATTTGGCAATATCATTGAAGCCAATTCCGCCTCAGAGAGGATTTTAGGAATCTCAACCCAAGAGCAGACGCATAGAAAATACGATGGCGAACACTGGCAAATTATCCGACCGGATGGCACGCCAATGCTAGCGGCTGAGTATCCCAGTGTCAGAGCTTTAAAAGAAAATCGAATGATTGAGAATACAGAAATGGGGATTGTGAACCCAGACTCGCAGGTTACCTGGATTAGTGTAACGGCTGCTCCCATTCCCCTAGAAGATTATGGCGTAGCGATCGCTTATCAAGATATCAGCGATGCCTATCGGCAAGCTACGCAACGCAAGCAGACAGAGGAAGCACTTCATAAGGCAAAAGAAGCAGCTGAAGTCGCCAACCGCGCCAAGAGTGAATTTCTGGCGAACATGAGCCATGAACTGAGAACCCCATTGAATGGGATTTTGGGGTACGCCCACATCCTCAAACAAGAAAAAAATTTAACCTCCAAGCAACAGAATGGACTGGACATCATTCAACAGTGCGGCGAACACCTGCTGACGCTGATCAATGACATTTTAGACCTCTCCAAAATTGAAGCCAGGAAAATGGAAATCCACCTGAGTGATTTTCATTTTCCTAACTTTATTAACAATATTGCTGAAATCTTTCGTATCCGTGCTGTTGAAAAGAACATTTCCTTTAGTTACGAATCGCTTTCTCTTCTACCTACCTTCGTTCGGGGCGATGAGCAAAAGCTGCGGCAAATCCTAATCAACTTACTGGGAAATGCGGTTAAGTTTACCGAAAGCGGTGGAGTCGTTTTAAAAGTCGGCTATCACGAGGAGAAAATCCGATTTCAAGTAGAGGACACTGGCATCGGCATCGCACCAGCGAAATTGATAGAAATCTTTCTACCGTTCCATCAAGTGGGGAACAGTCGCTACTGGGTTGGAGGTACCGGGTTGGGACTGACCATTAGCCAGAAATTAGCGAAGTTGATGGGCAGTACCTTGCAGGTAAAAAGTAAATTGGGTTCTGGCAGTATTTTTTGGGTTGATTTGGATCTGCCTGAAGTGCCGGAATCGACGGAAATTGCCACAGCGAAGGAGCGCAATATCATTGGCTTCAAAGGGGAAAAGCGCAAAGTTCTGGTGGTGGACGACAAAGGGGAAAATCGCTCGTTTCTAGTCAATCTCCTTGAGCCTTTGGGGTTTGAAATCGTTGAAGCAACAGACGGGGGTGATTGTCTAAATAAGACGCTTGAGTTTAAGCCCGAGCTGATTTTGATGGACTTGGTGATGCCGGTAATGGACGGCTTTGAGGCTACTCGACAGATCCGGAAGTTAACAGAACTTAAAAAGATTGTAATAATTGCAACATCTGCCAGCGTTTTCGATTACAGTCAAGCTAAAAGCCGGAAGGCGGGTTGCGACGATTTTATCCCTAAGCCAGTGCGGGCAGAGCATCTTTTAGAACAGCTACGGGTGTATTTGGGGCTGGAATGGGTTTATGACGATTTAGGATTAACGCGGACGGCTGATTCTGAAATAGGGGTCGCTGACCAAGATTCAGAGGGTGTCGCATCTAACAAACAACCGAATCATCTAAACTCCAAGTCGCTCATTGCTGAGCGCAAAGGTTCGAGCCAAACTCCAAAATTGATTGCTCCACCTCCGGAAGAAATCGCTATCCTGTTGGATCTAGCTAAGAGAGGCAACGTCAGGGGCATTCTGGAGATAGTGCGTCGGCTTGAACAGTTGGATGATCAATTACTGCCCTTTGCGTCGGAGCTTCATCAACTAGCAAAAAGCTTTCAGACAAAAAAAATCCGGGAGTTTCTCAAACCCTACACTTTAGATGATGCATGAGAGTGGAAAATCTGAGAAGAGGCGTCACCTTAATCGCAGATGACACCCCAACTAATTTAGGAAATCCGAAAGCAGGAGTCATCTTAATCGTAGATGACACCCCAACTAATTTAGGAATGCTGTGTGATTTTTTAACCGATTCTGGTTTTGAAGTCTTGGTGGCAATCGATGGTGAAAGTGCGATCGAACAGGCTGTATATGCCCAGCCTAATCTCATCCTTTTAGATGTACTCATGCCCAGAATTGACGGGTTTGAAACCTGCCGCCGATTGAAAGCCAATCCGTCAACACAAGATATCCCCGTGATTTTTATGACGGCGCTTTGTGAGACGGTGAATAAGGTGAGAGGGTTTAAGGTCGGAGCCGTAGATTACATCACCAAGCCGCTTCAACCGGAAGAGGTTTTAGCCCGCATCACGAACCACCTGACTATCCAGAAGCTGCAAAATCAACTTCAAAAGCAAAATCTGCAACTGCAACAGGAAGTACAGGACCGCCAGCAGGCGGAGGAGTTAGTGCGGCAGCAGGCTCAACGAGAACGCTTGCTGGGTGAGATTGCCCAACGGATTCGCCAATCGCTGGATTTAGAAGAGATTCTCAGCACAACGGTCAGTGAAGTGCGGCAATTTCTGCAAACAGATCGGGTACTCATTTATCGATTTTTTGACGACTGGAGCGGCATTGTCGCTGTAGAATCCGTCAGCACCGAGGAACTATCCATACAGGACACGAAAATTATTGACCCCTGCTTTGGAGAAACCTACGTTGAGCCTTATCAAAAGGGTCGCATCCTGGTCGTAGAAGACATCTACACGGCAGGTTTGACGCCGTGTCACGTTGATTTTCTCCTCAATTTTCAGGTCAGGGCTAACTTGGTGGTTCCCATCTTACAAGAAGAACGGTTGTGGGGGTTGCTGATTGCCCAT
>CBDTXL010000666.1:0-3278 GCA_965364435.1 uncultured bacterium
ACTTCCTTTGGAGTCTGATGGATAACTTTGAGTGGGCTTGGGGGTATGACCGGCGCTTTGGCATCATCTATGTCGATTACCCCACGCAAAAGCGCATTCCTAAAGCAAGTTTTGATTGGTATAGGGAGTGTATTCGAGGCAACCGAGTAGTTTAATTAAGTGAGATCGCCTAGTTTTAGCGATCTCAGGAAACACTGCCCAGTTTCTGTTTTGGGCAAAATCTGGCTTAGCATAATCCCTCTTTTGTTATTTCCGGGAACGAACCACGGTTTTTGTAGGGGCTCTCGCATTCTTGCCACAAAATGGGCGTGATACCTAGTTGCATTCAAACATATAACTCTCTCTTTCTCTTCCCTCAGCGTCCTGGAGTGGCTCTGTGGTTCGTTAAATTCTACATTAGACCACAACTCATACCAAATCCGCTTATAAAACCCCCTGGATGACACCCAACAGACGTTGCATGCAACGTCTCTACAGGGTTCCTACTGGGGCGGCTGCACCCAATTGGAGGGCGTAGAGGTTGGCATAGACTCCTTGTTGAGCGATTAACTCAGCGTGGGTACCTCGCTCCACGATTTGACCTTGCTGAATGACCAATACCTGATCCGCTTGGGTGACGGTGCTGAGACGGTGAGCAATCACGAAGCTGGTGCGACCTTCTAACAATCGAGCGATCGCATTTTGCACCAGTGCTTCGGTGCGGGTGTCGATACTGCTGGTAGCCTCATCCAGAATTAGAATCCGGGGGTTTACCAGAACCGCACGGGCAATGCTGATTAACTGTCGCTGACCTTGGCTGAGATTAGCACCCCGCTCCCCCAAGTAGGTGCAATAGCCTTGGGGTAGAGTTGTGATGAACTCATGCACATTGGCAACTTGGGCGGCGGCTTCAATTTCGGCGTGCGTGGCTTGAGGACAACCGAAAGCAATATTTTCAGCAACCGTACCACTAAATAAAATATTGTCTTGCAGGACAATACCAATCTGACGACGTAGACTCGCCTGAGTGACGCTACGAATATCAATGCCATCTACTTTAACGGCACCGCCGGACACATCGTAGAAGCGCAGAATCAGGTTAATGATGGTGCTTTTGCCTGCCCCAGTTGGGCCTACTAGGGCAATCATTTGCCCTGGCTTGGCATCGAGATTCACTCCTTTGAGAACTAGTTGGTCAGGATTATAGCCAAAGGTGACATCCTCAAAACTGACCTCACCCTGAATCGGAGGCATTTCAACAGCATCGGGTGCATCATTGAGTTGCGAAGGCTCATCTAATAGCAAGAAAATGCGCTCTAGTCCTGCTAAAGCCGACTGTGCCTGGGTGTAAAACTGGCTGAGAATTTGGATGGGTCGGAAAAACTGCTGGACATAGAGCAGAAATGCAGTCACCGTCCCCACGCTAGCTACTCCAATTACAGTCAGATAGCCCCCATAAGCCAGCACCCCCGCAGTCGCTAGGGTATTGAGAAAATCAATTGAGGGCAAAAAAGCCGCAGTAATTGCCACCGCCTGTACATTAGCATCGCGGTTGGCAGCATTCAGAGTGTCGAACTCTTCAATGTTGAGTTGCACCCGATTGAACGCTTGTGCTTCACGAACACTGCCAATGTCCTCCTCCAGCTTGGTAGAAAGTTCACCAATAGTCTGACGAGTAACGCGAAATCTTACTCTCGCCCAACGCGCAAATAAGCCTGTCGTGAAAATCATCAGTGGCACAGTCAGATTGCTCACCAAACCCAGTGGTAGGTTAATCAAGAGCATGGCAATGATAATCCCAATCAGGCTGAACAGGTTGCCCAGCATTTGCGCGATCGTTTGTCCAAAAGCTTGGTTTACCACACTCACATCATTGAGCAAGCGGCTCATCAAGTCGCCAGCTTCGCTACGGTCAAAGAAGCTGATAGGAAGGCTTTGAATCTTGATGAAAATGTCCTGGCGTAGTTGACCGAGTAGACGCTGCATGATCCAGCCCACACGGCTAATCTGACCACGAATAGCCTGGACACCTCCCACGTACACAACCACCAGCAGGGCTAACATCACCAGCAACCCTTGCAGGTTTCCTTGACGGATCAAATTATCAATCGACCAGCCAATCAAGAAAGGCCCAACTGCCTGAGTAGAGGCACCGATCGCAACTAACCCCAAGGCAATTGGAACCTCTTTGCGATAGGGTTTCAGATACTGCAACAGGCGTCGCAGCGTCGAGATTTGCTTACTAGCCTTTTGGTCAGGCGCAACAACAGGACCAGTGCCTCTCATACTAAATTGAAATATGGGGTTGGGAATTTTGGGTGCTTGGGCGATCGCGCGAGCACTCTTTCGTTGCGGCTCCCTAGGAGCTAGCGTTCCTGAAGAGTCGCGCCTCTGAAGGAGAATCCCACTCCTCACCCTACCACCTTATCTTCATTTGTGTCTCTTCTAAGCTGCTGCACATTCCACCGTCCGCCCCTTATTCCTACCTTAAGAAATAGTTACAATCCCTGACTGCCCAAAAAATTCCCCCTCCGGGTACTGGCATTTTAAAACCCCAATAAGACAAATTAGATATAACAACTTCATATAAAACGCATTAAAAATTACTGAAGTTGCTGAATACAAGCTTAGCTTTCTCTCATTTAGAATAAGAAAGTCTCCGGGAATTCTTTGCATCAGCCCGTCTTATCCAGGATTTGCTTACGAACTTTTGAAAGTAAATCACTAGGCGATTTTTGCATGTAATTTTGAAGGAGTCACTCTAGCTAAGACTTCATTGCGCCTGTTAAGTAGTCGTAGCCCCCTCAGTTAAAGGGATTAATCCCAAAAAGGAGAAACCAATGAATAGGATTTGGAAAAATAATCAATTTACTACCTTGCCTGAATTAGTCACCAGTTCTGGAGAAAGCTTCCAATCATCTCCAGAAAACAAAGTGCCTAAACTCTCATTCAATTTACTGAAACTCCTACGCCAATGGCTCGACCAAATCGAGATTCATGACCCTGAAATTGCTCGATTTCTCTCTAATGTGATTCCAGCTCAGTGTCCGTTTGAGCGCGATATCATCCTATTTGGTCGCAAGGTAGGACATATTCCCCCCCTGTGTAAACTGAATCCCTTCTACGAGCAACTCGTCGGCTTGCGTTTTCGTGCCCTTTGTTACCTAGTCGATCAGTGTGGTGAGGATATCCAATCCTACGCTTGATATCAAGTTGCAGCTGTGTTGCCTAAGGCGAGAAATTGCCACTCCCTACTCCCTACTCCCTACTCCCTACTCCCTACTCCCTACTCCCTACTC
>CBDTXL010000667.1:0-3272 GCA_965364435.1 uncultured bacterium
TTTTGTAGCCAGTCTTGACCCAACTGAATGGTGACATCTGAGGTAAGACTGCCGGTACTTTCAACGCGCACCTCCCCAAATCCCAATGAGCTCCGGATAGCAGTCGCACTGCCGTCGTCTCCCTGTTGCGCGACGATGCGAGTGACCCGCAAGGGTTCCTTCCAGCTGTCGTCAATCGAGACATTTTGGTAGCCCGCCTTCTTGAGTGTGCTGACCATACTTTCAACAGCCTCTGGCTTACCCGTGCTATCTTGAATTACCACACGTAAGTATGCTGGATCAATAGCTACGCGATCGCGATAGCCCTGGTCAAAGTACTGAGCCACCATCTGCTGGATACGGCTGCGGTTCGGCAACCAGTAACTGATCTCATGCTGCCCAGTTCCATTAAACTCACCCGGTACCATCAGCATTTGCACCTTCGAGCGGTTTGTCTGAACACCAAAACCCACTAGAGCAACTAGCTCTTCTACAGTCAAGTTTGTGTCAATGTGGGACTGAATTACCGAAAGAATTTTCGGCATTCGTGCCAGAGTTGCGGGATTAAGCGCCTGTTCCATCAGTGCCCTCATGAGCAGCTGCTGCCGCTGCACCCGACCAATATCGCCAAACTTGTCGTAGCGAAACCGCAAAAACTGTAACGCTTTATCACCATTCAGGTGCTGTTTGCCTGCCTTCAGATTGATGTAGAGGTGCTGAGAGTCGTCTTGATACTTCATGTCTTGGGGGACATAAACAGTAACGCCCCCTAGAGCATCTACAAGGCTTTGGACACCCTGAACATTCACCCGGATGTAACGGTCAATGCCAACACCTTCAAGTAGCTCACTCACGGCTTTCGCCGTCAGCACTGGTCCCCCCTGGACATTAGCAGAATTGATTTTGTTGAGACCATACCCCTCTATATATGTGCGAGTATCGCGAGGAATGGAAAGAACCGTTAACTTTTTTGCCTCTGGGTTAAACCGCAGCAGGAGCATCGTATCCGTGGGTCCATCAAAGGAGTTGACCAACTCGTATGCAGGCGCTCCCGCAGGTCGTTCAGGCAGGTCAGAGGCTAGAACTTTGGTGCCTAAAACTAAAATATTGACGGGTCGAGTCAGCTCTGGCAGTCGCATACTAGTAGTAGAGATGCTCCCACCCTTGGTAAACATTGCTCTCTCAGCAGCTGAAAGTTTACTTTGCAGTAAGGGGGTACTGGAGAGTGATACGGCGAGCATCGCACCCGCCGTCGCCGACAACATTGCCACACCAGTAAAGCCCAACCAAAGCCAGAGCCAATGCCCCTGCTTTCCCTTCAAAGGCTTTTTCCGAACCGGCTGAGTAGTTTTTGGACCCCGACGGGGTTCTTCATAAGTTTTTCGAGCTGGCACTTGGCTTCCTCACACACATGGAATAGGGATGGGAATTCTGAAGATAACTCACCGAAGCACTAATGCTTAACCCTGATTCTGATATAAAGTGTTCAACAAGAACACTCATAGCAGTTTTTCTGACAGTTTGTTACTTACAGCAGGCAAATCTAAGATAAAGTTTGAGCAATCCCTCAAATTCAAACCTCAAACGCCCCCCACTTCTTGGCAGCAAGACCGGAAGGCGCGAATCTTGTACTAGGATAAATGCTTGCGTACAGTTCCCTCAGCGACACGGCTAATCCCAGGTAGACGAGGAGACTTGCGTTGCCACAAACGCACCATCAAACCAATACTTACTAAAAAATAACCAGACGTTAGCAGACTATTCATGAATAGTAGACGTAATGCCCAAAACTCCGAGCTTTGCGCCCCTGATAATAATAAAATGTAGGCGAACAGCCAACCGAAAGCCAAGGTAACTGACAAGCGACTCACGGCTTGTTGTTCCCGCGTACCCTGACGGCGGTACAGTGTCCAAAGTGCCGGAAAAAAGCCAACGACTGGAATAAGGTAGATAAACAGCTGCAAGCGCTTAAGGTCTGAATTTTCTAGCGGGTCAAGTTCTTTCATCTGAGTAGGGGAATATATATTGATGATGATACTTTTGATGTTGCTTGTTGGCAGACAGTATCATCACCAAGGCTTCTCCTTCTCAATCGTCTTAGCTCAAGCCCAGAGCCTTCCAGGTTTGTGAGCCAACAAGCCCATCTGGCTCCAAACCATTAGTCTTCTGAAACGCTCTGACAGCAGCTTTCGTGCCTAAACCAAAGACGCCATCGATTGTCCCAGGGTTGAATCCTTTATCTTGCAAACGTTGTTGAAGTTGCTTGACAAGCGGCCCACTTGATCCTTCTCGTAAGAGTTCTAACGAGCCTGGTGACCCACTCCTCAGATCCTGCCCGTCGATAACTGTGGTGTAGAAGATATAACTGTTATTCAGCTGATAGCGGCGGTCCTTTTTAATCAGGCTCATAAACTCCCGATGTCCGTCACGGGTGCGCCCGACTAAGCAACCAGCACTGGCATAGTAGACGTTGTTATAGGGCAAGTCGTAACCCCAGTGCTGATTGATGTCAAAGTTCCCCGTCTCCATTTTGTCGCCAGTTCGCTGGTAATCTTGGTTTAAGTCCCTGTGAACAGTGATTGGGGCTACCTGAACGAGGGCTTCGTGCGGCTCTGAGCCGCCACCATAATGTATATCGACTTGCCAAGCTTTATATTGACCAAACTTGATTCTGGCGGCTCCGCCCGGATTCATGGGGCGCTCGGTGTAACGACTTCCTGGTTCGGTAGTGGCTTCCCAGTTGCCGATGATTGCGGGAACTCCATCAAGAAGCTGGATCACCATCCGGCGGTCATTGAAATAGTTGGGAGTATCGTTGTTGATAGTACCGTCTGCATCCATTCCCTCGATGTAGACAATGTTGTATTGTCTGATGCCCTGAGCAATCTGGTATTTTTTGGTCTGCATATACCGGACGATACGGCTTGCCAGATCATTACCCAGTTTGAGTTCAGGAATTGGTAAATGCTCTAGTTTTGTTTCAATCAGCTTTTTGGCAGTGACGGCTCCGAGTTGGTTTGGCTCGTTACACTTCGTCAGGGCTTGAAATTCCTTCAGTGCTGCTACAGAAATCGGACCAAACTTGCCGTCAGCTGGTGCGTCTAAAAGTTCCAGAGTAATTAGGATCTTCTGGATCTGGGTGGCCAGTTCTTTGTCAGAGGCAACCCCTTCCATACCGTATTTCAGGTCTTTTCCGAGAAAGTCTTGCAGCTTCATGATGTTATTACAGTGGGCGGTTGTATCAGAGATGATTTCAGTATCTGGATAGTTTAATCCGGAACTACTCGCTTTTT
>CBDTXL010000668.1:0-3272 GCA_965364435.1 uncultured bacterium
CTGATGATTTGAACCAAGCTCTCACTGAGGCAGGGCTGTGAAGTTAAGTCAAAGCCGATTAAAGTGGCTGTTCTCCGTCTCAAGCTATAAGGCGCGATCGCGACAGCGTATCTCAGTTAACAGAACGTTACCTTTTCGGAGAGTAAGGCGAGAAAACGAAGCTTTAACAAGAACGCGGAAATCCCCGCCTTCTCCCCCGAGCGGGGCATATTGAGCCGTTCTTGCGAATACCCGAAGAGGGTTAAGGCGGGGATTGTGAGCGGGAAGCTGGAGGCACGGAAGCTTCCCACACAGATTGTGTAGGACAGCCGTCAATGTTATCATAGAGACATCTTCAGTAGGTCTACATGGCGCAGGCATGGGCTGTTGACCTGAAGCTAGGTGTGATAGAGAAGTAGTCCCACACGTTGATGAACTCGACCACCGTTTGCTCTGTTGAGCATCCAAAAAAGAATAGTGTGGATAGCCTTATCGCTATTATTTCGGTTGGTACTCCAGCCATAAACCGCGAAAACCAAGTGGCACAGTAAAGAATCAACGACCTGCGGAAGGCGGGTTGCTGCCTGTGGACGCTGAGTAAGACCTTTCTTGGAGACAGTTCGCTCTCTTGGCATCGGCGGTTGAGACAGGAAACAAAGGTTATTTCTTAGAAGCCGGAGCTTCTAAGAAATAAGCCGGAGTACTTCACAACGTCTTCATACTGCCAATAGTCTTTTTGTTTGCTGTTTCCAGGTAAGTTAGTTTTTTAGTCAAAGCCCATGTTCCCAACCCATCGTCCTCGACGCCTTCGCAAATCAGCCCTGCTACGCCGGATGGTCCGCGAGAATGTTCTGACCACCAGTGATTTAATCTATCCTCTGTTTGCCGTACCGGGTGAAGGGTTTGCCCAGGAAGTCAAATCGATGCCTGGAGTCTACCAATTATCTGTAGACAAAATCGTTGAAGAAGCTAAGGAAGTCTACGACCTCGGTATCCCCTCAATTATTCTGTTTGGCATTCCTGAAGATAAAGATATAGAAGCCACCGGCGCTTGGCATGATTGCGGCATTGTCCAAAAAGCCGCTACAGCAGTAAAAGAAGCCGTGCCGGAGTTGGTGGTCATCGCCGATACCTGTCTGTGTGAATACACCAGTCATGGTCACTGTGGTTACCTGGAAGTGGGTGACTTGACGGGTCGTGTCCTTAATGATCCAACGCTGGAATTACTGAAGAAAACAGCGGTGTCTCAAGCTAAGGCAGGTGCAGACATCATTGCTCCTTCGGGGATGATGGACGGCTTTGTCCAGGCAATTCGGGAAGGATTAGATGAGGCTGGGTTTGAGGATACGCCAATTCTTTCGTATGCTGCCAAGTATGCCTCTGCTTACTATGGACCATTTCGAGATGCAGCCGATTCAGCGCCTCAATTTGGCGATCGCCGCACCTACCAAATGGACCCCGGCAATGCCCGCGAAGCCCTGAAGGAAATCGAACTAGACATTGCCGAAGGTGCCGATATGCTGATGGTCAAACCGGCGCTGGCGTACATGGATGTCATCTACCGTGTTAAGGAAGCCACTAACTTACCCGTTGCTGCCTACAATGTCTCTGGCGAGTATGCAATGGTTAAAGCGGCTGCCCTTAATGGCTGGATTGACGAAGAACGTGTAGTGATGGAAACGTTGATCGGCTTTAAGCGTGCTGGTGCTGACTTGATTCTCACTTACCATGCAAAAGACGCTGCCCGTTGGCTGCAAGGGTAGGAAGCAAGCCACTGCCTAGGATTGAGCAAAGAACGATTTCCTGATTATTGTTCTGTTGACAAATCCCACTTGGGTAGGTTCTTTTTGTTTAGGCGGTATGGGCGCACTTTCAAAAAGTGTGCCCTGACTGTTGCCAGCGCAATAGACTTCTTGCAAAAGTCAACATAGGTCTATGAAAAAACCGCAGATGAACACAGATGAACACAGATATCCCTCTTCCGTCACTCTGGGGTGAAACCCTGATTTCTCGTTGGCTGAAACGACGAAAACTCATTAATTTTTCCAAGACTGATGGAAGAGGTATACAATCTAACGTTTGCTAGCAAGATTACTTTAGATTGTTGTAACAGGTTTTCAAGGTTCAAGCTGAGGAGTTGGACGACCAGGTCCTATCCCTTCTAAACACTCGAAAGCTAATCGAGAGTTGAACATTTCAAAAGAAAGCAAATTTGTAAATTCTTCCTTGGAAATAAGGGTAATTTCTTCAATTATTTTTTCTCTTTCAGCTTGAAGTTTAATTATTTGTTGTTGAAGACTGTTTTGTTTAGTTCTTAAATCTAAGTTTTTCAACTCTTGAGAATTTAATTTAGTAATTTGCCGATTAAGATTATTGATTTCTTCATCAACAGCATTGAACTTTTGTTCAGTATTATGTCTCCGAAGGAAATTTAACTTAGATTTTCTTAAAGATTCTGCCATTAGTGGGGTTAACTGATTTGTTAAATTAGTGCAATTAGAATTAGGTGTCTGAATTTGTTGTTGTACAATTTGATATGCAAATTGTGGAGAGGTTATGTTTAGGAAAGGTTGAAAGAAAAGCATCTTAACTATTAGAACGTCATCAGGTAAATGGCTCATACTTAGATGCTAACGAGAATATAGAAGGTTTAGAAGATTTTTAGGATATCTAAAAGTCGAAGGCTCCCCGCGTTGGCCGTTGCGATAAGGAAACCGCAGGGCAGCGGGGAAAGGTAAATTTGAAGTTCTAGAGAGCAAACCACGCCAAGCGGAAGCAAGCAGCCACGCAGCAATGCGATCGCGTAGGCGTGGTGCAGCGATAGTTAACCTTCATCAGCTGGGATATAGCGTAAAGCCTTGCCCTTACTGCTAATAGTCTTCCAACCAGCGAGTTGATTAGCTTGTCTGAGGCGATAACATCAGATTCATCTGCGTTCATCTGTGTTTATCTGTGGTTCATGCATCAGGGGACAGGGGAGTTTACCATTTTGGAGGCGAGGATGGGTGAAAGTCTTGCCAGTAGGTAGTTTTAGAAATCAATATCTTGCTCTTGATAAACCAAAATGGTATTAGATAAGGTTTTTTTAATCTGTCTTGTTAATTTGGTGACATTCTTATAACTTTCCTCTCCTTATCTTTAAACCATCACCCCATCTTGCCGCTTCATCGCGTCGCTAAGGAGAATCACCCCAGTGAGTACTAGAACGTATCTACATTTATCCCGTCGTCAAGTTATTCGTGGTCTTTTAGCCACGACAGCGTTTGGTGTCACCACAAAATTTGGGACGGGAT
>CBDTXL010000669.1:0-3267 GCA_965364435.1 uncultured bacterium
TGCCTTGAGGAATTGCGATCGCGTGATGCTCTTCGTGGGTAAGCAAAGCCGTTTCTGAAAGCACACGCAGATAGAGTGTGCCATCTTTCTCCGACAATTCAGCTTCTCCCTCACTAATGCGGTGTAAGTGTCCCGTAACTTCACCTTCTGCTAAGGTCAGGTGAGATAGCTTTTGTCCCTCGATTTGCTGCACAGGCCGTAAAATCACGTCCCCTTGTCGAATTGGTTGCATGGGTAGTTCTCCAAATTTTGCTCTGATGTGCAAGCCATGATTCACGCCTGAGCAGACGTTGGCATCCATTGTGGCACAATCCGGAGAGGTGGGGTTCACAGTTGATATCAGCTATAAGTAGAGATCAAAGATACATTTAGCAATAAGGCTGGTGTGAAGCGCAGCTAACGCGCTACGCGCATGCACCGCAAACCTGTAAGGGAATCGCTCCCCTTTGGGCATCCCCTTAGCCTCATACTTAAACAACCCCGCTTGACATTTCGCGCTTTCTTCATCAAATTTGACTGTCTAGCGAGTCGCTGATCTTTTTGGAAGTTCCCATGTCAACCCTCGTCATTGTTGAATCTCCCACCAAAGCACGTACCATTCGTAACTACTTGCCCTCTGGCTATCGCGTCGAGGCGTCGATGGGACATGTTCGAGACCTCCCTCAGTCCGCCACGGAAATTCCGGCGTCCGTGAAAGAGGAAAAATGGGCGCAGTTGGGGGTGAACGTGGAGCGTCAGTTTGAACCCCTATATGTCGTTCCCAAAGATAAAAAGAAAGTCGTTCAGCAGCTCAAAGACGCCCTCAAAGACGCCGATGAGCTAATTCTAGCCACAGACGAAGACCGTGAAGGGGAAAGTATCAGTTGGCATTTGCTGCAACTGTTGAAGCCGAAAGTTCCGACTAAGCGGATGGTATTTCATGAAATCACCCAAGAAGCGATCAAAAAAGCCCTGAAGAACTGCCGTGATATTGATGAGCAACTGGTACACGCTCAAGAAACACGACGAA
The DNA here is from genome assembly GCA_965364435.1 of uncultured bacterium. Taxonomy (GTDB): domain Bacteria; phylum Cyanobacteriota; class Cyanobacteriia; order Cyanobacteriales; family Coleofasciculaceae; genus CBDTXL01. The sequence continues at coordinate 1,010 of CBDTXL010000669.1, forward strand.
TTTTAGACCGACTTGTCGGTTACACCCTCTCTCCCCTGCTGTGGAAGAAAATCGCTTGGGGCTTGTCTGCGGGTCGCGTCCAGTCGGTAGCTGTGCGCCTGTTGGTGACTAAAGAACGCCTGCGTCGGGCGTTTCGTCAGGGGAGTTACTGGGATTTGAAGGCAGTCTTGGAGCAGGCGAAAGCTCCGTTTGATTCGCGGCTAGTCTCTCTGGCTGGCGTTAAGATTGCTACAGGCAGTGACTTCGATCCCAACACGGGTCAAATTATCGCAGGTCGGCAAGTAAGGCTGCTCAATGAAGTCGAAGCCAGAGAACTGCAAGAACGCTTAACGGATAAAACTTGGACGGTAACAGATTTAGAAGAACGCCCTGTTACCCGCAAACCTGCTGCACCGTTTACGACTTCGACCCTACAACAGGAGGCAAACCGGAAACTGCGCCTCTCGGCACGCGATACAATGCGGACGGCTCAAAGTTTGTACGAGCAGGGGTATATTACCTATATGCGGACAGACTCGGTGCATTTGTCCGAACAAGCGATCGCGGCGGCACGTAGCTGCGTCGAACAAAAGTACGGTCAACAATACCTCAGCCCAAAGCCCCGCCAGTACACCACCAAAAGTAAAGGCGCACAAGAAGCCCACGAAGCCATTCGCCCTGCTGGTAGTACCTTCCGGACTCCAAAAGAAACGGGTTTAGGCAGTCGAGAACTCGCACTCTACGACTTAATTTGGAAGCGCACCGTCGCCAGCCAAATGGCGGACTCGCGGCAAACCCAAATTACCGTTCAGCTGCAAGTCGAAGACGCTGGTTTTCGCTCCAGTGGCAAGCGAATCGACTTCCCTGGTTACTTACGCGCCTATGTCGAAGGTTCTGATGACCCAGAGGCTGCTCTGGAAGACCAGGAAGTGATTTTGCCACCCCTGAAGGTGGGCGACCATCCCAACTGCCTTGAACTCGAAGCTGACGGGCACGAAACCCAGCCTCCAGCACGCTACACCGAAGCGTCTTTGGTGAAAATGCTTGAGAGTGAAGGCATTGGGCGTCCGAGTACCTACGCCAGCATCATTGGCACGATCATTGACCGGGGTTACGCCCAAATGAATGGCAATGCCTTAGTTCCAACCTTCACCGCTTTTGCCGTTACTAGCTTGCTGGAAAAGTACTTTCCTAACCTGGTGGATACCAGCTTCACCTCTCAGATGGAGCAAACCCTTGACGAAATCTCTACCGGCGAAGCCGAATGGCTTCCCTACCTGCGGGACTTTTATCTGGGAGAAAAGGGACTGGAAACTCAAGTTAAAGAACAAGAAAGCCAGATTGACCCCAATGAAGCCCGCACTGTTGAACTGGAGAACTTGGACGCGAAAGTCCGTATTGGTAAATTTGGGCCTTACATTGAAGCGGACAATGGCGATGGTGTAGTGACCGCTTCGATTCCCAAAGACCTGACGCCAGCTGAACTAGACCCCGAGCAGGTGGAGGTGTTGCTGCGACAGAAAACTGAAGGACCCGATAAACTCGGTCTTCATCCAGAAACCGGAGAGCCGATTTACATCTTGATTGGCAGCTACGGTCCTTATGTCCAGCTGGGTGAAGCATCTGAGGAAAACAAAAAACCGAAGCGGGCTTCTCTACCTAAGGGCGTCACGATTGAGGATTTGACGTTAGAGATGGCGGTTGGTCTGCTGGCTCTACCCCGTACCTTAGGAGTGCATCCCGCTACTGGCGGCAAAGTTCAGACGAGTCTGGGACGCTTTGGCCCTTATGTTGTTCACGACCAGGGTAAGGAGGGGAAAGAGTATCGCTCGCTCAAAGCTGGTGATGATGTATTGACAATTACGCTCGAACGTGCATTAGAACTGCTAGCTGAACCGAAGAAGGGACGCGCTGGTGGTGCAAGTAAGTCGAAGAAAGCGTTACGAGAACTGGGTGCCCATCCAGCAGATAATGAACCAGTGAATATCTACGATGGACCTTATGGACCCTATGTTAAGCATGGGAAAACCAATGCTTCTCTCCCTGAAGGTGAATCGGTGGAACAAGTGACGCTGGAAACGGCACTGGAGCTTTTAGCAGCCAAGGCATCTACGAAGAAATCGAGTAGCAAGTCGAGTAAGTCAACTGGCTCGACTAAGAGTAAGGCCTCTGGGACATCATCCACTCGGAAAAAGACGACGAAAGCCGCCGCTGGCAAGAAAAAAACCTCAACCAGCTGATGCTCTAGCTGCAAAACAAATGTCTGCCGGTTCTGTGGG
>CBDTXL010000670.1:0-3260 GCA_965364435.1 uncultured bacterium
CGGAGTGAGTACGGTAGGGAAGTCTACGCTGTCAGCAAACGTCAGTGTAACAAGAAGGAAATTAAGTTCATCATGAAAAAACTGACACATTATGATGTATAACAACAACTGAACTATGCCTACCTAGGCAGTGTATGAGATTCTATGCCTCGTGAGCCGATTCCAACTTGGTATTTTGCCTTAGTTGTTGTTCGTTTACAACACCGCTTTCTGTTAGTTCATGAGCGCAAGCATGGTCAGAAGTGGTATCTTCCCGCTGGGAGAGTCGAGCGTGGGGAGAGTTTGGTAGAGGCAGCTCGGCGAGAAACGTTAGAGGAATCTGGTATTCCAGTAGTGATTGAAGGAATTCTTCGGATTGAGCATACACCTTTTTCAGAAGGCATGGCTCGCTTAAGAGTTATTTTTGTGGCTCACCCAGAGGATGATACTCCTGTGAAGAGTATTCCTGATGAGGAGTCATTAGGTGCTGGTTGGTTTTCTTTAGAAGAATTAGAAAGCTTGTCACTCCGAGGAGAGGAAGTTCGCGAAATCTTCAATTATGTAGCCAATGGTGCACCGATTTATCCTCTTGAGTTAATAACCTTCGAGGGAGCGCCATTTAGAACATAAGGTTGTGGGTGGGAATTCCAGCAGTTCCACTTCAGAAACTGTAGCACAAAGGTAGAGCAATCAGAGTATATAAAGGCTTTTACCACTTGCGCGATGTGCAAATTTTTCTCTCTTTATTAATCCCAAAAAGCAAATACAGGTTGCGTTATTTCAAGAAGCCTTTCAGGGCAACGACGCCAGGGATTTGTTAATTATTCATCATTTATAGGAGGGGAGTCATGTCTATTAAGACTGTGGAAATTCTTGATCAGCTGAAATCTTTAACAATGCTCGAAGCTGCTGAGCTGGTTAAACAAATTGAAGTGACTTTTGGTGTTGATGCTTCACCTCGTCCGGTAATCCAGCAACCCATTCATCAAACTGAGATTTACGTGCCTGAACCACCAAAAACTGAGTTTGATGTGGTGCTAGAGGAAGTACCGGCTGATAAGAAGATTGCCATTCTTAAGGTAGTACGGACTCTGACAGGGTTGGCTTTGAAGGAAGCGAAAGACTTTGTTGAGTCAGCACCGAAAGTGGTCAAAGAAGCGATCGCACTCGAAGCGGCTGAAGACATCAAGCAACAATTAGAAGCCGTGGGCGCGAAAGTTTCTCTCAAGTAACTCCGTTGCTACTGCAATTTAGGGAGTTGAGCTTCATCCAATTGGAGAGTCTACCAATGTCTAATCAAAATGTTACCATTTTGGAATCATTGCCATCTAAGCTTGTTATTTATCCAGGAGTGCGAACACTAACGGGCTTAGATTTAGAGCAGGCGATCGCAGAAAATGCCAAACGGCGATTAGAATCTGCTCTGAAAGTTTCTTCAACTAAGCCTAGTACCGATAGCAATGACCGCAATACATTGGACAGCGAATGAGATAGACCGCCTCATCCCGGCATTCCAAACTTGTACACTGCCACGATGCCAATGGACTCATCAAGCACACTTGATTGTTGCACTCTGGTATCTCATGCATTATTCGGAACTAGAAGCAACAAATTACATCCGCAACGGCATCAAACAATACAACCATGCTATTGGTATCAAAACCACGAAAGATAGCGGCTATCACGAAACCCTGACGCTGTTCTGGATTGAGATTGTTCGTCGCTATCTATCGGTTGCAACAGCCAACGGTTCCCTTGTCGATATTGCCAACGGACTTATCGATAGTTGTGGAAACCCCCGTCTTCCGCTCGAATACTACAGCCGCGAGCTGCTTATGTCCTGGGATGCTCGTAGAAGCTGGGTAGAGCCTGACTTGAAACCTCTCACATCAGAAAAAGTTTCTCTGAAGTAGGGGCGGGTTTTACCATTAACCCAAATTTCCCAACCAAAGTTGAACTAAACCCGCCCTAATTTTACAATGGCAGTTGTCCGCGCCCTAACTGAAAAAGCTTACATACCCTGTTAAGGTAAAAAAACAGCTTTCTCGACTTGCGCGGCATCTTAGATCTTTCGCGTGAAAGAGTGCGACAACTGCCTCCTCAACATTCCAAGATTGATTGGAGGTAGTCATGAATACAGCAGAACGCGACTTGCGTTTGGAAATGCTCAACAGTCTGCTTACCACGCCACACCGCGAACTAGATAAGGTAGCAGAACTACACAAACTGATGGTGGAACTTGACCCCATCTTTTACGGACACCTGGCTGTATGGTATCAGCGTAATGGTGATGTTCGCGACCACAAGGAAGTTTTTGTTGGTCATCTACTCACCAGTCAGTTGAATGAACATCGGGGTGCGGGTTTCATGATGCTACAAGAGTTTCCGCCTTATCAGGTGGCGCGGATTGTGGACTTCATGAAGCAGCATCAGCAGAAGTTGCCGCGTTCTGCACGTACTGCTGTACGGCGTTACTTGCAGGTACGGGAGAAGAATGCAGAGTTCTTCGATCGCGCTGCGGTTCGGGGACGCAAGGCGATGAAGCACCTCTACGCAAGTTTGCACATTAAGCCGTCGGTGCGTGCAAATGCTGTACTGTTTAAGGATGCACCGCCTGAAGATAGTCTTGCTTTTGCGCTCAAGCAGTTGGCTAAGGCAGAGACACCGGAAGTGCAGGCGCAGCTGATTGCAGAATACAAGATTCCTTACACGGTTGCGATCGGTGCAGTACGCGCAGTAACGCCAGAGGTGTTGGTGGCGCTAGTTAACTCGATGTCGCCGCAGGAGGTAATCAATAACCTCAAGTCACTTCAGGTACGGGGTGCGATGGACAACGCTGAAGTGAAGGCGCTGATTGAAGGAAAACTGGTGGAGGCGACAACCTCTAACCGCATCTCGGCATTCAAGGCTGCTGTAGCTGCTGAAGTCGCCATTGTTGATGATGCAACGGCTGCTCAATTAGAGAAGATTGTCGATGAGCAGGTAAAGCAGAAGGGCAAGATTACTAAGTCTACTGCACTGTTCGTGGACAAAAGCCCCAGTATGACTCAGGCGCTGGAAGTCGGGAAGCGGATTGCTGCGATAATTTCTGGCATCACAGAGGCGGAACTGTTCGTTTACGCTTTCGATTCCTACTCGTATCCAGTGATTGCACAGGGTAAGGAGTTGTCAGACTGGGAGAAGGCGTTCAAGCCTCTTCGTATTGAGGGTGGCACGAGTATCGGTGTAGCACTGGAAACGATGCGGCAAAAGCAGGAGGCAGTCGAGCAAATCATCATCGT
>CBDTXL010000671.1:0-3258 GCA_965364435.1 uncultured bacterium
TATAATCTGTTGCTGGGCTGGATTAATAACGTAAATAAAAGCAAGCTAAATTTAGATTGCTTAACAATCTTTTCAGGGAAGGGATAATTGCAAGATTTAAGCATCCCTCTAGGGGCTGAAGTGATGGATAAATGTCATTTTGTCCAGCAGTCTACTGGGACTTTGAAGTAAACTTAGACTAAATTAACGCCAACTGCGGCTAATTTCATCTCCAGAATTTTGTGTAGATAATCTTCAAAAAAATTATCATCTATACTCTCTTTGGTGTGGAAAATATAGTTGATGATAGTTGCTCCTATCCAAAATTCTTTGTCATAAGCCCCTACGGATTCGATGGGGATTGACTGCAATACCGTATTAATGTATTGATATTCTTTTGCTAGAAGTAGTAAGGTGCGTTATTTGACCCACCCTACTACTTCTAGGGTCTGTTTTGTTGCCCCTCTCGATCCCCCCAGCCCCCTTAAAAAGGGGGAGAATTTGGCACAAAACTGACGGACGAGCTTCAAGTGCCTTTGACTGCCTAGCACTCCGAGCGGTTACTTAAAAAAGGATTTAATCTTTGCTCTATTCAGCAACGCTCTCTCAAAGTATAGTTTGGTATAAAAATCTCAGAGGAGTGGAACGGATGGATTTGCGTCGAGATGCCTTGGATGTTTTGAAAGAAACAAGCCGGACTTTTTACATCCCAATCAGTGGTTTACCGCCGGGACTGCAAGAAGCCGTCGCATCAGCCTATCTGTGTATGCGTGCTATTGATGAAATTGAAGATCATCCAGTCCTGGATAACCCCACTAAGGCGAAACTGTTGCGAACGATTAGCCTGACTTTACAGGCAGCAGTTGACGGCTTTGCCATTGATGCCTTCACCGTGGGATTGAGTATGCACCAGCACCCGCTACCAGAGGTAACGATTCGGGTTAGAGAATGGGCGCTACTGGCACCTGAGAGCATCGCACCCCGGATTTGGGATGCTACTGCTGCAATGGCGGATCGGATGGCTTACTGGGCAGAAAGTAACTGGAAAATTCACACAGAGTCTGATTTAGATCGTTATACGTTTAGCGTCGCAGGCGCAGTTGGATTGTTACTTTCAGATTTATGGGCTTGGTACGATGGGACACAGACAAACCGTGCCCAAGCGCTTGGCTTTGGTCGGGGCTTACAGGCAGTCAACATTCTCCGTAACCATACCGAAGATGTAGCGCGTGGAGTGGAATTCTTCCCAGAGGGCTGGAGTGCAGCAGATATGCAGGCGTATGCTCGTCGCAATCTAACCCTGGCTGACGCCTATACCAAAGCCCTTCCTGCGGGACCTGCCTTGGGCTTTTGCCAAATTCCGCTGACCTTGGCTCATGGCACCCTTGATGCTCTTGCTCATGGCAAAGATAAACTTAGCCGCAGTGATGTTATCGCTCTGATTAAGCAAGTGACGAATATGAAATGGCATTAGCATTAACTTGACACTTACCCCATTTTGTGCAAACAAACAATTAGGAACATACAGAACCTATGATGAAGACTTTGCTGCTAAATCCACCGTCTTTTGAAGGATTTGATGGGGGAGCTAGCTCTCGCTGGCCTGCAACACGCGAGATTGAATCGTACTGGTATCCAGTATGGCTGGCCTATCCCGCCGCAATGATTCCTGAAAGTCGATTGCTCGACGCGCCGCCTCACGGAGTGTCACCAGAAGAGACAGTCCAGATTGCAACTGAGTACGATTTTGTTGTTCTCTTCACCAGCACGCCGGGATTCTCTAGTGATGTGCTATTGGCAGAAATGATCAAGGCAGCAAAACCCTCATTAAAAATTGCCTTTGTCGGTCCTCATGTAACGACGCAGCCTGAACAAAGCTTGATGGCGAGTGAGGCGATTGACTTTGTTACCTACAAAGAATTTGATTATTCTGTAACAGAATTCGCTTCTGGCATACCCCTGGAAGACATTAAGGGCGTGAGTTTCCGCAAAGACGGCAAGATTGTACACACCGAACGCCGGCTGCCGATTGAAAACCTAGACGCGCTTCCTTGGGCGACACCCATCTACAAGCGTGACATGGACATCACCCGCTACAATGTGCCATTTCTCTTACACCCGTACATCTCGTTCTACACCACACGCGGCTGCCCTGCGAAGTGTACATTCTGTTTATGGCCTCAGACGTTCGACGGTCATATGTGGCGACAGCGCTCAGTTGATGATGTTGCTAATGAAGTTAAACACGCGCTCGAACTGTTTCCCAATATCAAAGAAATCTTTTTTGATGATGATACGTTTACCATCGGGAAAGAGCGGGTGCTAGCCCTATGCGAAAAATTCAAGCCCCTCAACTTTACCTGGTCTTGCACATCCCGCGTCCACGTTGACTTGGAAACGCTTCAGGCAATGCGTGCCGCTGGTTGTCGCCTGTTTATCGTTGGGTTTGAGTCGGGTAATCCTCAAATCCTCAAGAATATTAAGAAGGGGGCAACCGTTGAGCAGGCTCGTGAGTTCATGAAGAACTGCAAAAAGGCTGGCATTGTCGTTCACGGCGACTTCATCATCGGGTTGCCTGGTGAGACGCCGGAGACTATCGAGCAGAGTCTCCAGTTCGCCAAAGAACTCGACTGCGAGACTATCCAAGTTTCAATTGCCCATGCTTACCCCGGCACTGACTTTTACAACTTCGCCCAAACTAACGGATATTTCCGCTCTGATGTTGAGATGACGGATGAAACGGGTCATCAGTTGCCTCATATTGAGTATCCCGGCTTGTCACGGGCTCAAATGATGGAGGCGGTTGAGTATTTCTACGACCAGTACTACTTCCGTCCGCGTATTGTGGCGCGAATTGTCAAGAAAGCGATTTTTGACTCTAAGGAACGTAGCCGTCTCTATAAAGAAGCTCAGGAGTATCTCAGCTTACGTGCGAAGCGCAAGCAGTTCGTTGCGTCGCAGCGTTCTTGAGAGAATATTGACTTGTAAATGCAATTTACAATAGACCTCTTGCAAAAGTCGATCAATCCTATCAAATCCATCTGTGTTTATCTGTGTCCATCTGTGGTTAAAAATCCTTGCATCAGCACTGCGTGCAAGAGGTTTATTGATTGGGGCGGGTTTACAACAATTGTCTGTTAGAAGCAACATTAATCGGAAAACCCGCCCCTACAAAGCTTCACCGACAGTTTAATGGGAATGGTGCCAGAGGTGAAGCGAGTTACTTTAATGTTCAAGGAAGCAACTTGATAACCCAAAATCCAACATCCAACATCCAAA
>CBDTXL010000672.1:0-3258 GCA_965364435.1 uncultured bacterium
AAACATGTCAAACTCTTTTGGCATTTGGCTTTGGGGGCGCTTGTCGCCCCCTGAACTCGGCTTTACTGATACTTGGGTCGCGCAAGTTGGCATAAAATTGGTTGACAAACATCGCCGTTGATGCATCGTCTATCGACCAAAGAGAAGCCAAGGCACTTTTGACACCTGCTTGCACGGCAACGCCAGCCAAACCCAGCGAGGCCCGTTCGTCGCCGACTGCGGTTTCGCAGGCAGTCAGCGCCAGCAACTCTACTAAGCGATCGCCCCGACGGACGCGGCGAATTATCCCATCTAGGTCGGTAATCGTGAGTTTATCGTTGTTGCCGGTGACGAGGAACGTATCCTTGGACTCATAGCCAAACTCACCGTGAGTAGCAATGTGCAGAATGGGATAAACCTCTCGGCTGAGTTCTTGCTGCAAGCGATCGCCAGTGAAATCGCCATCCAAAAGCGGCTTGCTCTTCGGGATTTGAGCTTCGATTTGGCTGATTTCTCTGCTGACGTTAGTCAAAGCAGGGAATTGCCGCCCATCAACTGTTGCAGCTTGTGTTAAGCCTAAAGCCAGTGCCCGAAGCCCTTGATGATTTAGTGCTTTCGGGTCAGTTAGAGTCAGGCTGGGGGTAGTGGCAATGGCGTACTTCTCAATCAGAAACGTCTTGCCATCATGCAGCGCAGACATGGGGATGGTACGTAGAATGCCATCATGGACGAACACTAAGGCGTTAATCTTTGCCTGTTTCAAATCAGCGTCGAAAGGACGAATGAGCTTGTTATACAGGTCTTGTGCCGGTTCGGGGTTGTAAACGAGGTCAAGACGCCCTCTCTCCAGTCCCTGGCGAAATTCATTGACCTCTCGTGCGAGACTGGTACGGTCAATCTCGATCCAATTAATCTTCTTTTTGCCGTTTGGGAGGCTGACCAGAATCGCCGTGCGTTCCTCTAAGATGATTGAATTAAACACAGCAGTACTGGAAGCTTGACCGACTAGATCGACCCTTCCTTCGCTGACAGGGGTCAACACGCAATTAATGCCGAAGTAGTTTTGCAGCTCTGCTAGCTTAAGAGAATCGATAGTGCTGAGTACAGAGCTAAGTTCTTTCTGGCGTTCATCTAAATCGGGTGCCATAGACGAAACGCGCTTTAGCTTTAACTCTGCCAACCCGCGATAGATCGGTTCAATGGTGTCTCGGAAATCGAACTGTAAGTCTCGACTCGCACTTAAAATATCACCCCGGATGCCTTCTAGCGTCGCTGTGGCTTCTTCATAAGCAGCGATCGCATCCAAGTTTTTCTGTTGCGCTTTGAAGATGCGTCCAGCCTGCCACTGCCATAAGTAAAGGCTGTCCTTTGCAAGTCTATCTTGGTTGGCAAGCCACTGCGCCTGTTGGGTGAGTTCCAAAGCTTGGCTTAAATCCTGGCGACACTCATGGAGGTGACCGAGTTTACCCAGAGCAAAAGACACAGAGCGAGGGTCTTGAATCGCTTTAGCAATTGCAGTTGCTTGACGAAGTAATTCTACAGCTTTTTCTTCTAATTCCGGTTTCAAACATTGAGTGCTGGAAAAGGTAATATCAAGGGGAGTAAGAGGCTGCAAAAGTTCAGCCAAACTGATAGCAGCGAAAACTTTACTGCGAGAATTGGGTAGACGCTCCAGCAAAACTAGAGCGTTTTGCAGTGCTTCCTGCGCTGCTGGGGTTTTTCCTGTCCGATAATACGGTGGAATCAGGTTGAGCAGCACTTGCACTTCGCTGTGAATGTCATCCTGACCGTGAGCAAGGTTGAGGCTATCTTGAAAAAATTCCAAAGCTTTGGAGTCATAATCTAAAGCTTCTTCTCTAAACTTTTGAGCCTTTTTGCGATCGCCTTGCCGGTCAGCGGAGTTAGCTCGACGATAATTAGCCTTAGCAAGCGTCGTGTAAGCGTTACCTAAACCATTTAAAGCAGAAGATTGGTAAACTGGATTGCCGATTTTGCTGGCAATTTCTAAGCTGGTTTCCAAGTACTTAATGGCTAGGTCGTATTCACCCTGGAGGCGATAAGCTTCACCCAGACTGCCTAAAGCGGCAACTTGTCCAGAATCATCGGACTGGCGGCGGGCAATCTCTAAGGCACTCTCGCGATCGCACTTTGGATACTCTTTCCCTTTACCACACAGGATAGCGATCGCCCGTCCATACTGACCTAGGCTACTATACGCCTGAGCCTGTTCGACGAGCATCCGCCCCATTTCCTGAAAATTTCCCATCTGGCGATAGTCGGCAATGCCTTGCTCCCAGTAGCGAATCGCTTGGTCAACCTGACCGATTTGTTGGTAGGCGTTTGCTAGATTAGCGATAACAATTGCTGCGTTGGCACGATTGTTGCTTCTGCGGTAGTCTATCAGAGCAGTTTGCCAGAGTGCGATCGCCCCTTGAAAGTCTCCTGCCTGGTAGCGTTCCACCCCTTGCTGTACCAACTGACTGGCATCGGCAGACTGAGCGATGACAATGCTCCCAAAGCTTGCTTGCCAGATAGTTGAGGGAAGATGCCCCAGCCACAAGCAAAGGGTTAGGCTGCTGAGGAATAGCACTCCCAGAAAGCGGCGAACACCAGATTTGCTCGATTGACTCGACACTTGTAAAAATTCCGCACCCAGCGTTCGGTTATATCATCCCACATTGATCTGAGAGGTTAATGGGGCGTCAGTAGCAATCGATACTGTTGGCGCTTAGCCACGACCAGGGTACTTGCACAAATTCTGTCTTATTGACGAACAACGAGAGAGTTCGATAGCCTCTAATGAGACTCTTAATAAAGCACCCAATTGCACTCTCTTATGATTAACCTTGAGAACATCCACTCGCTGACTGATTTCAAGCGTAACGCCAGTAGTTATGTTGAGCGAATCCGAGAGACAAAAGCACCCATAGTTCTCACCGTGAACGGTGAAGCTGCCGTGATCGTCCAAGATGCCCTTAGCTTCCAGAATCTGCTTGATCACCTCAAGCAGTTGGAAGAAGAGCTTCGATTGATAAAGCTTGAAGCCTTGCGTGCAGAAATCCGCAAAGGGGTTGAGAGTGGGGAAGCGACGCCGTTGGACGTTGAAGACGTTATCCGTCGTGGCAGAGCAAGGGCAACGACTCGTAGAAACGCAGTAAAAGATGCATGAGCGAGATTTTTAAGCGTCCCCTTGCAGAGGCAGATTTAGATGATATCTGGGACTATATTGAAGAACGTAGTAGCCAGGAACAAGCAGAAGACTTCTTACGGAAGCTTGCT
>CBDTXL010000673.1:0-3257 GCA_965364435.1 uncultured bacterium
GCTGCGATCGCCTGTTGATAGTTAATTTCTCCGGCATAGGCGGTGAGAGCGATCGCCCGAATCTGCCCTCCCTGCTCTGGCGGTAAGGTTCTTACCTGTTGCATCAGCATATATCCATCCACATCCGGCATTCCGATATCGCTCAACAGCACGTCTGGTAGAGATTGAGTTAAAGCGGTGAGTGCCTCACTCGCTGAGCTGACGGCTCTCACTCTCGCTCCATACTGTTCCAGGAGAAAGGTAACAAACTCCCTGGCGTCGGTATCATCATCGACCACTAAAATCTCGACCCCATTCAAATCCAAGGAGGGTTCAGACTGATCGAGACAGCGATCGCTCTGGAGTTGAGACAGCAGGAGCGGCAGTCTAACGGTAAAAGTGGCTCCCTGTCCTTCGCCGGGACTATCTGCTTGGACGGTTCCCCCGTGAAGTTCGACTAAGTGACGAACGATCGCCAATCCTAACCCCAGTCCACCAAACTTGCGGGTGGTGGTGGCATCTGCCTGACGGAAATAGTCAAAGACATAGGGCAGGAAGTCAACCGGGATACCCTTACCCGTATCACTAACCGTGATTTGGGCTTGAGAACCAATGCGCTCTAGTCGGATATCTACCTGCCCTCCTGAGGGTGTGAACTTAATCGCGTTCGAGAGCAGGTTCCAAACAACTTGCTGTAAGCGGCTAGCATCACCCGAAACGACGCCCACCTCTGGTTCAAGCCTTGTGTATATCTGAATTGATTTGGCTTCAGCCGCCAGACGCACCGTTTCCATCGCTGCCTGAATGGTGGATGTCAGAGCAACTGGAGTAACATTTAGGCTAAGCTTGCCTTGCAGAATCCGGGAGACATCCAGTAAATCCTCAATCAGTTCAGCTTGTAACTTGGCATTGCGTTCGATGGTTGCCAAAGCTTCAGTTGTTCTGGCGGCATCAAACTTTCTCGTCTGAAGTAACCGTGACCAGCCCAGAATTGGGTTGAGAGGCGATCGCAGTTCATGGGAGAGGACTGCCAAAAACTCATCTTTGATGCGGTTAGCCCGTTCTGCTTCTTCGCGGGCGGCTTGTTCATGTTGGAGGAGCAACTCGCGCTGCTGTTCCAGTTGTTTTTGATCTTCAATATCAGTCGCCGTACCAAACCATTTGATGACCTGACCCGATTCATTCTTGATGGGTACTGCTTGGTGCAAATGCCATCGATACACACCATCCACCCGTCGCATTCGACCTTCAGCTTGATAATGGCTGCCGTCTTGTTGAGCTGCCGTCCAGTGCTTGCTGAGAATGGGTACGTCGTTAGGATGGATGAGCGCTTGCCAACCTTCAATTTGTGCTTGTGCCAACGTTACACCTGTAAAGTCTAACCAGCGTTGATTGACATCGAGTAGCACTCCCCCTGCGTTGGCTGTCCACACCAACTGTGGAATCGATTCCGCTAAATACCGATAACGCTCCTCGCTCTGACGGAGACCTGCCTCAGCTTGCTTGCGATCGGTGATGTCAACTGCAACTCCTCCTACCAGACATTGCCCAGCTCCATCCTCAATTGGAAATTTGTACACTAGGAAATCACCCAGCGTACCATCAGAGCGAGGGGCAGTTTCGATCGCTTCAATGACCTGATTGGTCTGGGCAACCGTTTTGATGTTATCGAGAAATTGAGCGGCAATGTCAGCCGGATATAGCTCGAAGATGCTTTTGCCGATTACGTCATGCCTTGGAAACTCGAAAATGCGGAAATAGGTTTGACTGAGGTAGACCATACGACCGTCGGCATCCGTAATCCAAGCGGCGGCTGGGCTATTATTCATAAAGGCTTGAAAGCGTTCTTCACTTTTGCGGAGTGCCACCTCAGCTTGTTTGCGATCGGTCACATCCTGGAAGACTACAACGGCGGCAACAATTCGTCCCTCACTATCCAGAATCGGAGCTGAGTTCACATTCATGAAAATGCGACTGCCATCTCCCCGGTGTAACTCAATTTCTTCGTTGGTGACGGTCTCGCCTGTTTGAAGCGAGCGCATGAGTGGGTATTCTTGGGCTTTATAAGGTTGACTGTCTAGATGGAAGCCTTCAAAGGTTGCAACCTGGTCATACTCCGCCAGTTGGAGCGATTGTTCATAGGAATAACCAACAATTTGCTTGGCTTGTTCGTTCGTGAGCACCAATTTACCCGATGCGGCATCTGCAATCATCACGCCAGCAGGCATCTGCCGTAAAACTGCCTCAAACCGGGCACGTTCGATCGCCAGTTCTTGGAGCAGTTGTTCTCGATCAGCTTCCGCTTGTTTGCGCTTAGTAATATCAACAGAAACACCGATCATCCGCTCTAGTTGACCATCCAATCCTTGGTAGGTAGTTCCCCAAGTACTAAGCCAGCGCATTTTACCATCAGGGCTTAGTATCCGGTAATCCATTGAGATCGGCGTTCCATCTGCGATCGCCCCAACGACCGCCTGCTGCAAATCTTCCAGATCGTCTGGATGCGTCAACGCGATGAAATCATCGAGCGGTCCTTCCCGGAAACCACAGACTTCACGAGCTACTTCCGAACAAACAGCTCGCCTCGTTTTGTAGTCAAGCTCCCATACAAACATCTTCGCAGCAGTCAGAGCCAGTTGCAAACGCCCTTCGCTTCGACGTAGGGCTGCTTCTGTCTGCTTGCGATCGCTAATTTCCGTAATCAGAATGGATACGCCACTTGCGGAAGGATAAACGCGGTTCTCAAACCAGCGCTGCCAGGACGAATAGTAGTACTCAAATTCCACAACCCTTTGCTTCGCCACGGCACGATGTACTTCAATGTAGAATTCGCTCTCCACTGTTTCCGGAAAGATATCCCAGATACACTTGCCGAGTAAGTCTTCTTTACTGATTCCTGTTGCTTCCACTACCCGGTCATTGACGTAGGTATAGCGCCATTCGCGATCGAGCACCAAAAACTGGTCATTGATACTAGCTAGGACACGCTCCAGCTTTGCTTCCGCTAACTGCGCCGCACTTCGTGCCGCTTCGCTAACAATTCGTAACTCCTGCTCTCGACGGGTTGCTTCCTGACGCATCTGAGCCAGTTTCAGCGTTGCCTCGACACGAGCCAGCAGTTCGCGGGCAGAAAAGGGCTTAATCAGATAATCATCCGCGCCCGCTTCCAGACCTTCAATGCGAGACTCTTCCCCGGCACGGGCAGACAATAAGATGATCGGGATTTCGCGGGTACGCGGGTCAACCCGCAACTCTCGCAACAACCCCAAACCGTCTAG
>CBDTXL010000674.1:0-3247 GCA_965364435.1 uncultured bacterium
GCTTGGATCAGTCATTGGTCTAGGGTAGAACCATTACCCATTACCCATTACCCATGACCAACCCAAGCGAGTGTGCTTTCTTAGATGCGTGACAGCTTAGAGCCTATCCGAAAAGTAGATTCTGTGAGATTTGAAACCACAGATGAACACAGATGAACGCAGATGAATAGGGAATTATGATGATGCGCCCCATTCTTTTTCATGATTTTTCGGATAGGCTCTTAATCCTAACTATCAGCACTGCAACCTCACACAGGTCTCAATCTACCGGAAAATGGTAGAAGAAATAACAATTGCCAACGTGACCATGACTGCTAATGCTCCTGCCTATGTTCTCGCCCTTGACCTTGGTACAACCGGCAACCGGGCTATTCTATTCGATGCAGAAGGGGTAATTGTTAGCCAAGCTTATAAGGAACTAACTCAGTATTACCCTCAACCGGGCTGGTTAGAGCATGACCCCAGAGAAATTTGGCAGGATACTTATTGGGCGATGCAGACAGCTTTGCAAAAGGCTGGGGTAGCGGCTTCAAATGTCGCTGCTATCGGGATAAGCGTGCAGCGAGAAACTTGTCTGCTGTGGGACAAAAATACGGGGCGACCTTTGCATAATGCGATTGTCTGGCAAGACCGTCGTACCGCACCCTTGTGTAATCAGTTAACTGAGCAGGGTTATGCTGCTGAAATTAGCGATCGCACTGGCTTATTACTCGATGCCTACTTCTCTGCCACCAAACTTGCCTGGTTACTAGAGCATATTCAACGCTGGCAAGCCCCCCCCATCGACCTGGATAATGTTCTGGCAGGCACCATTGATACCTGGATTCTCTGGAACTTGACAGGAGGACAGGTTCATGAAACAGAACACAGCAATGCCAGCCGCACGATGTTGATGAATCTGGCAGAGCAGCAATGGGATAGCACGCTATTAGAACTATTTGGGATTCCGGCACATTTGATGCCGAGTATTCAGCCGAGTTTGGGGCTGTTTGGTTATACCAAGCCGGAGTTACTCGGAGCCTCCGTGCCGATTACTGCAATTTTGGGCGATCAACAAGCTTCGCTGTTTGCCCACGGAGGCGATCGCCCTGGCTTATTGAAATGCACCTACGGGACTGGCTGCTTTTTGATTGCTCACACAGGTGAACAGTTGCCGCGCTCGAAAAACCAACTTCTCTCTACAATTGCTTGGACACAATCAGACACCCAAGGCTCACAAGAGAACTCTTCCCTCCATCACAAAGTTGGCTATGCCCTGGAGGGCAGTATGTTTACTACCGGAGCCTGTATCCAGTGGTTGCGGGATGGCATCAAGGTGATTACTGCGGCTGCTGATACGGAACTGATGGCACGGCAAGTGGCAAATAACGGTGGTGTTTACTTTGTCCCCGCTCTCAGTGGTTTAGGAGCGCCTCATTGGGATATGAGTGCTAGGGGAGCCTTTTTTGGGATTACCGGCGGGGTGCAGCGGGAACACATGGTGCGCTCAGTGCTAGAAGCGATCGCCTATCAGGTTAAGGAAGTTGTACAAGCAATTAATCAGGATTCAGGCACTGACATTGCTCTGTTAAAGGTCGATGGGGGAGCCTGTCAGAATGACTTCTTAATGCAGTTCCAAGCTGATGCTTTGGGTATCCCCGTGGAACGTCCAAAGGTACTGGATGCCTCTGCTCAAGGAGCGGCATTTGCTGCTGGCTTGGCGGTAGGATTCTGGCAGGATTACGCTGCCCTAACCTCAAGTCGCCAGATTGACCAGATTTTTCAGCCCGGTGAAGGCGCTACCCAGGCACAGGATAATTTCAAAACCTGGCTCGAAGCAGTCAGAAGAGCCAAGCATTGGGCTAATTGACAATTCTGGTCGGTGCAGAAGGTCACGCCCGATTAGATGCATGGTGCCGCTTGTATAGCAACCCCGATAATCCCAGCGCTGCTAAGCCGATCAACATCCCAGGCTCAGGCACCTCAGTTGGCGAGGTCAACTCATACAGGTATGCTGCACCAGTGCCGTATTGTCCCGCAACGCGGTCGTCTAATGCACCAATTAGCAGGCGGTTGCCAAACAGGGCGACAGAGTTGCCGAAACCTTCAAATTCAACCGGATTGGGATGGAGAAAGGTTTGCAGCAAGTTCCCGGTAGTAGTATCGAACAGGTAGGCCGCACCACTGTAATCTGCCGCCGTAAAGTCGCTGGCATCACCAATCAGCGCGTAATTGTTAGAAAGGGCAATGGAGCCACCGAAGAAACCCCTATCCTCTGGATTGGGATGGAGAAAGGTCTGTAGCAGACTACCCGTAGTAATATCAAAAAGATACGCTGCATCACTATAGGTTCCGCTAATTAGTGCGCGGTTCCCAGAGAGGGCGACATCGCGACCTACTGAAGATGCAACACCCGGTGGCATAGGGTCGAGGAAGGTCTGCAACAGACTGCCCGTATTGGCATCGAATAAGTAAGCTGCACCGCTGTAGTTGTTCCCAGGCGCACCAATCAGCACTTGGTTGTCTACAAGGGCTACAGAGTTGCCGAAGTTGTCATCGATGGTAGAGGGCGTAGGATTGAAGAAGGTTCGTAAGAGACTACCTGTGTTGGCATCGAACAAGTATGCAGCACCACTGTTCTCTGACCCAATGTCGTCACCAGGTGCGCCAATCAATACACGGTCATTAGAAAAGGCGATGGAATAGCCAAAAATGTCGTTATAAGCCGGATTAGGATTCAGGAAGGTCTGCAATAGCCCACCTGTGTTGGCATCAAAAAGATACGCTTTACCGCCGTCACCCTCCTCAGGACTGTCATCGGCTGGGTTGCCAATTATTACGCGATCGCCGGAGATGAAAACAGAAAGGCCGAAGAAGTCCTGGAATTCTGGCTCAGGATTCAGGAAAGTCTGCAATAGCCCACCAGTATTGGCATCAAACAGATACGCAATACCACTGTCTTCTGCTCCGGTGTCATCACCAGGTTCACCGATTAATATGCGGTTTTCAGAGATATCAACGGAGTAGCCAAAGCGTTCCCCGTTTCCTGTGTTTCCTGGAGTAGGGCTGAGGAATGTTCGGCTGAGGGTGTAGGTCTGAGCGTGGCTGCTGTTAGCAGTAAGGGCGATACACAGGGCAGTGCCAGCAGCACTTGCTAACTTGAGGAAACGTCTAGTCATGGTACAAATCTGGGTAATTTTCGTAGAGTTGTGGTTTTGAACTATGTAAAGACACTGTCTCTACTCAAATATCATAAATATCTACCTTT
>CBDTXL010000675.1:0-3246 GCA_965364435.1 uncultured bacterium
TTGAAAAGATTTGTATCCCTCTTTTTGGTAGGGGTGAGTTTGAGTGTGGCGATCGCTGCTTGCTCTGGCGGTAATAATAACAATTCCGCTGCCAATCCGGGAGGGGGTAGCAAAGCTGCCAACAAAGGTGAAGTTGAGCTAACTCTCGTTTCCTTCGCTGTCACCAAAGCAGCCCACGATAAAATCATTCCTAAGTTTGTCGAGCAGTGGAAGAAAGAACATAACCAAAACGTCACATTCAAGCCAAGCTACGGTGGCTCTGGTTCCCAAACCCGTGCTGTGATTGATGGGTTGGAAGCCGATGTTGTACACCTGGCACTCGCCCTTGACACTAATAAGATTGAAAAAGCCGGTCTGATTCAACCGGGTTGGGAACAAGAAGCGCCTGAAGAGGGAATCGTTAGCAAATCTGTAGCTGCGATCGTCACCCGTGAGGGCAATCCCAAAGGTATCAAAACCTGGGCAGACCTAGCAAAACCCGGCGTAAAAGTAATTACAGCTAACCCCAAAACCTCTGGCGGCGCACGCTGGAACTTCTTGGCGCTTTGGGGTTCTGTGACAAAAACTGGTGGGGATGAGAATAAAGCGCTGGACTTGAGTACCAAAGTAATCAAGAACGCACCTGTGCTGCCCAAAGATGCCCGTGAAGCCAGCGATGCATTCTTCAAGCAAGGTCAGGGGGATGCCCTGATCAACTACGAAAACGAGATGATTCTGGCAAAGCAAAATGGGCAAAACGTCCCATATGTCGTGCCCGATGTCAACATCTCTATTGACAATCCCATTGCTGTCGTAGACAAAAATGTTGATAAACACGGCACCCGTGAAGTCGCCGAAGCATTTGTCAAATATTTGTACACACCAGAAGCGCAGCGAGAGTTTGCTAAGGCTGGATTTCGACCTGCTGATCCCACTGTTGCCAAAGAAGTAGAAAAGGAGTTTCCTCCAATCAAAACCCTGTTTACAGTTAAAGATTTAGGGGGCTGGGACAAAGTTCAGAAGCAATTCTTTGATGATGGTGCTGTCTTTGACAAGATTCAAGCCAAGGCTTAGAAGTTATCTTTGGTTGTTAGTTGTTGGTTGTTAGTAAGCGAATAACCAACAACTAATAACGAACAACAAATGACAAACAACAAATGACAAACAACAAATAACCAACAATGGCTATATCTTTTCCCTCCCAGCAGACTCCTGCTCGGAAGAATCCAGTTAGTCAACTGCTTCAGCTTTCCTGGCCTTGGCGAATTACGCTAGGGTATATGAGCATAATGCTGCTCCTGCCTGTGTCCGCGCTTTTGTTAAAGGCTAGCAGTGAGAAGCCTGCTGACTTCTGGAGAATTGCCACCAGTCCCATCGCTCTTGCCACCTATGATGTCACCTTCGTAACATCATTGATTGCTGCTGCAATTGATGGAGTCTTTGGTGTTTTAATTGCTTGGGTTTTAGTCCGATACGATTTTCCTGGCAAGCGGTTAATTGATGCGGCGATTGATTTACCCTTTGCCCTCCCTACGTCGGTTGCTGGTTTGACCCTGGCAACGGTTTACAGTGAGAGGGGCTGGGTGGGTTCCCTACTAGCACCTTTCGGAATTAAGATAGCCTTCACACGCCTAGGGGTGGGTGTAGCGATGTTGTTTATCTCCTTGCCTTTCGTTGTGCGGACATTACAACCCGTGTTGCAGGAAATGGAGAAGGAGATTGAAGAAGCCGCTTGGTGCTTGGGAGCATCCCAATGGGAGACATTTTGGCGTGTTGTTCTGCCGCCCTTATTTCCAGCAATTTTGACAGGTGTCGCACTAGGATTTGCTCGTGCCGTTGGCGAATACGGTTCTGTTGTGATTGTGGCGTCCAATGTTCCATTTAATGACTTAATTGCATCGGTGCTGATTATTCAACGATTGGAGCAGTATGACTATAGTGGCGCAACAGTAATTGGCACCGTTCTGTTAACAATTTCGCTGTTGATTCTGTTAGCAATTAACCTCTTACAAGCTTGGGGACGACGCTATGAACTCTAATTTAGCGGGGCATTCTTTTAATCCAGGTTCACCGGATTCCCCGTCATCCTCACAAACAAAGGAGCGACGCTGGGTTAAGCCAGTTTTGATCGGTGTAGCGATCGCCTATTTGTCGTTAATCTTATTCCTTCCAGCTCTTAACGTCGTTGTGCAGGCATTCAAAGAAGGAGTTGGGCCCTTCCTAACCAACTTGACGGAAGCGAATTTTGTCCATGCCGTAAAGCTTACCGTCTTGATCGCCCTGATTGTCGTACCCATGAATATAGTATTTGGACTCTGTGCCGCCTGGGTAATCGCACGCAATCAATTTCGGGGTCGAGCCTTTTTAATTAGTCTTTTAGACATCCCCTTTGCCGTATCTCCAGTTGTAGCTGGTCTAATGATTGTGCTGCTCTATGGACGAAATGGCTGGTTTGGACCCTGGCTAGAGGCGGCAAACATCAAAATTATTTTTGCTATGCCTGCAATGGTCTTAGCGAGTGCATTTATTACGATGCCCTTTGTCGCCCGCGAAGTCATTCCCGTTTTAGAAGAAGCCGGTAGTGAGCAGGAAGAAGCCGCCAAAACCTTGGGAGCTAACGATTGGCAAATATTCTGGCGCGTTACCCTTCCCAATATTCGTTGGGGTTTACTGTATGGGGTTCTCCTAACCAATGCCAGAACAATGGGCGAGTTTGGCGCAGTATCAGTCGTCTCTGGCAACCTTACTGGAAAAACTCAAACCCTGCCACTTTTTGTTGAAGAAGCCTACAAGCAGTATCAAACTCAATCTGCCTTCTCCGCTGCCGTTCTGCTTGGTGGTTTAGCATTAATCACTCTCGTACTCAAAGAAATTTTAGAGCGTAAAACCCAGATCAAAGATGTTGTTGAATAGGAGGCGACCATGACAAGCGATGCCACTAATGACGTTCAGGAGAAGTCACGGGAACTGCTTCAATTAAGTAGCGATACCGAGTGTCTGGAAACTGATAGACCAACCCAAACTCGTATCCGCATTCGCATTCCCAAGGAGTACAATGATGAACCAGTCATTTCACGTCTAGTTTCTCATCACGGCGTCACTGTTAATATCGCCGCCGCTCTCCTGGGAGCGAATGCGCGAGATGATGGCTGGTTTGACCTGGAACTGCGAGGCACAGGTCGCCAAATCCAGAGCGCTTTGATTTACCTGGATGAATTGGATTTAGAGATTTGGGGCGAGTCAGACAAGGAAGAGGATGGCTGGTAA
>CBDTXL010000676.1:0-3244 GCA_965364435.1 uncultured bacterium
ACTGGTTTATCCACTGCTGCTATTGTACCTCACTAGACTAGGAAACGCTATATATATTTCCAAAATGTATATTTCATTCTGATAACTGTGTAGATTTTGAATACTAAACTGTCCTTGATCATGTAGATCACTGTTAGTTTCGGACAAAAAATTAATTTTATTCTGGTATACGCAAAGTGTCTGAATACTCAAACGTACTAGATTGCTTATCTCATCTTCAGTATATATATCGTTAATTGAATTTGAATGATCGCTGATTTCCTTAGTCATTCTTTCTAAATCAAAGTTAGCTAGGATCATTGCAATTATAAAATTGATATTGTCATCTTGACAGATGTTTTTTAGAGCTAATAACTGCTCAGATACTCTTTTGTGATCGCTCTCTTTCAGGGCGGCTATAGCTACCCTTTCCATACAATATGGAATTCGCATCCACTTTTGTTTTTTGTCAGGGAGTAAATCAAAACTTAATGCAATAATACTAGCTACAATTTCATCACTTTGGCTCGAATTAAACTCTGCAATCCCAGCGGCTGCTAGAAAATAAGATTGATACCAATAAAACTCCCCACACCCATCCTCAAACTCTACCAACGCTTTGATAAACTCCTCCTTCTGCTTGTCAGACACTTCTTCTTCTGGTCGCCCTAGCCATAGCAAAATCACCTCTTTCCACTGCGGCTCGAAAATAGGATATCTCTCTGAGAGTGGCTTATGATTATGGTTATCGTGAGCGCGGGGTAGGAAAAAGTCCCAATCAGCGATCGCCAGCGCTGCAAAATATTCCTGAAACGTGGGATGGAAGAAAGCATAGACGGGTTCATCTGGATTTTCTGCTGCCACGCCTACATTATTAATCCAACTCACACGACAAGCTAAATCAAACAAAGATTTATCAAATTTATCGAGTTCATGACGAACAAAAGATTCTCGCAGTCGAAACTTGGTAGTCTCCTTATCAATGGCGTTTTTCGCCAACTCTCCCAAAGCTTGCTCAAGGAGTTGACGTTTATCTTGGTTAATCTCAGGTTTGTCTTTCCATTCGTAAAACGTCTCAACGAACCGCTTGTAGAGTTCGGCTTTAGTCTGTGGTAACTCTCCCTGTCGCCGCTTCCAAATTCGACACAGCAGAGTCAACCGCAGGGGATTCTTAACCAAATCTCTAATTCGCGGTTGCGATCGCTCCAGCTTTTCGATTAACTTTTCTCCTTTGGTTGGTTCACCCGCTTTGAAGAAGAAACGGCGGATAAATTTATCCACCATGTCGGGATAACTCAACTGTTGAATGCGATACTTCTCGAAAGCGTAGAGGTCATTTTTGCCAACATCCCAAACATTTAACCGACAAGTCAGCACAATCCGCGCATCGGCTACCCAACCCTTCAACTGCTTCTCAAGGCTAGATAGAAGATTACCCGTTGCTGCGATTTCATCAACCCCATCTAACAGCAGCCACACCCGACCCAAATTAAACTGCTGAACAAAGTCTTCCTGAATATCATCTGAGATACGTCGCTTCCCAGTCGCCTCTTCTAGCCAATTCTCTAGCAGATAGTCCTTTAACGTTTTTTCTCCCAAGTCTGCCAACTTGACAAAAATCGGCAAGCCTCCAGCATCCTCCACTTCTTTAGCAATCTCCTGTAACAGGGTTGTTTTTCCAGCCCCCGGTTCTCCAATAACCGCGATTTTTCTGTCCCGATTTTTAAGGCTGTCTCCCGTTTCCAAGACTTGAACGAGAAACTTATTGTGTTCAATAGGCACTTCGTACTCGGTGGACGCTTGTACCTGGAACTGCTCTGGCGAGAAATCATCCTTTTGCTGAGGTCGCTGTTTGCGCTCTACCAATTCCAACGGCACGATATCCTCAAGGGATAATCTCACACCATCCCCATGTAGCAGAGGATTGATAGATAAGTCACAGGGAAGCTTTTTACGACAGCAGTCTTGCCAGAAAGAAAGTGGAAGCGCACCAGCCTCTTCTGTTGAGGCCAATATTTCCAGCCCCAACTTCTGTTCAACTACCCTCAGATTTTCCTCTAGTGACGCATCTTTATGTTTCAGCGTGAGGGTGAATATCCAATACCGTGTATTTCGCTTATTCTTAGGGCGTTCATCCTTCAACACTCCTAAATCGTCCAAATATCGAAGTGCATTCCGCACTGCATCATCTTGTCGCTTTTCCTCAGTACGAAACGAAACCTCACGCCGACGCTTCGGTAGTTTCAAAGGAGTGTCAGTTTTCTCGCATAGCTGCCATAACGCCTGTTGGCTTGTACCTTCTTCAAGTTTCTCTTTTCCTGTGCGAGTTTTTTCTCTATATTCCCCTGTGACTCGCAGTGTACTTTCTGTAACCCATTCCACCTTAACGGCTGCCGATAGCTGAGAGTTTTCTAACTTTAAATCTCCCTTAGCCAGCAGCAGCAAGGCTTTTACTAACCACAGCACATTGCGTTGGTGAAGTTCACTCTTGCCAATCCCGCGTTCACCCTTCTCTGGCATCAATCAAATATAAACAAAATCTTAAGAATCTTCCGCTATCCGCTTGGGGAAAGTTGCCCAAGCATCTAATCCCGATTGTATAAGCACTTCAAGAGTTGCTTGGGCAATTTGTATGGGCAAAAGCCCAACGAGAGGCTTGTCTCATCACGAAACAGCCAATCGGCGAGGGTATATGAACAACAAAATCGAGAATTCTAAAGCAGCTATTTCCGCACCAACCCAATCAACCCTAAAGTCTGAATGCACAAAAAAGAAAAAAAGTCAACAAAAGCAGCAAAAGTTTTTGCAGCGAATCATCGCTATCTCATTCGTCCTGCAAGCCGCACTCATCTCCGTGAACGGCAATCTCGACGTACTCTCAGGCAAACCCGTACTAAATGTACTCCAAGGGATGATAACTCAGGGCATTGAACTCATTATCAAAGCCCAAGGTGTACAAAAAAGGTTGAAAAAGAGCGATCGCTTACCCCGTTGCGACCAATAAATCCACAGGCAACCAGGGTTAGGGGACTATGTCACATTCTCAAGCGATCGCTTACCCAAAAAGTTAGTCAAGGGCTAGCAGTCTGTCGGAGAGTAGGGGAAGGGGAAGAAACTGAGCGTAGAATCATCTAAGAGTGCCTCTTTACCATTCCCCACTCTCCATTCCCCACTTCCTAGAAGACCGGAATTCTCTTTTTAAGGGCAGACTGCTAGCCCCTCTGAACAGTCACCAGTCACAGGCATAGCGATGAAGACTCCCCAA
>CBDTXL010000677.1:0-3238 GCA_965364435.1 uncultured bacterium
CTGAGGAAAGTACCTATTCCGCCCTGCTTCTTTTGCCTGATACAACGCCGCGTCAGCTGCTGCAATCAGCATTGTGGGTGAGGTGTTGAGCGTCGGCTGTATACAGGCAATGCCCAAGCTGAGAGTAACATGCTGACTGACTGTTGACTTGGCATGGGCAATCTCTAAACTGTTAACGACTGACCGAATTTCCTCAGCAACTTGAGAGGCACCCACAACGGTAGTGTTGGGCAGAATCACCGCAAACTCTTCGCCCCCATAGCGAGCGACTAAATCGACTGAGCGCCTTGCACAAAAACGTAGGGCATCAGCAACTCGACATAAACAGGCATCACCAGCTTGATGACCATAGGTATCGTTGTACCTCTTAAAAAAGTCGATGTCACAGAGAATAAGAGACAAAGGCAATTTTTCCCTTGTCATGCGCTGCCACTCAGCCTCAAGGTACTCATCAAACCGTCGTCGGTTTGCCACTCCAGTCAGACCGTCTAGAGCAGCCAGACGCTGCAACTCTCGATTTGCTAGCTCTAGTTGTTGATACAGCTGAGTCTGTTGGATGATACGCCGCACCCGTTGGCGCAACACTGCAAAGTGAATCGGCTTCGTGACGTAATCGGTAGCTCCGACTGCAAACGCCCGGTCTACCGACTCCTGATCATCAAGACCAGTAATCATCAGCACTGGCGTGCCTGAAGCACCGTTTAGGCTTTGATCATCGGTACCCTCATCGTTGTCAGGCAAGCTTTCACTGATGAGCATTTGCAACTGGGTACAGCAAGCAAAGCCGTCCATCACTGGCATCAAGGCATCTAACAAGACAAGATGCGGCTTTAGACGTTTGTAGGCGTCTAAAGCCTGCTCACCGTTAGCTGCCTCGACAACCTGATAGCCGTCTTTTTCCATCACTCGGCGTAATAACTGCCGCATAACATCGTCGTCATCCACCACCAGAATGACAGGTGGTTCATTGGGGAGAGAGACTGCGTTCATTCTTGATATTATTGATATCGCTGTCATTCCACCTGTAGAGTTGTCTTAAACCGTTCATACTCAGCCTCTAGCTGGTTTTCCAGCACCAGTGCTGTTCTTGTAGTGCCTCCCTTACTCATGTCTTCCAGATCCTGCCACAACAGGTACAGCATCGTGGCACTCAGGGTCGCACTAGTTGACTTTAACGTGTGAATCCCATACTGTAACCAGGGTGCATCAACCCACTGGCAAAAAGTTTCGCACTGATGTAACGCAAGGATGCGGTTTGGTTCTCCTTTATAGGAAGTGCAAATCCCCAACATCGATTTCAGTATCTCCAGCATTTGCTGTAAGCGCTCCTCAAACTTTAATTTCTGAGATGCGGTCACCCTATACAGCTCCCGGATGGCTGTCTCGCTCTCTCGTAATTCTTGTTCCGCCTGTACGCCCTCGGTACTATCGTGCCCGACAAGCTGGCACTCGGCTAGACATCCTGATTCGTCAAAGATAGCTTGGTTAGTCCAGTGCTGCCAACGAACTTCCTGGCTCATTAAAGTTAAGACGCCAACTAATCGCCTCTGGAGCATCACAACCAGAGGGTGCCGGTCAATCGCTTGCTCCAAGGCAGGAGCAGGTAATGGTTGCATAGTAGCACTGGCTCTTGTAAAACGAAATTCATGCCGTAGACATTGCAACCTGATGAGGTGGCAAAGATAGCAAACCCCTTTCAAGTAAAGTCTATAGTTCACTTTTACATGAACAAATACAACCCGTTTTACACCCTTATGAACAATATCCCTGATTGCTCTGGCTCAACGTCCAACTACTTCGTCGCCTTGGCCCATCGTCTCGCCGTTATCTTGTCATAGCTGCAAAGGACTTTAAACATGCAGCCACTTAACGTTTCTGGCTTGTTGTCACCCCGTCAGAACATCACCCACTTATACCGAGTTGCATTCAGGCGATAGTAGATGGCTACCAGATGAGGAAGATAGGGGAGATGGGGAGGATGGGGGAGAGGCGGGAGAAATTACTTACCACTCCTTCCCTACCTTCCCCATCTTCCTCACCTTCCCCACCTTCCTTATGTACTACGGCAAGACCGCAACTTAGTATTATCGCTGGCGGCAGCCAAGGCTAACGATGATTATTCCTACTATAGTCGCATTGACACGCCCTAGTGCATGGAACGCAGAAATAACCCATCAATTTGGAATGGGTAATGGCTAATGGGGGTTTTTAGGACTGGTGGGAAACACATCAAGCCTGCTGCACTAGTCTTATTCCAGCTCAAATTGAGGCTTCGACGCAACTGTTAATTCAGGCAGTCCCTCAAGTTTTTCCAGGGGCTGAACTTCTTCTGTCACCGGCACGAGGATGGTTAAGCCACCGGGAACACACTCAACATCAATGGGCGTCGTGCCGATAATTTCCCCATCTAGGACGACTTTTTGGGGTGGTTCTGTGGTCACTTTAATGCGTCTTGCTCGCAGATAGCCGATGTCATCTCGCTCGGCAGCATCGCCACGAAAAGCCGATTGCAGAAGGTGATATGCAGAGGCGATCGCACCCGTCCGGTTCTCTGGTGCTACTACAGTTAAATCTAGCAGTCCATCATCAAAAATAATCCCTGCTGGTCCTTGAGCGAGAATTGATGTCGGTGGGGCGGCATTGGCTATAGTCACAGCACCTGCGGTAACAGTGATTACTTTCTCATCCGTCTCGATCTTCGCCTCAAAGGTATCAAACTCCCGCAGCTGTTTTACTCCAGCCATAATGTAAGCCAGCATTCCAAAGCGATTTTTCGACTCTCGATCCGCTTTTTCAACCATTTCTGCCTCGAACCCAACGCCAGCCAGCAAAACCATCGGCTTCCCGTTGCACTGTGCCGCATCAACTACCCGTGTTGTCCCCTGCAAAATTGTCTGACAAGCTCCTTCAATCGTGTCAGGAATTCCTAACGCTGACGCAAAGGCGTTGGCTGTGCCCCGCGAAATTATGCCCAAAGGAATATTCGTTCCCACCAAAGCATTAGCAGCCGCTGAGAGGGTGCCGTCACCTCCAGAGGCAATAATCATATGGACACCGCGTTCAACGGCTTCCTGTGCCAGTTGACCGGCATCAACTTCTGGCGTTGTTAAGCGAATATCCAGGTCAATTTCCGGAGCTAAAAATGTCTCAATTGTCAACAAATCTTGCTCTGGGTCACTTTGACCGGCAACTGGATTAAAGATGAGGCAGGCAGAACGTTTCATGGTTATTTGTCATT
>CBDTXL010000678.1:0-3230 GCA_965364435.1 uncultured bacterium
GTGGCATTATTATCCCTCCAGAAGATCCGGCTGCCCTAGCTGCTACAATCGAGGAGCTGTATTACAATCCCGATAAAGTTAAACAGCTGGGTGAGAAAAGTAGACAGTACGCTATGGAGAATTATTCCTTCGAGCAAGCTCTTGATCGCTATGAAAAACTCTTTGCTGCCATTGTGAAGCATTGAGCTAGAATAGGGGCAACCAACCTGTTTTCCTTGTTGCCGGTTAGCAAAACGTTACCAGACAAGAGAGGAAAAGCACCACGCCCATCAAGTGCAATTGCCAAGAGAGCCCAGGCGAAAGCGATTAGGCTCGGCTTAATCTACATGACCACAACATTCAGACGTTGCCCTTAGGAGTTTTTAGATGTGATGCGCGATCAGGTCTTAACCTGGTTAGCAGATAACGTTCCTGCTTCTCGGCTTCAGCATATTTTGGGTGTTGAGCAGATGTCTATTGAACTGGCTCAGCATTATCATCTTGATGGAGAGAAGGCAGCTCAAGCGGGGTTGATGCATGACCTGGCGAAATACTTTAAGCCCAATGTGTTGTTGCAGATCGCCAGGGACGCGGGCATAGAAGTAGACCCAGTCTGTGAAGCCACTCCTCATCTATTGCATGCAGATGTCAGCGCAATTGTCGCTAGAGAGGAGTTTGGAATGCAAGATGAAAGTGTATTACAAGCGATTGCTCTTCACACATTAGGGCGTCCCGGTATGAGTTTGCTTAGCTGTGTTGTATTTGTCGCTGACAGTTTGGAGCCAGGTCGTGGTAATACACCGGAGTTAGAAGCCTTACGGCAAGTTAGCAGGCAAGACCTTTACAAAGCCGTTTGGCTAACTTGTGACTATTCTTTGAGATTCCTGCTTGCTAGCCGTTGCCTCCTTCACCCCCGCACGATCTTGACTCGGAATTGGGCGCTCTCTATGTCAAGCCAAAAAACGCAAATAGCAGACTGTCCGACAGAGGCGGTAGCGGTGTAATCCTGTGGGGAAGCATAAGGTTACAAAACAAATAGCAGCGCGATCGCACTTTGTCCCCTTTCTCTTGTTGCAGCTCTCAAAGAAATAGCGCGATCGCCCCAGCATTAGTTAATTATTGATTTACATTTGTCGAGTTTTAAACAAGGAATTTACGATTTGATGAGAGATCAATTGAAAATGCTTTCTACAACATTGGTTGCTACGGGTGCCCAAAAACAGGATATCAGCCGGGAGCTGGCTTTGGGTATTGCTCAGGCAGCGGATGACCGTAAGGGTGAGGATATTATCATCCTAGGGGTGGGTGAGGTGTCCTACCTTGCGGATTACTTTGTGATTGTTACTGGCTTTTCTAAGGCGCAGGTCAGGGCAATTGCACAGTCGATTGAACACAAAGTGGATACTGTGTGGCAACGGCTGCCTTTACGGACTGAAGGGCAAGCAGAGGGGAGCTGGGTTCTTCAAGACTACGGTGAGGTGATTGTTCACATCTTGCTGCCCCAAGAGCGGGAGTTCTATAATCTGGAAGCGTTCTGGGGACATGCTGAACAGATTGAATTTCAGGCGTCTCAACCCTGAGTGAATAAAAAAACATGATGGAATCTTCTGTTTCTATCTGTCCCGTTCCAACTGAACAGCAACCGATTAATGAGTACCAGGAATTAAACGACTCTTGGTTCTTTAGCTGGGTCACGCTGGACATGCAAAGCTATATTATGAAGCTAGCTTGGGTCTGGGGATGGAGCTGGCTCGTCGCCGGACCCTTGGCAGCAGCGAGTTTTGCGCCGAAGAAGTATTTCGTGCAGTTTATTCTGTGTGGTGCTGCTGGGTCCGGTGTGTTTTTGGTTTTGACGTTGCTGCGGCTCTATTTGGGCTGGTCTTATGTGCGCGATCGCCTTTTGAAGGAGACAATATTCTATGAGGAGTCAGGCTGGTATGACGGTCAAACCTGGACAAAGCCCCCAGAAATTTTGACACGCGATCGCTTGATTGTCTCTTATCAAGTCCAACCCATTCTCCAACGTCTCAAACGGACGTTTGGTATTCTTGTTCTATTTGTCTTCGGTGGTAGCCTAATTTGGAATTTTCTATAAACCCTACGCGGTCAGTCAGAGTACAATCTGCCCCGCCCACACGTCAATTATCCTGTCCCCTTCCAATGTTAGAGTCTTACGCATGACAAGGGGAAAACGCACTCAAACACCAATCTTAGAGGTCCGTTTCTTACGGGAAGGCATCGTTGAATCAACACATCGAGTCCAAGCTGTCGCCTGTGATGGGCGGGGACGTGTTTTATCCGTTGCTGGCAACCCAGAAACTGCGACATTTATTCGTTCTTCTCTCAAACCTTTTCAGGCGCTGGCTGTCACCACCACTGGCACACTGGAACGTTATAACCTGAACGACCGTGACTTGGCGATTATCTGTAGTTCCCATCAGGGGACAATTGAACAGGTACGACAGGTCTTCAACATTCTTTGGCGCTCTGATGTTGATCCCTGTGCACTGCAATGTCCAACTCCCCCAGGCAAACAAAGTCCCTTGCAGTACAACTGCTCTGGTAAACATGCCGGGATGTTAGCCGTCTGCCAGCAACGGCAATGGCCACTCAATAATTATTTACAGTACAACCATCCTGTACAAAAGCTGGTCTTGAGCCAGGTTGCTGAGTTGATGCGGATGCCGGGAGAAGAGTTGATTAGGGCACACGATGACTGTGGGGCACCCACTTATTTTGTGCAACTCCGTCAAATAGCGTCACTGTATGCCCAGCTGGCTTCTGGTGACAACTTAGCAATGGAGCGTATTGTCCGCGCCATGACCCATCACCCAGTTATGGTGGCAGGAGAAGGCACGTTTGATACTGAACTGATGCGATTGTCTGAAGGAGAGCTTGTTAGTAAAGCAGGAGCTGAAGGGGTTCAATGTATCGGTCGCGTTGGCGAGGGCATGGGTCTGGCAATTAAGGTGATGGACGGAGCCAAACGAGCGAAATATGCCGTTGCCATCCACCTGCTCAAGCAAATGGGCTGGATTAGTCCCTCGGTGTCAGAGACCCTGTCGGAAACTTTTATGAAACTAGACCAATACAAGCGGTTAGAGGTAATTGGCGAACTTTCGATGCTTTGACCGCAAAAGTTGTCAATTTTGCAATTAAGAGTTATGCTAGATAAAGCGACGCGGGATAGAGCAGCCTGGTAGCTCGTCGGGCTCATAACCCGAAGGTCGGTGGTTCAAATCCGCCTCCCG
>CBDTXL010000679.1:0-3229 GCA_965364435.1 uncultured bacterium
GCTTGCAAAACTGACAACGAATCAAATTTCAAATAGCTTCATCAATGATTAACCCACCATTCAGGAAAATTTTTGGCAAATCCAGAATACTCATCATTTTTTCTTGATAGGGCGCTACCCCTTGAAGGTATTCCTGATTAATTGAATGGTTAGCACTCGGCACTGCCATTATTTCTAGTGGATTCAGGACGAACATCGCATCACGAACTTCTTCCACCATTACACCTGCAACTATACCCTCAACCTCCACAACCATTGCCTTAGAAGCATGAGGCATACCTATCGAGGGTAGATTCAATAATCGGCGAATATCAACTAAGGTGAGAATATCACCTCGGAGATTCATGTTCCCGATAATCTGCGGTGGACAGCAGGGAAGGGGAGTCACTCGGTCGATATCGGTAAACTCCTGCACTAGGTTTAAATCAATGCCCAAAAAATTACCATTTAAAAGGATTACTGCTAGGGGTCTTAAACTCTTTAAATCTTGCTCCTCTGGTGACTGCCTCAGATTATCAGCTCTATCCCGAAAAATTGCTCTTTCTTCTGGGGGTAAATCTGGGCAGAATACAGGTTGTTGTGCTAATAACAATTTAGAGCCATTGGATTGAACGTCGTTTTTTAAAAAGTAGTCAACAGACGTAACCTTTTGTATATCTGAATACCGCAACCAATTCTCTGGATTACTCAGGATTAAAATATCGCCTGCATTCCGGGCAATGCCAGTGATGATTTTTTGTCGCTCGACTCCCGCCAAGTCTTGCTCGTGAGAAAGTTCGGTGAGAATTTCCTGAGAGGGTATATTTTTCATTTCATGGACTTCATTAACAATGATGCCCACTCGCCGTTCTTCCCACCGCAAAACCAGAATACTGTCTGTCAATCGATAGTCGGTGGATTGATAGCCCAATCTGAGATTAAGATCCATGACTGGTACAATATCCCCCCGAAGATTAAAGACACCAACGATGTTGCGATCGCTTTCTGGACTGAGTGTCAATTCGGGTAGGGAAAAAATCTCTTCGACGTAAACTGTGTTGATGCCATAACGACAGTTATTTAAGCCAAATGTGAGATATAAAGGCTCTGTCATTTTTTTACTCGCTTAATTTTAAGGTATTTTTTAATTGTTGAATGAGTTCAGCAGCCGTTAGATTACCCAGTTTGGGTAGTTTAGTATCAGGAGGTAATTGTTTGAGGAGATTAAGAGCAGCCTGCTGCATTTTAAAATTGTTGTCTTCAAGAGCGCTTTCGAGAGTTATATCATTCACTTCTAAAGATGAATACTCGGCTGAATGATAGTTGGACTGACGCGGTAGATATAACAGAGGCGTGTCAACCAAATTATCCACCTGACGTTGGTAGACTAGCGATTCTGGAAAGACTTTGGTCTGAAACTGGCTTAATTTTTGTCCGTAAAGTTCAGCATGACCTGTGATCAGATATCCTAAGGGGTGGAGGGCATGGTAAAATTTATCTAAAACCTTTGCTATGGCTGATGCTTCAAAGTAGATGAAAACATTACGGCAAAGAATTAAGTCAAAATCTCTCAGCTCAGAGTTTTGCTGAGGAAAGGGTTCTTTGACCAAATTTAAACTCTCAAAGGAGAGCATTTGTTTAATTTGCGGCGCGAGGTGATACTGATTGTTAATCAATTGAAAGTATCGCTGCTTGATTGCAGCACTCGTGTTCCTAAATGACCAAGGTCTGTAAATTCCTTCTTTCGCTTTTTGCAGTGCTTCTGGATTGATATCTATTCCCAAAATCAGGAGATTCCATTCCTCTAGATCGGGAAGCAGTTCTTTAAGGAGAATCGCGAGAGAATAAGGTTCCTCTCCTGTTGAGCATCCTGCACTACAAATGCGGAGAATTTTGTTATCTTTTTTCCGGTTAATGAGTTCCGGTAACAGGTGGTTTTGTAATAGATTAAACAGCTCTTTGTCTCGAAAAAAGTAACTTTCAAGATTCGTTATCAAGACGACCAGTTTTTGCCATTCTTGATGACTCTCAAAGGTTGGAGATTCTAAGAGTTGATAGTAATCTTCGGGAAAAGATAATTGGAGAGCCTTCATCCTTAAAAAGATTTTTTCACTTAAAGTGACTTGGTCGCGCTCTCTAATCTCTAATCCTGTATGCTTGGTAATTAAGCGAATAAAAGCCTGTTTTATTCCTACACTTAAAGAGTCTGTATTTGACACTTATTTTATCTACCTTACTACTTCACAGGGGAAGGAAACTGTTTTTGCAATAGCTCCAGCAGCATCGGCGCGATCGCGTGAATCGGTAAAACCCGTTTTGCTGCTCCCAGGTCGATCGCTTCTTTAGGCATTCCGAATATTATGGAAGTGGCTTCATCTTGAGCGATGGTAAAGCCGCCAGCTTTGGCAATTTCCTGCATACCTTTAGCGCCATCCCTACCCATCCCAGTCAGCAATATTCCCACGGTTGCCTTGCCATAGAACTTGGCTACAGACTCAAATGTGACGGTTGCCGAAGGGCGATGTCCCTCCAGTGGTGGTGAATCAGAGCAGAAAAATCGACCGCTAGCATCTAACTCTAAATGCCGTTGTTCTGGGGGGAAATAAATCGTCCCTGGTTTTGGCATATCCCCAGGTTGAGCAATCTGAATTGGCAACCGACAACTGCTGGCTAACCAATCGATTAATCCCTGCAAGAATCCGAGGCAAATGTGTTGCACGCAAATCACTGGCACAGGAAAATCTACTGGTAGATTAGAAAACAGTTCCTGTAGCGCTTGGGGACCACCTGTAGATGCACCAACGACTACTACTTTTGGCTTGGGGTAAAAATTAGAAGAGAAAGTGGAAAGATTTCCTGTCTCTAGGCTCTTTGTTTGGAAGGGGGACTTCCGTTTTTTCGTTAATACCCTTACCCCAGAAAGGATTTGAATCTTATCGAGCAACGCTTGCTTGACAGACTGATCATCCGCTACCAATCCAGCACGCGGCTTAGGAAAAATATCCACCGCCCCTGCTTCTAAAAGCCGAAAAACATGATGAGTATCCTCTTCCTGTACTGAGGCACTAATCACCAGAATGGGTCGCGGATAGAGCGCCATCACTTCAGAGGTAAACTCCAAACCATCCATCTGGGGCATGTGGAGGTCTGTACAAATCACATCCGGTTGAACTTTGGGAATCAGTTCCAAACCTTCTAAGCCATTGCGAGCTTCTCCCACCACTTCAATTTGAGGGGATGACTCCAAAAT
>CBDTXL010000680.1:0-3229 GCA_965364435.1 uncultured bacterium
CGTGCCCCTACCGCAGCTACATCGAATCCCGGTATTTTTTCAGCAGCTGGGGGATGTAGTCATAGCCATCAACCCCAATGATTGCTATGATTTTCGCTCGCTGCTCTCCTAACAAGGTTTGGAACGCTTCGACCCCGATTTGACCCTGCAAAATTGTTAGTAAGCCTGCTGGTTTACGCCAGTCATTAGAACCAATTTGCTCTAAGAGATACGCACCCAAGCTGCCAGTGTAGATGGCTTTGTCCAGGTTTTGCCGACTGTACGACGCTTCAGCCAGGTAGGCTAGGTTTAACCCTTGGAGGTACAAATCACCAGAAAATTGGGCAGCTTGCCAGCCTTGTTCCAGATAAGCGATCGCTTTTTGAGGCTGCTCAATCACAACATGGGCAATTCCCAAACTGCTGAAACAAAGCGATTGACTTTGGCGATCAGCCAATCGCTCTGACAATTGCAAACCTTGTTCCAGGTAGTGAATCGCACTCTCATACACCTCTGGTTCTACCTGTGCCAGCTGTTTTGCTTGAAACACTTCACTAAAGCCTAAATTCGCCAGAGCATTGGCTTCTCCTAACCTATCTCCAGTTTGACGAGAGAACATCAACGCCCGTTGACTGTAGCTAATTGCCGACTCATAATTTTGTTGGGCAACACACATCCGGCTCAGGTGATTGAGATTGGCAATCTCACAAATGCGATCGCCAGCATCACGGGCAATCTCTAAAGCTTGCTGATGGAAGGCATTTGCCCGGTCATACACACCTTGGGCACGTAGCGAATAACCCAACAATGTCAGAATTCGCGCTTTCTCCTGGGTACCCTCAACTCGTCGTAAGGGTTCATCCAAGTAGTTCAGGGCATCCCGCAGATAGTTCCCGCTTAAAGAGGCAAAAACACCACCGTAGAGGGGAAAGTATTCCCGTTGGGCGAAGGCGCGAAGAATTTGCAGACTTACCTGAAAACAGCCATTAACGATCTCGTCACGTTTGGCACTAGTTAGACTCTGGTTCAAGGCACTGGCTAACTGCGACCAAATTACAGCAAAAACGATAAAGGTAGAAATCGATAGCTTTGCCCCCACCTTTGAGTCATACACCATCTTGTCGAACCAAGCGACAAGCCCCCGCTGCAAGCACTGGAGAATCACTGCCAGTTCCACCCACGCCCCCAGTTCCCGACTCGCCTGAGTGTCTGCCCATTCATTGAGCGGTTGATTGTGCGCTAGAGTTTGAAACAGTGACTGCGGGAGAGGGCTATTCACCTGTTTTGCCCACACTGCCCAAGGTCCCCGCTGTTCAGGTAGACCCTCAAATCCCAGCGCTCCTTGACTTTGGTCGTAAATCCAACTCACCAGATAATCTTCCAAGCGCTGCCAGGATGCTAAACCAGCAGTGATGCCTTCCGATAGCTGCTGAATCTCTCTTGCACTGTCAGAGTCAGAACTTGTCTTCGCCTGTTGCTGTAGAGTTTTTGCCAACTGAGCCAGTTGTTGTAAGTTCAGCACCTGCTGCCGATTGGGGTCAATCACCCTTAGTAAGGCAGTGAGGCGCTCAGCCGGTTGGGCGGTGGTAATGGCTTGAATTGCCGTTGTAATTGCTTCTGAGACGCGATTTTGCTCCTGCACCCGTGAGTATTCAGTACTAATGGTATGAAGCGCCCTGAGCGTTCGAGTGGCTTTGGCTTGCTTGATTTCACTAACGGGATTGTCCACCTGCTGCTGGGTCGTGTTGATTTGCTCTTCTAAGCAGCGCTCGAAGATTTCCCCAGTTCCGGTGCTGAGTCCTTGCAGCAGCATATGATAGACCTGCTCTTTAGAGCGGATCTTCCCTTTGAGGGTAGCTTGCACAATCTCGTCAATTAATCCCAAGTAGCGATCGCGCAATGACATCGAGTCCTGCATAACTTCTTGCCTTAGAAGAGCTGGCTTTACACAAATTTAGCAAGAAAGGTCAGGAACTGAACGCTCTTTATGGCTGATGAGTAGGCAAGCGAACAATGAACAAACTGCCTTTGCCCAACTCGGACTTAACCTCAAGGGTTCCTTGGTGAGCTTCTACAATCTTTCTCGACAGATGCATCCCTAAACCGCTGCCAGAGCGCTTGTGGCTACCCTGGCGAAACCGTTCAAAAAGAATCTTTTGGTCTTCTGGGGATATACCTGGCCCTGTGTCTTGAACTTCAATGATCAACCAGGAAGCGTAAGGCTCACTGCCGTGGGGGCTATTACTGAGACGAACCTCAACTGAGCCAGTGTCTGTGAACTTGATGGCATTTCCGATCAAGTTGGTGAAAACTCGGTGGAGTTCTAGGCGATCGCCTACCACTTTAGTGTTGACATTTTCGCCAATCTGATAGCTCAAAGACAGTTTTTTCTCATCTGCTAGAGGAGAAAGTTCTTGGATTACTTCCTCACCTACCTCTTGGAGATTAATCGGCGAGAAAATTAGAGTCTTACGACCGGCTTCATAGCGATAGACTTCCAGTAAAGTATTCACCATCGCCAGCAAGTTGCGGTTACTGCGAGCCATCGTGGTGATTGCTTCCTGCATCCCTGAGGAAAGTTCTCCCAGCGCTCCCTGCTGAAATAGCATCAGCATGCGCTCAGCTGCCACTATCGGTGTCCGCAAGTCATGAGTCATCCACGAGACAAAGTCTTCTCGTTGGCGAGCAATTTGGTCGCGTTCATCTACACTATGCTTCAGGCGCAAAAGCGATCGCACTCGCGCCAGCAATTCATCCACTTCCACTGGCTTACGAATAAAATCATCCGCCCCTGAGTCAAGTCCCTTCACTACGCTGGGCTGATCGAAAGCCGTGATCAGTAAAATCGGCATAAACGGCAACTTGGGATTTTCACGGATGCGCTTGGTGACTTCAAAGCCATCCATCTCCGGCATCATCACATCCAGTAGCACCAAGTCGGGTGGGGACTGCTCAATCAGATCTAAGGCAACCCGACCATCCTCCGCCAAACTAATTTCATAACCCTCTTCTTCTAAAATCGTCTGAACAAGGAATAAGTTATCCGGAGAATCATCCACAACAAGAATGTGGTCAGTTTTAGCGGAGCGAGTCAGAACCGACTGATTCATGAGCTGGCAGACTAGTAACAAATCTGACTAAACTAAATTTTTGGTATTTTTTGTATCTCTTAAGATTTTTCCTCCCTAGGGCTTAATCTGCCTCATCCTCCCGAAGGATTCTTGTATAAGTTATTACCCTGAGTACTTGA
>CBDTXL010000681.1:0-3229 GCA_965364435.1 uncultured bacterium
GGAATTAACACGGCAAAAATATTATTCTCCTAACTGAAGTTGTACCCTTACTCTGTTACCGTCACCTTCATCCCCAGAAGAGGGGAACGAGGTGAGGGGAGCATCAGGAGTGAGCGTATCTCCAACAACCACATCTACTTGATCGCTGAGTACATTGCTTAGTGGAGATTTTTTCTGAGATTGAGTGAGTCTACCAATATTCGTTAGAGAATTAGTCTGCCCCAGCTGCGATGTTCCATTAAAGAAATTTTGGTAATCGTCTGCCAGTGTGCGACTCTCAATTGCACGCAGGGAACGACCAGACAGCGTCACTGAACTATTGTCTGAGCTAGACGGCATAGCTGACTGGGCGTCAGCAATTGGGGCGACTCCTGCAACTACTGCTCCGATTCCTAAGACAATAAGTGTTTGACGTATCATTAACTTTCTCCTAGGTTTTAAATTGTTTTAAACTTATTTCTTTTAGTGTAGTATACTCAGGCAAATTGAAACTCTACCTCCATCACTGGATATAACACTACCCTAGAGGAAGCCTGTATTGTGATAGATTTACTACAGATTTTCCTTCAGAGGGTCTTTATAAAGAAATAATTAAATAAATTCAAGATTTTGTGGTCAATCATGTCAAGATCGCGCCAGCCATTAGCTTAGAGTAGCGATACTCCAACTCATCCTTCATTAGAGGCCAACTTTCCAAGGTTTCATCGTTGAGAATTATCTTCTCAGCAGCATCTCGCGCCAAGTTCAATACTTCCTGGTCTTCGACCAAACTCGCCAGCGCAAAATCAGCCAACCCCGATTGCCGCTTACCCAACACCTCACCAGGACCACGGAAGCGCATATCCATCTCCGAGATGAAAAAGCCATCCTGCGACTGTTCCAACACACCAAGACGCTGCTTCGCCGTATCAGTTTTAGAACCACTCATCAGGAGGCAGTAAGATTGATGGGAGCCTCGACCGACACGTCCCCGCAATTGATGCAACTGAGATAACCCAAAACGTTCGGCATTCTCAATCATCATCACTGTGGCATTGGGGACATCCACACCCACTTCAATCACTGTAGTGGAGACAATAATTTGCGTTTGGTTATCTCGAAAAGCGTTAAGCACTTCATCCTTTTGGGCGGAACTCATTCGACCGTGGAGCAGCCCCACCTGAAATTGTGGGAAGATACTTTCAGAAAGTCGTTCATGCTCTTCAACAGCCGATCGCAAATCCAACTTTTCTGATTCTTCAATCAGAGGCAACACAATATACGCTTGACGCCCTTGTGCTATTTCCCGGCGAATCAGGTCGTAGGCATGGTTGCGTTCTTTGCCCGATAGTACGGTTGTGTGAATCTGCTGACGCCCTGGTGGTAACTCATCAATCTGACTCACGTCCAAATCTCCGTGCAATGTCAGTGCTAGCGTTCTGGGAATTGGTGTTGCTGTCATTGTCAGAACGTGAGGAGACTGACCCTTTTGCTGCAAACGCGCCCGTTGCTGTACGCCAAATCGATGTTGTTCGTCAATTACCACTAAACCCAGGCGATGAAAATTCACGGGGTCCTGAATCAAAGCATGAGTACCGACGAGAAGCGGTAGTTCACCTGTTTCTAGCTGAGCATGAATTTGACGGCGCTTTTTTGCAGTTGTGGAACCTGTCAGCAGTTCCACTGGCAGATGTAGGAGGTTGAACCAGCCGACTAGCTTACGATAATGCTGTTCTGCCAAAACTTCTGTAGGAGCCATCAGCGCGCCTTGGTAGCCTGATTGGATGGCTGCAAGAATTGCGACTACGGCAACAACGGTTTTCCCAGAACCAACATCCCCTTGCACCAAGCGATTCATCGGTGTGGATGATTGCAAGTCGTTGAGGATGTCGTTAATTACTCTATTCTGAGCACCCGTTAGCTCAAAGGGGAGCAGCTGATTGAATCGGTCTATAAGCTTACCAGTAGGAGCGAGTACAGCACTAGCTTGGATGTGTTTTTGAGCCTGACGACGCTGGAGAAACCCCAACTGTAAGTAGAAAAACTCATCAAAGACTAATCGGCGTCGGGCGGCAGCCAGTATATCGCTATCTGCGGGAAAATGGATATTTGCGATCGCATCAGTCACCCCCATCAACCCATACTGATTCCGCAATTCAGCCGGAAGCGGGTCTTTCAGTTGAGAAGCGAATGGGAGTGCCGCAATCACAGCCTGTCTCACCAAGTCTCCTGGTACACCCTCTGTCAAGGGATAAACTGGCACGACTCGACCGATTTTAATCGATTCAATGCTACCGCCAGCGTGGTCTAAAACTTCCAGTTCCGGGTCTTCCAGCGTCACCCCATATTTATTCTTCTTCACCAAACCCGACGCCGCAACCACCGCCCCTTCAGGATAGCGACGCTTTTGTTGCTCCTGCCAGCCGCGATTACTGTAGCGAGCGCCAGCAAAAAAACGATTAAGCTTGATTTGACCTGTAGCGTCTTTGAGCACCACCTCGAAAATGCTTAATTTTTTATTGCGAGGGCTAGTAAAGCAGGTACAGCGCTTCACCGTTCCCACGACAGTCA
Source organism: uncultured bacterium (assembly GCA_965364435.1). GTDB lineage: Bacteria > Cyanobacteriota > Cyanobacteriia > Cyanobacteriales > Coleofasciculaceae > CBDTXL01. Next base: position 2,551 of record CBDTXL010000681.1, read on the forward strand.
CTGTCTCACCTGCTTCCAGCTTGTTGATATTGACCTGACGGGCATAGTCAATATGGTCGCGGGGGTAGTAGTAGAGGAGGTCGCGAACGGTGAGTAGACCGAGACGTGCTAAATACCCACTGCTTCTGACGCCCACCTGGTTGCACTTAGCTAACGGTAGGTCAAGCGTAAGCGTTTGGTTTTCCTTTACTGTACTTTGAGACTGAACCAGGGGCGTCGTTCGAGGGGATTTGAATTTAGGAGGCTCAGAAGCGGCTACACTCTCAGCGAAGCGGCGTTCAATTTCTTGCTGTAGCTGTTGAAGAAATCGGCGGGTTTCTGCTACGAGATGTTGCCGTTGTTGAGATGTCATCTGAGGATAAACGGCAAACTCGCTAGCGATTTCCTGCCACTGGCGTCGCTCAATCGGCATTAGAATATCAGGAGTTTTGCCGAAACTGAGGCAGAGAAACTCACTGAAGCGGAACTGGTTGCCCACTAAGTCAGTAAAGCCCTTCTGGGCTTCTACTGAAAGGGCTTTTTGCAAGCGCACCCAATCTGGTGATTCTGTTCCCACAACTTCCCTCCATTATTAGGGGAGTGGGGAATGGGGAGTAGGGGAAGAATCTTTACTTACAGCTGAAAACTCAATTGAGGATGGCTGTTTACCCCAGTCCCTACTCTCTACTCCCTACTCCCT
>CBDTXL010000682.1:0-3229 GCA_965364435.1 uncultured bacterium
AAGCGATCGCGCTTTAGCCAGTCGTCGAGGACGTCAAACCATCCTCTTGTACTTGCCTCGCGTCCTATGGCTATTGTCATAGTTTCAAATCCTCTTACATTAATGATTTGCAAGGATTCCAATGTTGACACTTCCACAGCAGCAAGTGTGGAATTCATGAGAGGTTGGTCAGCCGGACTAACTTTACTCTCATTTTAAGGATGTGTCATGCACCCTTTACACCACTAACTAGCAATCTAGCTTGGGTTTGCTTAATGTTTCTTAAAGTATCACATTTTTAACGCTGTTAGCCGGATGATTTCCTCTAAGGGGAATAAGGCTTCCAGCGTCTACATACAATAATAATGAATACCAGAGATTTTACAAATTGACACATATTTACTCAGAATTTCTTTAATCAGCTCCTTGGTTGAGCAAAAATGTCATATTAAGGACAGAGTGTGTTTATTCCAATCTTGAGAGTGAGTGGGCAGGATCGTTTCATGACAGCACCGACAATCCAACGAGAAAACCGCGTCATTCGTCAGCCGGTTTTAGGCTCTCGCCGGTTCAGTAACTACTGGTGGGCAACAATTGTCTCTGTGGGAGCTACAGGTTTTTTCTTGGCGGGGCTTTCCAGTTACTTCAAGGTCAATTTCCTCCCCGTTGGTGATGCAACGCAGCTGGTGTTTATCCCTCAGGGAGTGGCGATGGGGTTCTACGGCGTTGCCGGTCTACTGTTGGCACTATACTTGTGGCTGGTCATCCTTTGGGATGTTGGGGGCGGTTACAATGAGTTCAACAAAGAGACGGGCATGGTTCAGATTTTTCGCTGGGGCTTTCCTGGTAAAAACCGTCGAATCGAGTTCAGCTGCCGCCTACAAGATGTCCAGTCGATTCGAGCACAAATCAAAGAAGGTCTCAACCCCCGCCGCGTCCTTTATCTTCGCGTTAAGGATCGCCGGGACGTTCCCATGACTCGCGTTGGGCAACCGCTATCCCTGTCAGAACTGGAAAATCAGGGAGCAGAGCTAGCTCGTTTTCTGGGAGTACCCCTTGAAGGCTTGTAACTAATTCAGTTGAGCGGGTTCATATCTGCTTACTATGATTCAGTAGCTAAGGCTACAAGAACGGTGAATTAAACATGCAGATAAAAATCCAACGTTGGTTATCATTACTTTTGATTGTTGTGGGTCTGGTTATAGGGGGATGTAGTGCCCAACAGGCAGCTTCCCAAAACTCTAGTAGCCCATCAGCCGCTCAAGCAACCTCGACTCCGGCGGCTCCGGCTAGCAGTCCCGAAGCCAGTAATCAAGCAAGTAAGGGACCCAAACTAGAAGGAAAAGCGACGGTGGTGCTCAAAGTTAAAGGCTCACCGATAACAATTGAAGTAAATGGAACTGATGCCCCAATGACAGCGGGGAATTTTGTTGACCTTGTTGAGCGGGGCGTCTACAACGGGCTGGTGTTTCACCGGGTCGTGCGGGAGCCGCAACCCTTTGTGGTTCAGGGTGGTGACCCTCAAGGGAAAGACCCAAACTTTCCAGTAGAGCGTCTGGGAACGGGTGGTTTTATTGATCCACAGACCTCTCAAGAGCGTTACATTCCTCTAGAAATTAAGCCCAAAGGTGCGGCAACTCCCGTATACAGCCAAACGTTTGAGAAAGCAGGCGTCTCTGCTCCCCCTGCGTTACGGCACACTCGTGGTGCTGTTGCAATGGCTCGCTCAACTCCGCCCGACTCGGCTTCTTCACAGTTTTATATTGCTCTGGCGGAACTGCCGTTTTTGGATGGTAGTTATGCCGTATTTGGCTACGTCACTGAAGGCATGGATGTTGTGGACAAGATTCAACAAGGCGATCGCATTGAGTCAGCTGAGGTTATTAAGGGCATCGAAAATCTCAAGAAATAGCTGGTGATCTGTGATTCGCTTTCTGGTCGGTGGAGGTAGTCGTTACTGGCATCGGTCTTATCTCGGCTTTAGGTAGCCTAGAACCTAGCTGGCGGCGTCTTCTCAATGGTGAGTCTGGCATCGGGCAGCATCAACCCGTTCCAGATTTACCATCCCGACCTCTCGCGCTGATTGGTCAGGCGACAACGTCGTTGGCAAAGCTCACCCAGCTGGTTGTAGCGGATGCCCTTCAGGATGCTGGTTTGGTCATGCCAGTAGCAGACTGTGCAGTGGTAATTGGGTCAAGTCGTAGCTGTCAGGCGTCCTGGGAGCAGCTGGCGCGGCAACTGGGGCGTCGGGAAGATTCTTCTCAATCACCAATTCTCCATCCCCCATCCCCAATCCCGGGCTTAGAGCATTGGTTGGATACGCTTCCTCACCAAGCCGCGATCGCTACTGTCCGTCAGATTGGGTCAGATGGTCCAGTACTAGCACCAATGGCTGCTTGTGCAACAGGAATTTGGGCGATCGCTCAAGGCTTTGAACTCATCCAGACTGGTCAATGCCAGCGAGTGATCGCCGGTGCTGTAGAAGCACCAATTACGCCGCTGACGTTAGCGGGATTTGACAAAATGGGCGCTCTCGCTCACACGGGTTCTTATCCTTTTGACCGACATCGGGAAGGATTGGTATTAGGAGAAGGAGCAGCAGTGCTGGTACTGGAGTCAGCTGAGTTGGCAAGACAACGGTCAGCATCAGTTTATGGTCAACTGCTGGGATTTGGCTTGACCTGTGATGCCTATCATGTCAGTGCCCCTGAACCGATGAAAAGTGCCAAAGCGTTGCGGGGCGCGATCGCGTCCATCGCGGCTGTCAAGCAATGTTTAGACCGCAGTCATCTTTCCCCGACTGACATCGACTACATCCACGCCCACGGTACCAGCACCCAAATCAACGACCAGAACGAAGCTCAGCTGATTCAGTGGTTGTTTCCCCACGGTGTTCCAGTTAGTTCCACCAAAGGAGCCACTGGTCATACCCTGGGAGCATCTGGAGCATTGGGAGCGGCTTTCTGTCTGATGGCGTTGAAGCATCAGCTATTGCCGCCCTGTGTGGGGCTAAAGGAATCAGAGTTTGATTTGGATCTGGTGACTGCGCCGCGTTCGGGTGAGATTCGACAAGTGCTTTGTTTCAGTTTTGGGTTTGGTGGTCAGAATGCGGTGCTTGCTTTGGGACAGTATGCAGGTCGTCGGCGGTAAGGGTGTGGTCATGCACCAGTTGCTGGGGATGGGGGAGATGATGCGGATGGGGGAGATGGGGGAGATGGGGGAGATGGGGGAGATGGGGGAGATGGGGGAG
>CBDTXL010000683.1:0-3224 GCA_965364435.1 uncultured bacterium
CTTTATTGTAGAGCGCGACGGGCTGGTAATCGCTAGTTCGAGTTCCGAAAAACCGTTCACTTTAGTAAAGGGCAAAGCGCAACGACTCAATGCCTTAAACAGTAGCGATCGCTTGATTCAAGCGACAGCTCAGTATTTGCAGACAAAATTTGGCAACTTTAGAGAGATTCACGCTAACCAAGAACTTGACTTTAGGCTCAAAGGTGAGCGCCAGTTTGTCCAGATCACACCTTGGCGTGATAACTTCGGTCTGGACTGGTTGGTGATTGTCGTTGTTCCCGAAACCGACTTCATGGCACAAATCAACGCCAATACCCGCACCACAATTCTGCTGTGTATAGGGGCATTGGCACTGGCTACGCTGCTGGGCATCTACACCTCCCGTTGGATCGCTCAGCCTATCCTCCGCTTGAGCCAAGCCAGTAGCAACATCGCCTCTGGTAACCTCGATCAAAGAGTAGACGTTAAAGGGGTCAAAGAACTCCGCGTTTTGGCGAAATCCTTTAACCGCATGGCAAGACAACTCCGGGAGTCTTTCACCGCCCTAGAAAAAACCAATGAAGAGCTAGAAAAGCGGGTTGAAGAAAGAACTGCCGAGTTAAAAGCAGCCAAAGAAGCTGCCGATGCTGCAAATCACGCAAAAAGCGAATTTCTGGCAAACATGAGCCATGAACTCCGAACCCCCCTCAACGGAATTCTTGGTTACGCACAAATCCTGCAACGGGATAAAACTGCCACTCCCAAACAACAGGACGGACTCAGCATTATTCGCCAGTGCGGCTCCCACCTCCTGACGCTGATTAACGATGTTTTAGACATCTCCAAAATCGAGGCACAAAAACTCGAATTTTCCCCCAACGCTTTCCAGTTTGAGACCTTCTTACAGGGAGTTAAAGAAATCTGCCGCATCAAAGCTGAGCAAAAAGAAATTGACTTCACCTATCAGCCACTTAACCGCCTTCCTTCTGCCATTCATGCCGACGAAAAACGCCTGCGTCAAGTTTTAATCAACCTTTTAGGTAACGCTATCAAGTTTACTGACCAAGGTGGCGTGACGTTTAAAGTCGGTGTGGTCACTGATTCCCCAGAATTCCTTCCTCCGTCACTCTCAGCAGTTACAGAACCACAGACAACTAACAACCAACAACTAACCCTTCACAAAATTCGCTTTCAAGTTGAAGATACGGGGGTTGGCATGACTCCAGAACAATTGGAGAAAATCTTTCTGCCCTTTGAGCAGGTGGGAGATAGTACACGTAAGGCAGAAGGTACTGGATTAGGACTGGCAATTAGTCGCAAAATCGTAGAGATGATGGGCGGTGAAATCAAAGTCGAGAGTATCTATGGGAAAGGTAGCAAGTTTTGGTTTGACCTCGACTTGAGGGAAGCGACAAACTGGATAGAGTCGGCTTCCCTCAAATCCAGCCAAACTGTGGTGGGTTACCAAGGCGAAAAAAAGAAAATTCTGATTGTGGATGACCGTTGGGAAAATCGCTCCGTGATTGTCAATATGCTAGAGCCGATTGGCTTTGAAGTTATTGAAGCCGGGAATGGACAAGAGGGCTTGGAAAAAGCTGATGAATGTCAACCGGATTTGATTATTACTGACCTGGCAATGCCTGTGATCAATGGTTGTGAGATGACCCGACGATTGCGAGAATCACCAAGCTTTAGAAATACGATCATTATTGCCTCCTCTGCTAGTGTGTTTAGTTTCGATCGCCAACAAAGTCGGGAGGCAGGATGTAATGATTTTGTCCCCAAGCCGGTGCAAAGCGAAGAGCTACTCAACCAATTACAGAATTACCTAGATCTGGAATGGATTTATGAAGCTAAGGATGAATTGACTCCCCAGACTCAGGATGCTTCTGTCCCAATGAGTGAAATGGTGGTTCCTCCTGCAAAAGAGTTAACTGCCCTACATAAAGCGGCTAGAAGTGGGTATATCCTAGATATTCAAGAAGAGGCAAACCGACTCAAGCAGCTAGCTCCGGAATATGCAGCCTTTGCTGACAAGATTCTAGAACTAGCTGAAGCGTTTGAAGATGAAGCGATCGCGAAGTGGGTCAGTCTCTACCTATCTTAAGTCCAAAGATGAAAATTGTTCAACAAAATTCAATCCTAATTGTTGATGATACTCCCACAAACCTTAAAGTTCTTTTTACTCTTTTGAATCAATCTGGTTTCAAAGTCTCGATTGCTAAGAGTGGCGAAAGTGCGTTGGAGAAAGTGAAAGAGGTCTTACCCGACCTGATTTTATTAGATGTAATGATGCCCGGTATTGACGGGTTTGAGACCTGCCGTCGCTTGAAAGCCGAGCCGAGAACTAAAGAAATTCCAGTGATTTTTATGACAGTGCTTTCTGATGTCGTGGATAAGGTCAAAGGGTTGAAGCTGGGAGCTGTTGATTATATCACGAAACCGATTGAACAGGAGGAGGTTTTAGCCCGCATCAATGTTCATCTTGAACTCCGCAAAGCTCAACTACGGCTGGTACAGGAAGAGAAAATGTCTGCCTTGGGACAACTCGTTGCTGGGGTTGCTCACGAAATTAACAATCCTGTCAATTTTATCTATGGTAACTTGCCCCATGCTCGGCAAGACATTGATGATTTGCTGCAATTATTGCAACTGTATGAAGCTTATACCCCCGAAGCCATTCCAGAGGTTCAGGCTTATTCAGAAGAAATTGATTTGGAGTTCCTCAAAGAAGACCTTCCTCAGCTCTTACATTCGATGGAGGTGGGTGCAGATCGGATTCTGGGAATTGTGCGATCGCTGCAAGTTTTCTCCCGCCTGGAGCAGGCAGAAGCCAAACCCGTTAACTTGCATGAGAGCATTGACAGTACCTTAATGCTCTTGAGCAGTCGCCTACGAGCCAAGTCCCGGCGTCCAGATTCCCACTCTCCAGATATCGAAGTGGTTAAAGAGTATGGTGAGTTACCTCTTGTCGAAGGTTACGCAGGGCAACTTAACCAAGTCTTTATGAATCTCCTTGCGAATGCGATTGATGCCATTAACGAAAGGATTGAGCAGGGGGAAAACACTCCAAAGGCTGAAACCCAAAGCTTTACCCCCAGACTGACGATTCGTACTGAAGTCACACAAGACCAGAAGAAAGTGGTGATTTGGATTAAAGATAATGGGATAGGAATGTCTGAGGAGGTAATTCAGAGGATTTTTGAACAATTTTTTACCACCAAACCTGTAGGCCAAGGGACAGG
>CBDTXL010000684.1:0-3223 GCA_965364435.1 uncultured bacterium
TTTGCTCTGCCTGTGCTGGCGGCACGATTAGCACAAAACCAATGCCCATATTGAAGGTGTTAAACATCGTGTCCATAGTTAGCTGACCCGCATCAGCCAGCCACTGAAAAATCGGTGGAATTACCCAGCTGTTGGGTTCAATCTGAACAGATTGACCGACCCCAAGGCAGCGAGGTAGGTTTTCCGGTAAACCACCGCCAGTGATGTGTGCCATGCCATGAAGATCAATACCGGCGCTACGGGCATCAAGAACGGGTTTGACGTAAATTTGAGTAGGCGTCAACAAGACTTCCCCTAAGATTTGACCTCCAAGCAATTCTGGGCGCGTATCCCAGTTTAAAGTGCCAACGTCTTCATTAGAGCTGTTCTCCACAAGTAGCGTCTTTCCAGAAGACTCGTTGACGATTTTCCGCACCAGACTAAAGCCATTACTGTGGACGCCTTGACTCGCCAAACCAATCGCCATGTCTCCCACTTGCACCTGAGAACCGTCCAGCATCTGGCTTTTTTCGACAATTCCCACGCAAAACCCTGCTAAGTCATACTCTCCTGGCTGATAGAAACCAGGCATTTCTGCCGTCTCACCTCCCAGTAAGGCACACCCAGAGAGGCGGCATCCTTGGGCAATACCAGCAACTACCTGAGTCAGTTGCTCGGAATTAAGCTTGCCGGTAGCCAAATAATCCAAGAAAAATAACGGTTGGGCACCAGAAGTCAAAACATCGTTGACGCACATCGCTACCAGGTCAATGCCAACTGTATTGTGGCAGTTTAGGTCTTGGGCGAGTTTTAGCTTCGTACCGACACCATCTGTTCCCGATACCAGAACGGGTTCCCGATAACCCACCGGCAGCTGGAAGCAACCACTAAAACCACCTAGGCCACCCAGTACTTCAGGTCGGTGCGTGCTTTGCACCAGACTACGGATTTGCTCTACAAAAGCTCGACCTGCCTCGACATCGACACCGGCTTCTCGATAATCCATCAGACAAAAACAAGGGTTTTGAGCTAGATGTGCAGGATGTATTTTACAGGTTGTGTGCTGCTGTTAACTATAGACGACTTACCAAGATGCTCCTGACTCGCCACTACGAAGACCGTGGTTTATATCACAGATTGTCTCTGCCACCGCAGCCACGCTTGAAGATTCACAAGAAATTCATCTGTTTTTTCGGCTCTTCATCGACGCTTTATGGACAATAGCTAACACAGAGACTAACTTAAAAAAGGCGCACGGGAGGTAAGCTCACCCTAGTGCAGCTCAACAGAAGTTTTTAGCTTCCACGCCTACGAGTGGTGGAGTGAGAGAGTGGAAGAGTGAGAGAGTCGGAGATTTGAGTAGGTTACCTATTTTGGCTACACAGCACTAAGCTGTCACGCATCTAATGAAGCACACTGGCAAGGGTGGTTGGTCAGGGTTCATCGGTCTAGGGTCAGGGTACGAGAAACCCCTATTGGGCAAAGGTTCTACCAATCACCAATGACCGACAATCGCGAAAAATATGCAACGCCAAGTGGGTAGTAGCTTAATGCCATTTCTGCTGCCAACTATTAAGCGAACATCGGGAGTGAGCAACAGTGTGGAGTTTTTCTGATGAGACTTTGTCAGAAACTCGCCCTTGAATAGGGTCAATCACATACTTGCAGCTTGTTTAACGTTGCTCGCTGGGATTTCCATAGCGGGATGGAGTTTGAGCCAGATTGACCTATAACGACGTGTTTGGCGCTCAAGAGAACCGAATAAAGGTTGATTTGGGGTTAGTAACTTCTGACTTCCATTCTGTACAAAAATGAAACAATCATTGTAAAGTTTTGATGAGTTCTGTTGAGATAACTTTCGACAGAGAAAAAATGTAACCCATGTCCCAGGCGGATTCCTGGCTAAATCGAAATGTAAAGTTTTGATGAAGTTGTGCGTTAATCCGAAATATCCCTGATCCCCAAACCAAAAACTTCGTGCTAGTCTGTTGCAGTTCAATGAAACAGAGCGAACACGGAACGAGTACGAGTTAATTGGGGAAATTGGCGTTTTCTTGTAGCACAACCAGCAACACAAAACCTCGAATTCCAAATGCTTTTGACAACGGACATATGAATCAACGAATTTGGAGTAGCCTCACCGTTACTCTCCTGACCACAACTCTCGGTACGGCAACATCCGGTTATGCCCAACAACCTAAGGCAGCTGACCAAGCTTCTGGGGGAAGCCCTCCTGCTGCCCAAGTACAGCAAACACCAGCGACGGCTACCCTCGCCTCAGAGCAACGACAAGCTCAACCGAGGGAAGTGGTTAAGGTAGGAGAATTTCAGTCTCAGTCAGCGACAGCGGCGGTGGAAGGCGAAGTCATTGCAAAGATTCATGCCTATCAATCAGGAGGGCGTCAGGCAGCAACACTCTATGTTCGCAGCATTCCTGTGCTGACTTTCTTAGGTTCCCATTCGGTCACTGCCGACGGGATCAAGATGGGAGAAGCTGGTGAGCGTCAAAAGATGGCTTCTCACAATCAGGCATCACAGAACACGGCGACGAGGAGACAGCAAAGTAGAGCGTCGGATGCGAATAATGTCGAGAATGACCCAGTATGGAGGGCTACAGCAGTTGCTGCTCGGCTCAATCAACTGAGTCGGGACAATGTAGCGGCTGAGGCTATAGCTGTCCGTTGGAATGCTGAGTGCAACTGCTACAGCATCAAAGTGAATGACCAAGACTTAGTCCAAATCAACGAAAAAACAATCCTGCCAGATACAACCCAAAACCTCGCTGAAGATGCCCTGCAAGCAACCAATCGACTCCGACGCCTGATGGGCAATGCCCCTCCCTTGCGGGAAATTGCAGGTAGACCACCCGTGCGTAGAGTAGCACAGGTTTCCCTCGGATCAATTCGAGTTCAGATTACCGGCATCGCTTCCTGGTATGGTCCTGGCTTCCACGGCAATCGCAGCGCCAGTGGCGAGGTATACAACCAAAATGCGCTGACAGCTGCCCACCGCAGCTTACCTTTCGGAACAAAGGTGCAGGTTACTAACTTAAACAACGGTCGCTCTGTTGTTGTGCGGATTAATGACCGTGGACCTTATGTACGCGGTCGGGTGATTGACCTTTCAGCAGCTGCAGCCAGAATGCTGGGAGTGATGCACACTGGCGTTGCGCCTGTGCAGATAGATGTTTTAGGTAATCAACAGAGGCTAGCGACTGAGAATTAGCGATTAGCCAATCCTGCGC
>CBDTXL010000685.1:0-3220 GCA_965364435.1 uncultured bacterium
GCCAAAGAAATCTGTGGCGATGGTTCGGGATGAGGGCGTGATGCCAAAGAAATCTATGGGGATGGGATTGAAGTTGTCGGGAGGACTAGATACTGGGGGGGGTGGCGGCAGTGGTGGCGCTGAGGTAATGATTTGAATATTGCCCTGGGTAAAGATTGCAGGCGGAACGGGAACGGTAAAATCTGAAAGGGTTGCTGAACCAGTGGTAATACGACCGGCGGTTCCATTCTGACTGGGTAGACTGGGATTGCCGATGATAAAAGGTGTGGTTATTCCACCTCCGTGCCGGATCGTAATCGAGCCACCGGCAGTTGTGCCAGCCGTGCAAATGCTTGCATTGGCACAAGTTGGGGTAGTGAAAGCACCTGTTGCTATATACCATTTATCGGTAGTAATGTCAACGGTACCGCCTTCTGTTCCCCCTTGGGCATTAATCGAGGTAACTTGAATATCACCTTCGGGGTCAAGGGTGACATTACCACCCTTGCCAACCCTCCCACTGGTGTTGATTTCCCCAGTGGTAATTTGGGTGCCAGCTATAAGGTTGATGTCCCCGCCGTTGGTACTTCCTGATGAGTCCAGGTTGTCGGTGGTAATGTTACCGCTAGTGGCATTGAAAGCGATCGCGCCGCCATTACCAGAATTGCCACTCCCTAAAGAGAACGATTGTAGGCTTCCTGTGGTGATGTTACCGTTGTCGGCAGTTAACTCAATGGTGCCGCCATTACCGGAAGCACCAGAAGGCGCATTAGAAAATGAGAAGAAATTGCCTGTGTTAATGCTGCCCTTGGTAGCCGTGAGGGTAATTGTCCCGCCACTTTCAGCAGAACCCCCCAAAGCATTAGAGAAGGAGTTGAGAATGCCTGTGCTAATGCTGCCATTGGTAACCGAGAGAGTGATGGCACCACCCCTACCAGAAGAGCCTGATCTAGCTTCAGAAAAGGAATTTATTTCGTTGGTGACATTGATGCGGCTGGCGGCATTGAGGGTGATGTTACCACCATTGCCAGCATTGCCAGAGTTCGCTTGAGAGAAAGAGTTTAGGGTGCTTGCCGTGATGTTGCCGTTATTGGCAGTGAGGGTGATGTCACCGCCATCGCTAGCTGAGCGAGTGTCCAGCGTCCCTGCACTGGTATCGATACTGCCGTTAGTGCTAGTTAGCGTTATCTCCCGACCCGGATTGATGATATTGCCAGTGGTAATATTTTGGTTAGCTAGCAGGGTAATCGTGGCGTCGTTGGTTCCGGTGAGGGTAAAACCTGTGGAGTTGATTGAGCCTGAGCCAAAGGGCGATCGCAAGGTAACAGGGTCATTAAAAGTGGTGTTGCCTGTCAAGGTAATCCCACCACTACCGTTCTCCCGTCCGATGATGATTTGGGAAAACCCATTTTGCAAGATGCCCAGTTCCCCGCTGTCCAGATTCAAAGCGTCATCACTGTTAGTGCCGCCGATGGTGATATCCAAACTGGCGTCAAGTGGCTGCAACTGAAGGATGCCACTCCCCTGGATTTGCGCGGAACCAACGAGGTTAATTGCATCAGCTGTGAGAGTAATATTTCCAGCCACCGCAGAGACTCTAGTGCCTGCCTCGTGAATGTATATCCCAGGATTATTATTCGTCCCCTTCCCGCCAGTGCCGTTGAGGGTGATATTCCCGGTTCCGGTTGCTTCCACTACACCGTTTATGTCAAGGCCGACGTTACTATTGTCAGAGCCGGAACCCCCAGTGCCTATCAGGTTGATGTTGCCATCTACTGAAGAGACTCTGGAGTTTTTAAGAATCTCCACACCGACAGAGAACCCTCCCCCGGAACTGCCAGTGCCATTCAGGGTAATATTCCCCGTCCCAGTAGATTCCAGCACGCCGCCATCGATAATTGAAATGCCATCGCTGCCAGTGCCTAAAGACCCAGAGCCGCTAGTACCAGTCAGACTGATATTTCCATCCACTGACGATACTCTGGAGCCTGCGCCTGTTACAACTATCCCTCGATTATCACTTGTTCCGGCACTGCCCGTACCCGTCAGTGTAATTGCCCCCGTCCCTGTCGATTCCACCACGCCGCCATTGTCAAGACTAATACCGATGTTGGAGCTTCCAGACCCAGTACTCTTGCCCGTCAGACTAACAGTTCCGTTTTCCGAGCTGATCCTGCTGTCTGTACCAGTAATATATATGCCGTAATTGTTATTCGTCCCCGCCCCACTGGTGCCATTGAGGGTAATACTCCCTGTCCCTGTTGATTCCACCACGCTGCCGTTTTTAAGCAAAATGCCGTGGAGGTCAGCGGTATTAGGTCCTCCTCCCGTACCTGTAAGGTTAATATTGCCGCTTCCAGACTTAATGCTGCTGTTGTCGAGACTGATGCCATTCAAGGAGGAATCACTCCCCCAGCCAATTGCTGTGAAATTGCCACCGTTGGTATTAATTGTGGCGTTGGCGAGATTGAGAGCGCCGATGTTGTTATTATCGGAGTCGGCTTTGAAGGTAATATCACCCCCATTGGTTGTGATATCAAAATTGACCCGAATCTCGTCCCCAGCTTCAGCAGTCAGCCCCACACCAGGAGTTGTGATATTGACCTCAGCCTCAAAGGTCATGTCATCTCTGGCTTGCAGAATGATATTACCCGTGAGACCTCCTAGGGTTGCTGCGCCAATTTGGAAACCAGCCACACCGCCATCATCAGTGAAAATTTGACCAGCTGGGTCTCCAGGATTAGGCACACCTGCGTTCAGTTGGTTATCATCCTTCCCTGTTCCGCCCACAATAGTGATATTGGCGGGGTCAAACAAAATAGTGCCATTTGTACCGAGAGTCGCACCGACATCGACATTGCCATTAAAGACTAAATTCTCTTTGCCGGATATCTCGACAAACCCACCATTTCCACTCTTGCTGCCACCACGGGCACTGATAGTGCCATAAAAACGGGTTATCTGGTCAGCCCAGATTATCACACGACCGCCATTACCCTTATCGAGGGCGTCAGCGGAGAGTACCGAATCTGTACTAACGTAAGTGCTAGAGGCGTTGGGAACTGTCCCTTTCCCCTGATAATCGCCACCAATCAGCACCCTACCGCCACCTAGGGTACCTGAAGCGTTAATATTGGCACCAATTAGACCAACCTTATCGCCTAAAACATTCACATTACCCCCAGGAAGCCCTACTGCTGTGTTGGAGGCGTCGAGACTGCCGGAAACAATTGTCGTTCCC
>CBDTXL010000686.1:0-3219 GCA_965364435.1 uncultured bacterium
ATGCCAATTTTGTAAGGTGTATTAATACAAATAATACACCTTCTTATTTTGACATACTCCCGGTAAAGCTACGCTTTACTGGGGTGGGTGAAACCAATTTTGAAATTCTACCAACTATCGCATTCATCGTGTAAGATATCATTGCTCAACTAACGGCGAATAATATCCACTAACAACAAATAAAAGAAGTACATTTTTCTGTCAACTCTAAAACCCCTGTGGTATTAGGGTTATAGAATTTGCATCTTAAAATTTATCTTACTTTTAGCGCTTTATTGAGAAAAATCAGTGCTGACTTAAGGTGCATTTTTAAAGTTATCTTACTTCTACCGCTTTATTGATGATAAAAACACGTAGGTACTTAGTTCTTAATTTATTATTTATTATAGCTGTATGGGTGCATCCCAAATGTGCAAATACATTCTTGTGGGGTAGGCGTCTCGCCTGCCTTGTCTTAGGGCGGGCAGGATGCCCACCCCACAAGAAAATGCTATTTATGCAAAAGTGGGATGCACCCTAGCTGTATTCATGTTCATTAGGACGCGGATTGCTTGAGAACGGATTCGATCGCATCCCGTAAACTCAGGGATTGGGGTAACAACTTGCGAACCCGACTTTTCAACCATGCCCATTTTTACGGGTTTGTTCAATCTTCCGCAATGCCCTCGAAATCGTGGGTTGGCTAATCTCCTCAGGCCATAGTTGTGTCATTTCACTCTGGGTTTTATCCCCATGAGTTTTGACAAAATCCTGAAACTTCTCCCAATCGTTGATGCGAGAGGTTTTGTTGAGATACTTGCCTGGGCTTAGGTTTGATATCCCCCGTTTCGGCTTTGCGCTGGCACCATAAGTTAATCGCAAGAGCGACTGATATTGAACAGTTGGCTCGCCTCACTTTTCTTGAGACCATCCAACTCGATTGCTTGCATAACTTTTTGTCGGAAGTCATCACTGTAGGGTTGAGCCATAGAACGGGGGGAGAGGCAAGGGTAATCCCTCTATCCTATGTCCTAACTTCAATGAATACAGCTATAGTTGCTTAACAAATTAACACAAAGAAAATGTCAATATCTCTTTTGAGGTATATTACAATGCCATATATGCAGTCAGCTATCAGCTATCAGCTTCTTGGTTTTCCTTGCTCTGTCTACGGTTTCATACACCTGAGCTGTACCTCATTCAACTTGTATCCGCTATATAGCTTGACTCAACTGCACCGTCTGAGACTTTTGGGCGATCGCTCTCTTATTTCCTTGACAGGTTCGGAAGTTCCGCAAGTCGAGAAAAAGCAGCGGGAATCAAAAGCTTACTTCTACTGAATTAAGACCTAATCTCTCCCAATGGTGGGGGAGTTAGATAACAATACTTAGCAAAATTGACCAATGACAGTAACTGTAGAGAACAAGTCTCGTAAGGAAGTCTTCGTCTATCATGGGCAGGCTGGGAAGGATATGCCCAGATTCGATTTCACCCGCGAATTGCCAGCGATTGTGCAGCCAACACCCCATTATGCCGCTCATACAGCGTTAGTGCTTCTTCCGGCTCGTCAGGCAAATCCTCCGCTACCTGCAATGGGAATTGTTGGTGCCCTAGAGATCATGGGACGGAATGTTACCCAGTGGATGCCAGCGAATTTGACCCGGTGCCACCCAGACAAGTTCGGTGATGCCTTCTTCGTAGAGCGTCGCCTCAATGGCTTCAATCCAGGCAAGCTCAAGCGGGTGCAAAAACAGAAATGGCAATACGCTGTTCGCTACGATTGTACGCGGTACGAAAAACACCCGGCAAGCATTCTTCCTGACGTGATTGAAGCCAGATTCGGACTACATGGCATCGGACTACATGGCAAAGAACTGCGGGTTGACTCGATTCAGTTTTCCCTCAAAGGAGAAACATCAACTCACGTTCCGGGTGATGCGGACTGGGAATGGTCGAAACAGTTATTCCGTACCGCCGAGTTTGTCTTCCACGAGACCCAGTTCCATCTAGCGCGTAGCCACATGAATATGGATCAGTACGCGATGGCATTCTATCGGAATATCATTAATAATCCGATCTGGCAATTGCTAGAACCGCACTTTGAAGGATTACTCAATAGCAATAAAGTTGGTTCAACGCTAATCATGGGCGATACAGGCTTCCTCCCCGAAACCTCAGTACTCACGTCTAAAAGTGTGGATGAGGTGGTAAAAGAAGAGTTTACAATCCTTTCCTACCACTGGAAACCTTCCACCCAGGCGCTACCCGACAAGATTCACAACAACTACTTTGACCAGGCTAGCCTCACCATGTGGGGTGTTTTGGAAGACTATGTGGGGGACTTCTTCGACGAGCATAAACAGGGTATCCAAGATTATTGGTCAGAAATCGAGGGGATGTCTAAGGATTTGGTGGAACACTCGATTCTTAAACCAATGCTGGGAACCCTCGCGATCGCGAACATGAATGACCTGAAGCAATTGTGCGTTTATGTGATTTATCACTGCTCATTCTTCCATTCTTGGGTGCATTACAAGCAGTACGAGGATGGCGGCGATGTTAGCTACGCTTCGATTGGTCTATGGGACAAGAATGATCCGGCTTACAACCCAATGTCTGTCGCCCAGAAGCAGGCTAAACAGGCGATACTTTTGTGGACGATTTCCAATGTACGGTATAACCCGATCATGGAGGTTGGTCCTGTGGAATTGAAGAATCTTCTGTGGAAGCAGCGAGAGAAGATAGAGCCTGGTATTCCCCTGGAGACCCTCATGATGAGCATTCATATCTAAGCTCGTCTTTGAAAAGTTGCCCTCATGCTGTTCGCCGTAGGCGTTCCCCAAGAGTCGCATGGGGCTAGACAAACCTAGTCCGCGTAGGCGGACTAGGGAAAATCGAGGCTTTTAGCCTGCGTAGGCAGGCAATGTTTATTTCGAGTTGTTTGTTATTGGTTGTTTGTGTTTATACAAACAACCAACAACAAATAACAAAGCGGCGGACAGCTATCCCTCCCATTCCTTGTAGGTATGGGAGGGATAGCCGCTTTATGTGAGAAGGCATCGCCGTAGGGGGTAGCATCGCTGTCGGGAGTATGTCACCATACAAAGAATCAGGCTGTTGGGTAGTGAAGTAGCTAGACCCAATCCCATATGACCTTAACCGAAGGAGGCTACCGCGTCCCCTGGAGCGATCGCATCGAACACCTGCCACTCATCCTGGCCGGTCCAATCTTACGGCGGA
>CBDTXL010000687.1:0-3218 GCA_965364435.1 uncultured bacterium
GTAGAAGCTTTAAGAGCGCCTAATGAGAAGCCATTTGCCCAGACACCCTCGCCACAACCCGAATTAATTCCAGACTCACGCCAAGTACCCAGTGAATTAGAGATATTGGTCTGTGAACGCACAGCGCAGTTACAGCTGGCTAACGAGCAATTGTTGCGGGAGATGGCAACCCGTGAGCAAGTCGAGCAGGCGCTGCGAGAGAGCGAAGTCAAATATCGAGAACTCGTACAAAATGCCAACAGTATTATTTTGCGCTTAGATACTCAAGGCAACATTACTTTTTTCAACGAGTTTGCTCAAACTTTCTTCGGTTACACAGAGGCAGAAATTCTTGGTCGTTGTGCGATCGGCACTATTATCCCAGAAACCGATACATCCGGACGGAATCTGACCAACCTGCTCCAAGACTTCATGCAAAATCCGGAGCAGTACTGCTTCTATGAAAATGAAAACATCCGTCGCCACGGGGAGCGAGTCTGGGTGGCTTGGGCGAACCAATCGATTCTTGACCAGCAGGGACAACTAATAGGCATCCTCTCGATTGGCAATGACATCACTGAACGCCATCTGGCTGAGGAAGCCCTCCGAACCAGTGAAGCTCGCTATCGCGCCCTGAGTGAAGAACTAGAACTGAGAGTGCAAGAGCGTACCGCTGAGCTAACTCAAGCCAATGAGCAGTTGAGAAAGGAGATTCAAGGACGTGCCTCAGTTGAAATCGCTCTAGAGCAAGAGCGAAACTTCGTCTCAGCAGTGCTGGATACAGCCGGAGCGTTGGTGGTGGTTCTCGACAGACAGGGGAGTATTGTCCGTTTTAACAAAACTTGTGAGCAGATAACAGGTTACACATTCAAAGAAGTCAAAGGCTCAAAGGTTTGGGACTTCCTACTCCTGCCAAACGAGGTGGAGTTCATCAAGCAAGTCGTTGAGCAGCTGTTGACGGGAGCTTTTGGGACCTGTTGTCAGATGCCCTTGCCAGGTGACCTGACTAGCAATTTCCCACAACAGTACGAAAACTATTTTGTGGCACGAGATGGCAGCTGCCGGTTGATTGCCTCCTCAAACGCGGTTCTGCGAAATCAAGACGGTGCTGTGGAATACATCATCTGCGTCGGCAATGATGTCACGGAGCGCCGACAAGCAGAAGAGGATCTCAAAGAGAGTGTTGCCCGCTACAAGTCTCTTTACAACAAGACGCCAGTGATGTTGCACTCGATCGATCCTCAGGGGCGACTGATTAGTGTCAGCGACTATTGGCTAGAGTGCCTGGGTTACGACAGGAGCGAAGTAATCGGGCGAAAATCGGTAGACTTTTTGACCCCCCAATCCCGTCAGTACGCTCAAGAGGTGGTCTTGCCAGCCTATTTTGAGACGGGTGTGTGTAAAGAGGTACCTTATCAATTCATTAAAAAGAATGGCGAGATAATTGATGTGGTGTTAAGTGCGATCGCGGAAAAAGACGGCTCAGGACAGATGATTCGCTCCTTAGCTGTCTTAATTGACATCACTCAACGGCGACGAGCTGAGGAACGAGAAAAGCAGTTAATCGCATCGCTTCAAGGGGCTAAAGACCAGTTGCAAGCTGTCTTAGATACTGTGCCGGGGTGCGTTTCGTGGATCGGAGCGGATATGAAGTATGAGGGTGTTAACCGCTACTTAGCCGAGACTTGCCGCTTGTCTCCACAAGACTTTGTCGGTCAGGAACTGGGCTTTATGGATTCCTGCCCTAAGTTTAAGGAATTTGTGGTGCAATTTTTGAACAACTCGGCGTTTGTTGCTTCCCAAGAAATGGAGATAACAGTCGATGACTCCCCTCGACATTACCTGGTGGTTGCCCAAAAGTATCGCCAAGGACAAGCGGCTGTCTGTGTTGGTGTTGAGATTACGGAACTCAAGCGAGCTGAAGCACAACTGCGGGAAGCTGCCGAACGGGAGCGCTTGTTGGGAGAAATTGCTTTACGGATTCGGCGCAGTCTCAACCTTGATGAGATTCTGAATACGACAGTGACGGAAGTTCGGCAATTTCTCGGAGTTGACCGTGTCTTGATTGGTCACCTGGATGAGAATGGGCAAGGCAAAGTCGTTGCTGAATCAGTGGTTCCTGATTATCCGCCAATGTTAGGATTGGCGATCGCTGATGAGCGCTACTTGCAGGAATTGCGAGGATTCTATCAACAGAATCGTGTCCGTGTCGTTGACGATACGACCCAAGTCGCTCTTTTTACTAAAAGTACTGAGTACAATACCCTCTATCAAGTCAGAGCCATCCTAGGTGTACCGATTCTGGTTGGAGACAAGTTTTTCGGGATGTTAATGGCTCACCAATGCTCAGACGCGCGTCGCTGGCACCCTTGGGAAGTTGATTTGCTGCGAAGTCTGGCGACACAAATAGCGATCGCTATTCAGCAGGGACGCCTTTATCAACAGTTGCTTGAGCTAAATGCCAACTTGGAACAACTTGTGGAGCAGCGCACCGCTCAACTGATGGCGCAAAATCAGGAACTCTACGAACTGAACCAGCTTAAGGATGTTTTCTTACAAGCGGTTTCCCACGATCTGCGAAACCCCGTGACGGGGATGTTAATGGTGTTGAACAATTTGCTCTTGAGCAATAAGCAAGCTTGCACAGGACAAGAAACTAGATTGGATTCCTCTCCCACTACTATCCCAGTATCGCGTTCAGTTTTGGAGCGGATGATTCAAGGCAACGAGCGCCAACTGAAGCTGATTAACTCCCTACTAGAAGTCCATGCGGCGCGAGAGCAGGGGGTTATTGTGGAGTGTTCCCCCGTACAACTGTCCCAGCTTGCTAGGGCGATTGTTGCAGAGATGGAGCCGATACTGCTCAAAAATCAAGCCACACTTAAGAATCTAGTTAGTGACGACTTGCCTGATGTCAGTGCTGATGCCACTCAGTTGTGGCGAGTCTTTGAAAATTTGATTACCAATGCCTTGAAACATAACCCACCGGGAGTACACATCACTGTCTTAGCTACGGTTGAAGAGGCGAAGTCTCAATCAAGGATGATTCGTTGTGCGATCGCTGATAATGGCGTCGGGATTACTCAAGAACAGTGCGATCGCCTTTTTGAACTTTACTATCGCGGGGGCAACACCCGCCGTTCTCCCGGATTTGGTTTAGGATTGTATCTTTGTCGGCAAATCATCACGGCTCACCGAGGAGAAATTGGCGTTACTAGCTCCCCAGGAGCTGGTACAAC
>CBDTXL010000688.1:0-3215 GCA_965364435.1 uncultured bacterium
TCCCACAGCAATACTGAAGGAAGTATATTTGGATACGCCAACCGCAAGAGTTCATAGCCAATCCCAGCAGTGCCTTGAAAAAAACCAGGGTTGTACACATCTTTGGGAAGATTGGGAAACAGATGAAACGTCCCAGCTTGCTTGGCTCTCGCCACAACCCAAGCTGCTTGCTTTTGGGCGGTTTCCAGTAATTCTGGGCGTGACAGTTTTTGGGCGGCTACCAGCAATAGCTCGATTCTGCCACAATTGCCACAGCAGGGGTGGTCTATATCCTGCAAACCGAATTTTAGGGTTGTGTTTAAAGCGATCGCAATCTCGCCGTGGATTTCAGGAGTATCTAAAATCGCCAGACTCCCTAAGCGTGCCAGACCAATACCTGTAGCACCATGACACCAGCTAGTCATAAATGAGGGCTGGTTATTCTTATTGATGAGCGATCGCAAATCTGGCCAATTGCCAGCGCTGGGCGAAAAGACGCTGCGTTCGTAGGCAATACCCTCCTGTGCTGCTGCCAGAAAAGCCGCGTCCTGAGTAGTTTCATACAACCTGAGCAAAGCGTAGGCAATACCCGCTGCACCGTGGGAAAAGCCAGTCAAGGGTTCTTCATCTGGAATTGCCCAGGTTCTGAAGCCGGTATCACTGGTAATACGATGATTTAAGAGATGATGACCACAGGTAGCTGCCTGTTCCAGAACGGCTGGATCAGCTGTCACTTCATGCAAAGCCAGTAAGCCGAGAATAGCTCCTGCTGCTCCCGCCACAATATCAAATAGTTGATCAGCAGCAATAGCAGCGGGTGAGATTAAAGATGCAGCTCGTTTCGCATCCTCCAAGAGAGTCGCTTCATCTAAAAATTGGCTAATCTGTACCAGTGCGTAGACGATTGACCCTAGTCCTACAGCACCTCCAATCCCGATTAGGTTGGTAATTTTTTGCTCAGACTCAGAGTCTAAGTGCAGTAAAATCTTGCGTAAGGGTTGTAAGGCTCCTAGGGACAAGTCACGAAATCGACTGTCGTCCGTAACTTTTGTCACTGCTGCCAGGAACAGAGCTACGCCACAGCTGCCATCATATAGGTTGTAGCCTATGGGCTGTAATTGGAACCGTTTGGCTTGAGGGAAGAACTCCAGTCCTATCCAGGTAGCGCTGCCATCAGCGGCACGAATCGCTCGTTGTTGTAGATCTTGAGCGATCGCAACAGCTTGCTGTACCATTACATCTTGGGTAAGTGGGGAAACAGCATCCAGATTCAGCTCAACATGATTAGCGAGGGGTGCATGATTAGGTTCGCTAGTGACCATCGAGTACAAAGAACTTCGGATAATCGCAATTTGTTGGGCTAAGTTTTCATCACTGAGCCGCTGTAAGCGAGCAATCACCTGGTTATAACTGGGTTGTACAAAACATTGCTCAATCGTTTCATCAGAGCTAACCGACAAAGCATCACTGTCTGAGTAAGCAGTGAAGTAAGGGATATCCATCTGCTCAAGTGCCTGCAATTCGGCTTTTAGAAGTGACCAGAAGGGATGCTTAGAGTCTGACCAGAGTAAGGCTCTGCTGAGAACATCAAGTTCAATACTACGGTCTGCACCATCCCGGAGACATTGAGGTTGCAGCGATTTTTGCAGCAGCAAAGCGTAGACTTGGGTTGGACGAAAAACACAGCGAATTTGCTGATGAGCTAAGGCTGTCAAAGGACCATCGGTTGCTAGGAAGGCTTCCCGTTGTGCCACGAAGAACCGATACATTTGCTCAAAGCCATCCACCAGTTCTTCTACATAATCATGTGGCGATAAAGTGACACCTTCCAGAGAGGGTGCATTATCTTGCCGCACTATTCTGGCAGACTCATGCCCTAACCTCATGTTGTCAGTGTTAATGTTCTCCCACTTCGGCAGGCGATAGGATATTTCCTGTTCACCGACTCCTCCCAATCCGCTGACATCATAAGCTTCTCGTCCGTCTGACCCCACCTCCCAGCGTGGTAAAAGACCCGTCCGCAGTACAGAATCTCCAAGCTGCTGATGTGCCAGGAATAAAGCCTGGGCACCCTCTCCTAAGCCTGCAATTTCTTGGAATCGGGGGTGCATCAGTGTCTCCAAATCCACTACTACTGGGTGTTCCCCGCAGGCAATCAAATTTTCATTGTGGCAGTCATTTGCCCCCAGCATGTAGAGCAAGCATAGTAGCTGTCCCGCTCGTTGGTAATAGCGCTTTACTTGTTCTTTGTCTTGACAGGGCAAATACTCTACAAATTCCACCCAACCATAGCTAGAACGATTGAGGACTTTGAGTAACTTGAACGGTAAAGAGATTCCCTGCTGATTCAACCAGGTTAGTAGCTGAAAATAAGCGGCTTCTAAACCTAAGTCTTTGGGTTTGTAGATGAGTTTCAAACCAGAGGAAAAAGTTACCGCTATCACAGAGCGACGATTATTGTGGGGGTCACTTAGAGAAGGTTGGATGGAGACAATCTGACCCAGTTCCCTGTCTGCCTGGAAAGTTTGCTCAATTGTAGACCAGTCCGATGTCAACCGCTGGAGAAATTCCTGGCTAGCATCAACCCAAAAGTCTGTTACGGTTGCAACAAGCCGAGCCAACACAGGGTATTCCTGGAAAAATGTCAGTAGCCCTCCTCCCTTAAGCATCTCTTTGATAAACGCTTGATAGTGATGTTTGGGATGAGTATTTTGCAACTGTCCCAGTATCCGGGATAACGGCGACTGCCTTTGCGCCCGAAACACTGAGAATTTCAATTCCATTGTGTATGAAGACAAACGAGCGAGTGAGCCTAAAAGATTCCGCTCAAGGTTGGCGTGAGCAACGGCACTCAAACAATGATAACTGTCGCCAGCTTGGGAAATTAATTTCTCTCTGCCTATCTGAATAAAGGGGAGAAAAACTTCTTCAAAGGGAATTGGATTTTGGGCTTCTAGACAAGGGTATTCATTTGCCGCGCCCTTTTCTAGAGTTTCTACAGAAATCAAAGCAGAGGCTTTTATTCCCGCCTTGAAAGTTTCTAGCCAGGGCGGTAAATTCTGAGCATCCCTCAGACGAACAGAGCCAAAGGCAGGGCGCACAGTGTTTAAATTTAGACCATCCCAGGCAAGGCGCTTTTGGAACTTCTCTAGGTCTCCCTTGGTAACAATCTGGCACCAAGTCTCTATTTTGGAGCGTACTATATCATCAGACTCTGAAGGAATACTGGAAAAAAA